>JAFIEX010000058.1 GCA_020832365.1 Crocinitomicaceae bacterium
AATATGCACTTGTTTCAGCCGATGAAGCAGTTAAAAATTCTCAACTTCCACTTAACGAACTAAACAATAAGCGTGTGGGCGTGATTTGGGGTTCTGGAAATGGTGGTATTCAATCTTTCGAAGAGCAAATGAGACAATATTTTTCCAATGAAGCACAACCTCGTTTTTCACCATTTTTTATTCCTAGAATACTTGTAGACATTGCAGCAGGAATTATTTCCATGAAGTATGGTTGGCGCGGGGTGAATTACAGTCCTGTTTCTGCTTGTGCTACTGCAACTACGGCTATTATTGATGCATTCAATTATATCCATTGGGGGAAAGCAGATGTGATTTTAACTGGTGGTTCTGATGCGCCAATTTGTGCGGCCACCATTGGTGGATTTGGTGCAGCAAAAGCTTTATCAACAAAAAATGAAAATCCTTCAACTGCTTCAAGGCCTTTTGATGTCTCAAGAGATGGTTTTGTAATGGGGGAGGGTGCTGGTGCATTGATTTTAGAATCATTAGAGCATGCACAAGCCAGAGGAGCAAAAATCTATGCAGAAATTGTTGGAGGAGGAATGGCAGCAGATGCCTATCATTTAACTGGAACTCACCCAGAAGGAGATGGTGCTTTACTGGGCATGGAACTTGCCTTGGAGGAAGCGGAGATAACTCCTGATCAAATAGATTACATTAACTTACATGCTACTTCAACACCTCAAGGTGACATTAGTGAATTAATTGCCGTTGAACGATTATTTGGTGAACGCAAAGATTTGACCTTATCTGGAACAAAATCGATGACTGGCCACTTATTGGGCGCAGCAGGAGCAGTAGAAGCAATTTTATGTATTAAAGCGATCTCAGACCAAATGGTGCCACCTACCATAAATGTTGAAAATATAGAACCCAATTTTAAAAATAAATTTGATTTTCCGCTAAATAAAGCTGTAAATAAGGAAGTGAACTACGCCATGAGTAACACTTTTGGTTTTGGTGGTCACATTGCTGCTGTAGTCATGAAGAAATATACAGGGTTTTAATCTTGGTTACCTGAGGCATTTAAAATAATCAAATGGTTCTAAGCAGTTAAGGCATTTGTAGTGAGCTTTGCAAGCCGTGCTTCCAAATTGAGAAACCATTTTCGTGTTTTTTGATCCACAGTTTGGACAAGGGATAACTGTGGGTTTGGCAAATAAGACAGATTTATCTACTTCGTCTTCAGGTGGAGCAATTCCATAGGCTCTTAATTTTTCACGACCGGCCTCTGACATCCAATCTGTTGTCCATGCTGGAGAAAGAACAGTAGTAACGTTCACCTCTAGACCTTCTTCGTTTAATCTTTCGATAATGCCTTTTTCAATGACTTGCATGGCGGGACATCCTGAGTAAGTGGGGGTGATCACCACCTCCCACTTATTTTGTTCTCTCAGTTTAACATCTCTCACTACGCCTAAATCAACAACAGAAAGCACAGGTACTTCAGGATCTTTGACGTCTTCTAAAAATCCCCATATTTCAGCTGCTGATATTGTAGTCATATTCGTATCTTTTACCATTCCATATTCGGATATGTACGCTGCATGTATTGCAACTCTGCAAGTAAATAACCCAAATGCTCAGAGTGAACTCCCTTTCGACCACCAGATAACTGCCACATTTTCTCAGGAAGTTGAAGCGTAGCTTCTTCTAAAACTTCAGTAACATATGCGTCATAAGCAGCTCTAAAATCAGCACTATCAGGAATAATGCCTTCTTTGATTAGCATCTCATCTACTTGATCTTTGTAAAACAATTCATCGATAAAGCGAGAAATATCATCCACTGCGTTTTGCATTCTTTCGTGTGACTCCTCCGTGCCATCACCTAATCTAATCATCCACTCAGAACTGTGTCTCAAGTGGTATTTAACTTCTTTCAATGATTTTTCTGCAATCGCTGAAAGTTGTTCGTCTTTAGAATTTACTAATGCCTCGAGTAACAATTTGTGGTAAACATCATAAAAAAACTGTCTCGTAATGGTTTTGCCAAAATCACCATTTGGTTGCTCAACCATGAGACAATTCACATAGTCTTTTTCAATTCTTAAAAAAGCAAGATCATCTTCAGTTCGTCCTTTACCTTCTATTTGCGCAGCATATTGGAAATAAGAGGTGCACTGTCCAATTAAATCTAAAGATAAATTAGTTAGCGCAATATCCTCTTCCAATATAGGTCCATGCCCGCACCATTCAGAAAGGCGATGTCCTAAAATTAAAGTATCATCTGCACGTCTCAACAAATAGGTAAAGAGGGCCTCTTCTTTTGTCATATTTTTCATTTACATGTGAGAAATTCCATCTGGAACATCATAAAAAGTTGGGTGTCTGTAAACCTTTGTTTGCGATGGTTCGAATAATTCTTCCGAATCACTTGGGTCAGATGCAACAATTTCATTTGAAGGTACGACCCAAATACTTACTCCTTCACTTCTTCTTGTGTAAACATCTCTAGCGTTATTGATAGCCATTTCCGCATCTGGTGCACGCAAACTTCCGGCATGCTTATGGCTTAATCCTTGTTTACTTCTTATAAATACCTCCCAAAGAGGCCATTCTTTTTTGGACATGGTTGTTATAAATTAAATATTTATGATGCTTTTCGTTTTGCTCTTTTCTCAGCATAGGCATTGGCTGCCTCTCTTACCCACATGCCTTCTTCCTTGGCTCTTTTTCTTGCAGCTACGCGTTCTTTATTACATGGGCCGTGTCCAGCTACAACTTGCCAAAACTCATCCCAATTGATATCTCCAAAATCATAATGACCAGTAGCTTCATTGAACTTTAAATCAGCGTCAGGAACTTTTAAGCCAATTAACTCTGCTTGCGGAACAGTAACATCCACAAACTGCTGTCTTAACTCATCATTGGTGTGACGCTTAATTTTCCATTTCATTGACTGAGCTGTGTGCTTGGAATCTTTATCACTAGGTCCAAACATCATCAAAGCTGGCCACCACCATCTATCGAGCGATTCTTGTGCCATGGCTTTCTGCTCTGGTGTGCCTTGCGCAAGTTGTGTAACAATCTCATAACCTTGTCTTTGGTGAAAGGATTCTTCTTTACATACCCTTACCATAGCTCGGGCATAAGGACCATAAGAACAACGACAAAGTGGCACTTGATTCATAATTGCTGCTCCATCCACTAACCAACCAATCATTCCCATGTCAGCCCATGTCAAAGCTGGATAATTAAAAATACTTGAATATTTTGCTTTTCCAGAATGCAAATCATCCATGGTTTGTTCTCGGTCTGCTCCCAAAGTTTCTACAGCACTATATAAATACAATCCATGTCCAGCTTCATCTTGGATTTTAGCTAACAGAACTGCTTTTCTTCTAAGGTTTGGTGCACGGGTGACCCAATTTCCTTCAGGAAGTTGACCAACAATTTCAGAATGTGCATGTTGGGATATTTGACGAATCAAGGTTTGACGATACTCCTCTGGCATCCAATCATTTGGCTCGATTTTAATATCGTTATCAATCTTCTCTTGAAATTTTCGCTCTAACTCAGTAATGTTTATCTCTTTCATTTTCTCTATCATTAGTAGGTAAACCTATTCAACAAATTTAACAAAAATTTCTCATTTCAGTTTTGTCTCGAAGATGATTTTTATCACATTTTTCCATAATTTTCTCTTGTACGCAAATGAGTTGTTAAAAAATCTTTGAACTCTATTTTAATTGGTGTGAATTTCAACTAATTCTTTTAGGTTAAGCTCAGGCTCTTAATCTTTTTTAAATGTGAAGTGAATTTTGCATGAATTTATTTTTGAAATACTTCTTTTGAAATAATTTCACTCATCGAAGCATAAATAAAATGACACCTGAAATGATAGGTATTTATTATATTCGCCGCACAATTATAGAACTATGCTAAAATTATCAGAAAAGGCTTTACAAATGCCTGCTTCACCGATTCGTAAATTGGTGCCCTATTCAGAAATAGCGAAGGCTAAAGGTGTTCATGTTATTCACCTTAATATTGGTCAACCTGACATAGAAACCCCAGAAGTGGCTAGAAAAGCAATTCAAGAAGCGGATATTAAAGTGTTGGCATATTCACATTCCGCTGGTTTCGAGTCATACAGGAAAGGTCTTGCCAATTATTATCAAAAACACGATATCGCTGTGGACTTCGAAGATATCTTGATTACCACCGGAGGGTCTGAGGCTTTGAGTTTTGGCTTTATGACTTGTTGTGATCCAGGAGATGAAATCATTATTCCAGAACCATTTTACGCCAACTATAACGGTTTTGCAACAAGTGCTGGGCTGAAAGTAGTACCCGTGACTTCAAGTATTGATGAGGGGTTTGGTTTACCTTCGGTACAAGAATTTGAAAAGAAAATAACACCTAAAACAAAAGCAATTTTGATTTGCAACCCTGGCAATCCAACGGGCTACTTATACAAAAAGGAAGAATTAGAACAATTACGTGACATCGTTTTAAAACATAATTTATTTCTTTTTGCTGATGAAGTTTATAGAGAATTCTGTTACGATGGCGCTATTCCTTTTTCTGTTATGAACCTCGAGGGAATTGAACAAAATGTTGTCTTAATCGATTCTGTTTCAAAACGCTATTCTATGTGTGGAGCAAGAATTGGCGCATTGATTTCTAAAAATAGGGAGTTAATTAATGCAGCTTTAAAATTTGGTCAGGCAAGATTGTCTCCACCAACTTATGCGCAGATTGCATCTGAGGCTGCCTTAGCAACGCCTGACGAGTACTTTACGAATGTAACGCAAGAGTATGTCAAGCGAAGAGACATTATGGTGGATGGGTTAAATGCAATCGATGGTGTGCGTTGTCCTAAACCAAAAGGAGCTTTTTATTGTGTAGCTGAGTTTCCTGTTGACGACACCGAAAAATTCTGTCAATGGCTATTAGAGTCTTTTGATTATCAAGGAAATACAGTGATGATGGCACCTTTAAGTGGTTTTTATGCTACTCCAGGATTGGGCAAAAAAGAAGCCAGAATTGCTTATGTATTAGAACAAAAAGAATTAGAAATGGCGGTAAAATGCCTTGAGGAAGCGCTAAAAGTTTATCCTGGCACACTTAGATAGAGGGATAATAAAAGATGAATTGGCGACATCACTTGGATTGGCTAAAGGACTATCTGGTTTATTTTTTAACTGCGAAAAATAGGCACGGTATTCACTCTCCTTTTGTTTACAATTTAAGTGATGTTGTTTTAAAATTACCAATAAGTAGTTCAGCGCAAGAGGAATTAATTGCTTACAAAAATGATTTAATTAACTCAACTGAATCAATTGTTATTGAGGATTTTGGTGCAGGATCTCGCTTTTTAAAAGATAAGCGAAAGATAAGCGATATTGCACGTATCTCAGGTTCAAATATGAAAACCATTTCATTGCTGTATCGCTTGGTTAATTTTTATCAACCTAAGCGAATTTTGGAACTAGGTACCTCTTTGGGAATTGCAACAAATGCTATGGCGCTCGCTGCTCCAAATGCAAGTATTTATTCCGTTGAAGGTTGCGCTGCAACGCATGCCCAAGCCAAAAAACATTTAGCGAAGTATCAAAGAAATAATATAGAACTGCATCAAATGAATTTCGCTAATTTTTTTGACCAAAATGATCAGGTTTTTGATTTTGTGTTTTTAGATGGTAACCATAGGGAAGAAGCGGTAATCGAAATGCTTGAAAAATTAGAAAACTTTATTCATGATGAAACTATTATACTCTTGGATGATATTCGTTGGAGTTCAGGAATGAAGCGAGCTTGGCAAAAAACAATTGAAAACCAAAACTACCATGTTACGGTGGATTTATTCAAGACAGGATTAATTTTGAAAAGAAAACATCAACAAAAGGAGCATTTTTTGGTTAAATATTAAAAAACAACTAATTTAGATACAGTTCATAAAGCAAGAAAATGAAAATATATACGAAAAAAGGAGACCAGGGACAAACTTCATTGATAGGGGGGAAGCGAGTGGCTAAAAACGATATTCAGATTGAAGCCTATGGCACAGTTGATGAATTAAACTCATGGATTGGTTTAATTCGAGATGATAACGCAGAAATGGTCGATTTAAGAACACAGCTTTTAGAAATTCAAGATAGACTTTTTACAATTGGCTCTTTACTAGCAGTGGCTGAAGATGGTACAAAAATGCAATTACCTGAACTCCATGCTTCAGATATTTCTTATCTAGAAAATGCAATTGATTCCATGAATGAAAATCTAGCTCCAATGACTTCTTTTGTCTTGCCTGGAGGTCATGTTGCTGTTTCACATTGTCATATTGCAAGATGTGTTTGTCGAAGAGCGGAGCGTTTAGTCGTGGCCCTACAACAGGTTCAACCAAAATTTGACTTGGTACTTCAATATTTGAACCGTTTAAGCGACTATTTATTTGTGCTATCAAGAAAGCTTACCTCAGATTTGAAAGCTAATGAAATCCCTTGGAAACCAAGGATGTAAATTAGAAAATGACTATTCTATAAAGTCGTGAAAAGCTAAAATGATTCTAAAAAAAATAGGATAATTTTGTAGAGCGCTCCTTCGCATTAGTTGAATAGTTATGCACCATTAAAGTAGGGCGTAGGGAATATTCGAATTTTTATGTATCTTTGAATTATGATCGATTTGGTTCAAAATAAACTTAATGATATTATTGAGGCGTGCAAGAAGCATCACGTCGAGCGTATTGCTCTGTTTGGATCAGCTGCAAAAAATGCGATGCATAAAGACAGCGACATTGATCTTTTGGTTGAGTTTTCTGACGATATTGATGTTTTGGACTATGCGGATAACTATTTTTCGTTATTAGATCAACTTCAAGATATACTGAATAGAAAAGTAGATCTTGTCTCAAGTAGATCCCTCAAGAACCCAGTTCTAAAGGAAGAGGTTTACCAGTCAAAAGTAGATTTGTATGCAGCCTAATCTACTCAAATACATCTTGGATATCGAGAGTGTTATTGAGGAGATAGAATCTATTAAGCAGAAAACTCAAAACGACTTCAACAATTTTTCCAATGATATTATTTTGCAGCGGGCTGTCGAGCGAGATTTGGAAATTATCGGGGAAGCAGTTCGCAAGATCATTGAAATTAATCCGCAAATCGAAATTACTGCGTCTAAGAACATCATTGGTTTACGAAATATTATTTCACACGCCTATGACTCTGTCGAACCTGAGATGTTGTGGGGTATAATTCAAAAGAACATTCCTGTTTTAGCTAACGAAATTCGAAAGTTAAAAGGTGCATAACACGGCCTATTCCTCACCGCTGAGATTTCGTTGCTTAGGATAAGGACTTGGTTTACTGAAAGTTTTGTGTTTTAGAGGAAAGATTTCGGGTGAAGGCGGCGAGGCATAGCCCGGGACCGATAAAGGTATGCGTCGCAAGATACATTTTATTTATTTGATGTATGAAATTTTTATGAATAAGCCATTAGATTACTACTTACTGCGTTGTATAAATTAAGGAATTAAGTCTTCTGAATTGAAGGTCGCTAGTAAGTCTAAATTTTAAAAGTTTTAACGTTTTTTGCGCTTCTTTTTATTTGTGGGTAAGTTCGTATAGCTAACTCCAGACGGATTATTTATACCTTTTTTCTCTTCTTTTTTAGGTTGTAGCTTTGGTTGTTTAGCTTGAAAATTATTTTCTTCAGGAAGCGCTTTGGAATGTCCACCACCATCTATTGGCGCATTGCGATTTGTAGGATCTATCCATTCATTTTTCATCTCGATACTAACGAGCGTATCTTTTTGATGGTCGTAGCTTTTTAATGTAATTTTTTCTATGGGCTTGTTAACTGCAATAATATCTTGTTTTAATCGCCATTTGTTATTGTCATAGATATAAGCATCATAAGACATATCTGGAACATAAAACTCTCGAAACTCATGCAGTCCTGGTGATTCGGGCGATAAATGATCAAAAATAATCATGTTGCGTTGTGGGTCATATTTTAAACTCATCACAGCTTTTGCCGCATGTTCAAAAAACACTCTTTTGGCAAAACCATTTTCTGTTTCAAACATGGGGGCACCAAATTTTGGTGTTTTCCCTGTAAAATATAAGATATCTAATAATTTAATGGTAGAACGATCATTGTGCGCATCATAACCAAAAAGGGTGTAGTAAGTTTTTTTACCTCTTTGTACATCTCGAATATCATAATACAATGCGCCATACCAATTTTCAGCATCTAAAACATCCATAGGTTGCGGGGGTAATTGACTAGAATTATCAATTAGTGGTATTAGATAATGACCTTCTCTTTTTCCTTTTTGTTTTAAAATGAACGCATGGTAGTCGTGTGAGCCATTATCGCGCTCAATATTCCATGAAATAATTCTAACTTCTTTGTCTTGTGAAGTTATTTTACCCACTGTTGTAAGTGAAGTGAAAGGATGGTCAAAGCTCCATTCTTCAGCGAGAACATCTTCCATGCGCTGCTTGAATTTTTGATTTAAAGAATCTCTTACGAAATCATTTTTTGCGGCACGCAAATCAGAAAGCATTGCAGAAAGCTCTTGCTCAATCAAACCTAATTGTTGGTTTTGGTCTGTTTGAGCCGAAATTATACTTCCGAAAAACAAAAAACAAAAAATAATAAGCGGACTTCTCATACTCTTATAACGGCTAAAATATTACCTTGTTACAAATCTCCATAAAAACCATGAAGCTGTTTTCTTATCATCCATCGAAATTCATTCAGAATAATTGCTGTTGCACCCCAAACTACCTTTCCTTCAATAATAAAACAGGGGATATCATTTGTCGTTTTTCCATTCGACCAAGTTTTTGAAATGGTTGATTTAACATCTGACTCAAAAAGTCTTTTAACTGGGCAAATCAAAACATTTTTTACTTCTCTTTCATCAGGATGTAAAAGTGGTTTTGGATTACCTTTTAAATAGCATACAAAAGGATGTACCAAGTGATTACTAACTGGGATATACACATCTGTAAGGTTTCCGAGATTGATTAAAAATTGACTTGGGATACCCGTTTCTTCTTCACATTCCCTTGTGGCAGTCTCAAATACATCAGCATCACATTCATCTTGCTTACCACCGGGAAAGCAAATCTCACCGCTGTGATTCCCTTTGTATTCTTGTCTTTCTATCAATAAAAAATAGGGAGTAGCTTCCATTTCAAAAAGCAAAAGCGTAATAGCGCTAATTTTTGGTTTTGCATATTCTAGGTATAAAGAACTCTTCTTTCTACCAATAGGAGAAAACTCTAAATGAGCTTCTTCTCCGGGTAAGTGATGCTCAATTTGGCTAGAAATATATTCAACGAATAATTTGAATTTTTCTGTCATACCTCAGAAATCGAAAGATTATTTAAAATTTTGATCCAATCTGCATAAAAATAATTGGCATTTTCAATGGCAAAAATACATTGCAACAAGTAATGGTGGTTGCGATGGCTGAAAGTGCTATATATATAGAAATGATTTGCTCCTATATTGTTAAACTCCATACTTCTAATAAAAATATCCTTTCCTAATGGAAGGCTCATTTTTTCAACTTCTGATTGATACAAATAGTCGTATTCTTGAATTCTTTTTGCATCTGCGTACATCAATAAATTGAATGCTGCTGGAATATTTAAAGTATCACCTAAAAATCTTTCGGCTAGGAAATTAATAGGGAAATCAGATACTTCTAAATATTGCCTAAGTTTTTCATCTGATACTTCATCCACACTAAAGTAGTAGTCTGGATAAGACATGGTGTAATTGTTTCGGTTCGTGAAGCTAAATCTTTGATAATTAGATTTCTCTAATTCAATCGGTAAGTCTATGTGTAAAATGAGGTGATCTAATTTTAGGTCCCAAGATACAATGTTTTCCATATAATAATCGTACTCGGCGTTATTCTTCTCATTACGACAGCTAAGGAAAAATAAGTTAACTAGTAAAAGAAAGAGTCGTATGAAACGTCTAAATTCAATGCTAGCATGATAAAATCTTGTTTTCTCCACAGCATAAAATTACAATAAATCATTTAAACATGAGTTGGCAAGCAGTTTAAATCTCTTATACTTACAGATCATGGTAATTATATTTGTTCTTTGAATAAAACAGTGTTCTGCTAAATAATTTTATTTATAAAAATGATTTTTCTATCATCACTCTTGCCATTTCTGATTGAATAGTTTTAGCGCTTTCTCTTGCTTTTTTAGCAAAATCTTCACCATCAGAAGCATAGATAATACCTCTTGAGGAATTCACTAACAAACCGCAATCTTGGTTCCAACCGTATTGAACAACATCCTTAAGACTGCCTCCTTGCGCACCTACTCCAGGCACTAAAAAAAAGTGATCAGGTGCAATTTTTCTAACCGTTTCAATGTCTTCTGCTCGAGTAGCTCCCACTACCATCATTAGCGATTCTGGGTCGCCCCATTGGGTTATTTTTTTTACTACTTTTTCAAAATAACGTTCGCCATTATGATCAGCAACTAGTTGAAAGTCATTGGCACCGACATTGGAAGTCAAGGCTAGTACAATGGCCCATTTTTCTGGAAATGCCAAAAACGGCGTTACAGAATCTTTTCCCATGTATGGTGCAACGGTTACGGCATCACAGTCAAGGTATTCGAAAAAAGTCTTGGCGTAGTAGGTTGCCGTATTACCAATGTCTCCGCGTTTGGCATCAGCTATTGTTAAAATATCTTTAGGAATGTAATCCATGGTTTTTTTCAAGCTTTCCCAACCCTTTACACCATGCATTTCGTAAAATGCTGTGTTCGGTTTATAGGCTACACAAAAGTCCTTTGTGGCATCAATAATGGACTTATTAAAAGCAAAAATAGGGTCTTCTTCCTGAAGCAGATGCGGGGGGATTTTGGTTAAATCGGTATCTAAACCCACACAAAGGAAGGATTGTTTTTTCTTAATGTTTTCAATAAGCTCTGATCGATTCATTTTCAATAGTTGTTTTACAATAATCCTTTTGACCGAAGATATTCCTCCAATCCTATCTCATCTGCAAAAAGTACTTCTCTTGCTTTACTTCCTTTAAATGGACCGATAATACCATGCCCCTCCAATTGATCAACAATTCTGCCAGCGCGATTGTAGCCTAGTTTCAGCTTTCTTTGGAGTAAGGATGCCGATCCTTGTTGGTGAATAACAACAATTCTAGCAGCTTCTACAAAATTATCATCTAAATCGTCCAAATCATCTAAACCACTATCGTTACCGCTATTTTCATCAACATATTCTGGTAATAAGAGCGCATCAGGATAAGCACGTTGGTTACCAATAAAATCGCAAATATTTTCTACTTCTGGGGTATCAACAAAACCACATTGCAAGCGAATTAAATCACTTCCTGTAGTGATAAGCATATCTCCCTTACCAATTAATTGATCTGCACCAGAGCTATCTAAAATAGTTCTTGAATCGATTTTAGATAGCACACGGAAAGCAATTCTAGCAGGAAAATTTGCTTTGATCATACCCGTTATTACGTTTACCGATGGGCGCTGTGTTGCTACAATTAAATGGATGCCAATAGCTCTTGCCAGCTGAGCTAATCGTGCAATGGGGTGTTCTACTTCTTTACCTGCTGTCATGATTAGATCCGCAAACTCATCAATGAGTACGACAATGTAAGGCATGTATCGGTGTCCATTTTCTGGATTCAAGCGGCGATTAATAAATTTTGCGTTGTATTCTTTGATATTTCTAACTTGTGCTACTTTCAATAGTTCGTAGCGATCATCCATCTCAATACACAGCGAATTTAATGTGTTTACAACTTTTGAGGTATCGGTAATAATTGGTTCTTCCTCTCCGGGTAACTTTGCAAGGAAATGACGCTCTATTTTGTTATACAGTGTAAGTTCTACTTTCTTTGGGTCAACTAAAACAAACTTCACTTGTGCTGGATGTTTCTTATACAACAGGGAAACTAAAATCGCATTTAAGCCGACAGATTTACCTTGACCTGTAGCACCTGCAACAAGTAAATGTGGCATTTTTGCCAAATCAAAAGTAAATGTTTCATTGGTAATTGTTTTACCCATCACAACAGGTAATTCTGCATCTGAGTTTTGAAATTTTTCTGATGCAATCAAAGATCGCATACTTACCATTTCTGGTTTACTGTTCGGTACTTCAATTCCAATGGTCCCTTTTCCAGGAATGGGCGCAATAATTCTAATTCCTAAAGCAGCTAAACTGAGTGCAATGTCGTCTTCTAAATTTTTAATTTTCGAAATACGAACCCCAGGTGCTGGAACAATCTCATAAAGCGTTACAGTAGGACCAATTGTTGCCTTGATTTTTTCAATTTCAATTTTATAATTCTTGAGTGTATCAACAATCTTGTTTTTGTTTTCTTCCAATTCTTCGCGATCCACACGATCGTTTGAGGATTCGAACTTCTGCAATAAATCAATAGGAGGGAGGGTGTAATTGGCCAAGTCTAGCTTTGGGTCATAAGCCCCGAACTCTTCTAAAGATTTATTTACCTCGTCTTCCGATAATTCTTTTTCTGAAGCAGCAACTTCCACTGAGAAACCTTCTTCATCTTCATCTACATCAGCTGGCTTTGGGGGGGCAGTTTTCAATACAATTTCTGAATCGGTTAACTCCTCTTCTGAAGTGTCCTCCTCTTGAATTATTTCGTCGTCTTCATCATCCTCCTCACCAAATTTCACCTCAAAAGTATCCTCTTCTTCTTCAATCTCTTCGTCTTTGATGGTGTTGACTATTTTAATATCATTAATGGTTGCTTTCTGACTAACACTATTTCCTTCGGGAACCTCTTTTTGAAGAAGACCTTTCATCCCATTTACAATTTGTCCAAAACTTAAGTTAAAAAGCAAAACACCTGCAATGAAGAAAAGGGAGAGGATTAAAATTGTTGCGCCGAATCCCCCAAAAGACTGTCTCAGCCAATAATTTGCACCAAATCCAAATGTTCCACCGATGTAATTGACATGATTAGAAAATAATCCGAAAAACAGCGAAAACAAAACAACTGCAACTAACCCAACACCGTATGCTTTCCGCAATGAAATGATTTTAATATTGGCCAATAGTCTGATGCCTGTAGCGAAAAATAGGAAGCAAAATATAAAAGAGGCTATTCCAAATCCTTCATAAATAAAGAAATGTGACATCCAAGCTCCAAATTTCCCCAACCAATTAGCCACTTCTCCTACATCAGTAGTCATAAATTCCCAAAACCCTGATTCGATAATTAGGTTTTGATCTTTTCTCCAATTAAACAAATAGGATATAAAAGCAATTAACAAATAAATAGAAAGAATAGAAAGTACAGCACCAGTTATTGAACGTAATTTTCGTTTGTCTACTTTAACGAAAATCTGCTTTAGACGAAAATTAGATTTTTCGCTAGTTTTTTTCGTGTTATTGTTGCTTTTTAATGAATTTTTTTTCGCCATAGCTGCACTTACAACTAACAAAAGTAACAAGTAAGTATGGCTGTTTACAGCCTTCAATCAAATATCATCAACATTGGAATGTTTATTTGTGAAATTAAATGATTATTGAAGTCAAAAATGCTAATTGATTCAAAAAAAGAATAGCTCAAACAGCACAGAAGCACTTCACGACGAATTTAAAACTACCTAGTTCTGTTTTCTTTGGTTATACAAATGCAATAGCATTTCAGCGTAACTTTTAGAGAGCGTGACCTTTCTTCTGCTCATCATATTTTCAGCGGCTTCGATTGCTTTATCAAAGTTGTAAAGGGTATCATCAAAACCTCCCCAAGCAAAATCAGGGATGAATTTTGGAGGAAAACCTGCGTTAAAAACATTAGCCGCAACGCCAACAACTGACGCGGTGTTAAACATGGTGTTGATGCCTGCTTTCGCATGGTCTCCCATCATTAAGCCCATGAACTGAAGCCCTGTAACAGCCATTTTTTGCTCACGGTAATCATAAGCTTTCACTGCACCATAGTTGTTTTTTAAATTGGAGGTATTCGTATCTGCGCCTAAATTGCACCATTCGCCGATCACAGAGTTACCTAAAAATCCATCATGTCCTTTGTTAGAATAAGATTGAAATATCACATTATTTATTTCTCCACCTACTTTGCAATGTGGTCCGATGGTTGTTGCACCGTAAATTTTAGCACCCATTTTTATCGTTGCTTCTTCACAAAGTGCAAGTGGACCTCGAATCAAAGCACCTTCCATTATTTCGGCATTTGAACCAATGTACACTGGTCCTTCATTCACGTTAATGATTGCTCCTTCTACTTTAGCGCTAGGATGAATGAATAAGTGCTCAGGGCCTCCAATTAACGTATTGGAACTTGAAAGCTCAGCAGATGATTTTTGAATCAGTTTAAAATCTGATCGTAAAACTTTATCGTTCCATTGGAATAAATGCCAACGTTCACATAATAGCGTTACATCACCTGAAAAGATATGTTTATTTTCAAATGATTTTTGATGATTTCTCCCAGCCAAAAAGACACCGTTTTGGTATAAAGCGGCATTTGTCTCAAGGTTTATTAAGGCTTGAATGAATTGTTTATCAGGAATTACAGCTGCATTCACCCAAATATTATCCGATCCCAACGCTAGTGGAAAAACAGATTGAATATAATCTTCTGTAGCGAAGGAAATCTTAGCATTAGGTAAAAATTGTTGATATCGCTCATCATTGGTGAAAATACCCATCCTAATATTCCCAATTGGACGGGATAGGGAGAGGGGAGCAAATTTTAAATGTTGGTCGTTATCGTCAAGTATGATGTGCATGG
>JAFIEX010000059.1 GCA_020832365.1 Crocinitomicaceae bacterium
CGGAAATGGAGGCCCATATAATTTAGTGTGGACAGATATGAATGGAATTCAAGTTGGTACGGGTAATACTGCAACTGTAAACCCAACGAGCACCATGATTTATACGCTAACAATTACAGATGATTGTGAGTCCTCTGCTTTCCAAGTGCAACATACGGTAGAAGTTGCACCGCTTCCACCAATTGAAATTAGCGTTGACAATCCAGAACAGTGTATTCCGGGAACTTTTACTTTCTCCAATGACATGGACTTGTCTCTATTGAATAGCTACACTTGGATATTTTCTACAGGAGACACCGTAATAAATCAAACTGGTTTTGAACTTTTCATAAACCAAGTGGGTAATTATAGTGTGAAATTCATCTATGTAAATAATAACAATTGTGTCGATTCTGCTGAGTTTACCAACTTTTTTACGGTAACAGATGTTCCAAGTGCTAATTTTACATTTTTACCTAATCCCCCCAATATTTTAAATACCGAAGTAGCTTTTCAAAATGGCTCACAAGGCGCAATAAATTACCAATGGTTCTTTGAAAATGGCAATCCGGCTGCGTCTGTGGATATTGACCCCACCACCACATTTCCTATTGGAGAAACGGGCGAATATGAAGTTACACTAATTGCCTTTACAGAAGCCGACTGTGCTGATACGGTTACACGAATCGTAGAGGTGGTTCCGGCAGTAACCCTTTTTGCACCCAATACATTTACACCTGATGGCGACTTATTTAACGAAAAATGGCGCGTACACATACAAGGCATTGATATTTTTGACTTCAACTTGGTCATCTTTAATCGCTGGGGTGAAGTCATTTGGGAGTCCTTTGATCCAGACGCTTCATGGGATGGTACTTACGGAGGGCAAAGAGTAAAAGAAGGCACTTACATCTGGCGAATTAAAACCGCTGATCTTTTCACAGATAAAGTATACGAGTGGAAAGGACACATCAATGTAATTTATTAGGTTTCCTTTTCGTGTTAGCTTGGTTTGGAACAAATATTGCACCTGGATACGCATGAAATTTTGGCATGGTTTAAACTTTTCCGTCTTTACTAGGAAACGCAGCCATTGGCTTATCCTGATGTTTATTTCGATTGGTTCTTTTTGTACTTCACAAAACAGAATTTTAGAAAATAACAGAGAGCTAGGATTAGTTAAAACTGCGGAAGATAGAATTGTAGATTTTAAGGTGAAAAATGAAGGCAATTCAGCATTCTATATCCTTTCCATGCAAAAAGGTTATACTTTTGATTATAAATTAAGCACAGACCTTATAATACCAGACTCATCTGCATGGATAAGGTTGCAAATCAAGCAGTCACAACCTGGAAAATTCAAATTAGAAGTCCCCGTATATTTTAGTGATAAAAACGAACCAGAGATCATCTCGATTCAGGGTGAAATTGATAAAGGAGGTGCGCAAGAACTATTTGCAAGCTGTCCAGATTTCAGACAAAAACCGCCTAATATTATTCAACAAGAAAACGCCTTTACGCTAAATGTTAACATTATTGATTCAGAAACTAACCTTCCTGTATCCAATGCGGATGTTATTTTGTTGCAAAACGGCAGACCAATAAAGCAACTCAAAACAGATGATGAGGGAAATGCTTCGTCGGAAATACCTCTAGGAATCACCTATTTTGTTGTGAAAAAGAACAGTTATGTGTTAGAAGAAGTAGCGAGTTATGTAAATTTCAAGAACAATTTTGTTCAAATACCTCTTCATCCAGAAAAAACAATGCCTATAATATCTAGCGATAAAAGTAATGCAGATGAGTCAAAAGAGGATAGAACAATTGAGATTTTAGTGCAAGCGGATGAATCAGATGAATCAACAGTAAATAGCAAATCAGACCTTAAAACTGAGTTGAAAACTTGGTTATTGGGTCGAAAGGAAAAAGAACAAACAGCGGATTCTATCTTTTTTAACCATAAAAAAACTCCAGAAGAATTATTTAAAACTTTTAAAGCTGAAAATGAGCAAGAACTGATGAAGCTTCCTTTTACAGCAGAACATTTCAAACCGGTAAATGTAGTTTTTGTTTTGGATGTTTCTTCATCTATGCGGCAGTATGATAGGTTATCGCTCATGAAATATGCTTTGTTACAACTTACCGATATGCTTAAAGCTACTGACCAATTCGGCGTTGTTACTTTTGCGTCTAATACAGACATCCTCATCCCTAATCAACCTATACACAAGGCAAGCGACTTAGAGGAACAAATCGGTCAGTTAAAGGCATCAGGCATGACCGCTGGGGGAGCAGGAATAAAGCTCGGCTTCAAACAAGTTCGCAAAAACTTTATCCCTGATGGACATAATATGGTCGTGATTATTACAGATGGCGGTTTCAACAAAAACACTGGTAATTATCAGAAATGGATTAAACAAAACAGCAAAAAAGGAATCTATTTAAGTGTTGTTGGAATTAAAAACAATGAAAAATCTAGAGTTGACTTAATGGAGGCAGCGGATTTAGGAAATGGGATGTACATAGAGATACAAAATATCACAGATGCAACAGAAAAAATTAATTTCGCTATTAGGAAGCTAAGTTATTTGAAGTAAATAGGCACAATATTTCCAATCATCTTTATTACAAAAGAGACGACTAAGTAAATTCTCAGTCGCCTCTCTTATTGTTTTATTACAAATAATCTAAAGCTTCGTGTAAGTTGCTGTGCAACTACCAGACCCACCAATTAAAGGTGTTGTGTTATTGTAATTGTAATTCACAACCATTTGGGTAGCTGTATTATTCATGGTACCTGTTCCAGACAACTCAATGTTGCCCAATGTAATGTTTACCGATTGTTGCGGAATAGTCAATGTGGTTCCATTCACTGTTCCCTCAATACTCCCTCCTACAAGATTAAATACGTTATTCATTACAACACCTGTTTCCCCGATTAAATCTAATTCCACAGTACCATTTAGTGGAAATGCAGTCTGAGAACAATTAGAAGTTATCTCATATTCCCCAATAAAATTTCCATTACCAAGGGTTACAATTACTTCGCGAGTAGCCTCTGCGTTCCCAAATTCATTACTTGCTGAATAAATAATTTCATAAGTACCAACTTCACTTGTATTCAGGTCGCTATCATTCACTGATACTTGCGCAGCGGAACCATCGGAGTTGACAGCCTCTGCCCCAGCGTCTACGTATGAATCCCCGAGGAAGATTGTTGCAGGATTATCACCAAAAATAGTAATTACTGGTGGTATGTTACCACTGGTATCAAACTCACAAGAACCGTCGTCTCTTTTAGCTTTTTCATCATAATTAATTGCGGCCTCATCTGTACACCCTTTTCTTCTACAAGAGGGCAACACTAGCAAACTTACTAAGATTACCAGCGGAATAAAATATTGTTTTTTCATAGCAAATGTTTTTTCAAAAATACAATCAAAAATGATTAAAAGTTACAGCTGCCAAAAAATTTAACAAATATACCGTGGTCGTCCAAAATCGACTCTTTAAAAATGAATTAGAAGGGATAATTCTAATCTCTGTTTTCTTTAGCGAAAAAGATTAAGTCAGTTCTTGGAATGTTTTGCAACCCTAATGCTCTTGCCATAGTGATGATTTGACCACGATGTTGAGTGGCGTGGTTTACAACGTGCATCACCACATCCTCCGCTAAGTACTCTCGTTCGTTTTTGAGTAAATCCTGGTTTATAACAACAAAGTCTGCATTGTGAATGAAATCTTCTAATATCCTTGATGCCTCTAACCATTGTAGCAGTGCATCTTTTGTGCTACCAGAAAACGAATCTCCATCATAGGGCCGCTGCCATTCCTTATTTTGTAAATAAGAAGTCCAACCTGTTTCTGCTCCCCAATTATGAACCACCGTCGCACGAATTGATGGGAAGCTAGACTCCACATGAGCAGAAAGTAATGTTTCGTCATATTCCATTAGCCAAGTCACAAATTGCTCATTCGCCCAACGATTATAAGTTACTAAGCGGTTGATTGGTTCTGATTTTTCTAACATAACGCTATCATTTTTTGGCTCACAACCAATTAAAAGCAACAAAATACACAGTGAGAAAAAAACGAATTTGAAGTTTTTTGCGCTAATAATCATTGGCATAATCTGATGTTTTTATCTCTGCAATTTCTTTAAGGACAGGCAGTAAAGCATCATAGCTACTGTCCTCTAAAACATAATCTACGCGAACATTACTTTGTTTTAAAAAATGTGCAGTAGTTTTACCCCAAGCTATAATTGTTTGTAACGGAGAAATTTGATTCATCTGCAAGAATCCCCGAACATTAGATGGACTTGAAAAAACAAGAACTTTAGGTAAACCAGCTATCTTTCTCGGCATAGTAAATGTTTCATATACCACTAAATTCAAACATTGTTCTTCTGCTAATCTCCTTTGAATACTTCTATTAGAAATAGATGATTGAGGAAATAATACCTTTTCGTTAGACTTCACCTTTTTTATGAAGAATTCGGCTACATGATCGGGGTCACCGCTTCTTTCCCCCACAAAAGCTGCTTCAAATCCCCATTCTTCTAAGGCTCTTGCTGTTGATTTACCAATAACAGCCATTTTCTTGGTTTTTTCAGGCAATTCTAAAGACATAAAAAAGTCTACGCTTCTCTTACTAGTGAAGAAAATCCAATCGTACTCCTCCGGTTCAGGAGCAACAAAGGATATTTGCTGAAAACTAATCATTGGCAGTGCATGGAGTCGCCAATCGTACTCTGCACAAAACACAGCTAAACGTTCGTCACTTGCTGTAGTAGAAATATATAGCGCACTGCTTAACATCACATTTGTATCATTTTCAATTCTTCCACTATATGCTTAACATTTGAATCCTTAGAAAGTTGATAGTGCTTAAAAACTGCACCCTTAGTCCAATCTTTAGAAAAAGCAACATAACACTCCTCATCGTTTGGACAATATGCCCCCAATGGTAATTGACAACCACCATCTAACAAGTTCAGAATTTTGCGCTCTTTGGCTATTCTATCAGCGATAGTTGCATTGTTTAAATCCGCTAAAATTTTAGCTAACTCCGTATTGCTTTCCCGAATCTGTAAACCCAAAACGCCTTGTGCTGGAGCAGGAACAAAAGTCAATGGTGACAAAGTTTCTACGTGTAAATCAGATAAATCCAAATTTAACCTACTCACACCTGCTTTGGCTAGTAAAATAGCATCGTATTGACCTGACCTCAGCTTATTGATTCTAGTTGGCACATTACCACGTAAATCATTGATTTTTAAATCTGGTCGGAAGTGCACTACTTGCGCTTTTCTTCTTGCAGATGAAGTGCCAATGACCGCGCCTTTTTTTAGTTGCCATTTTTGTGATGAGTCAACTGCGCTTGGATTTATTAGCAATAGTTCTGAAGGGTCTTCCCTTTCCGAAACAGCTGCAATAGTTAGTCCTTCAGGGAAATTTGTTTCTAAGTCCTTGTGAGAGTGAACGGCCAAATCTATAGTTCCAGCAAGCAATTCAGATTCCAGCTCTTTGGTAAAAAACCCTTTTCCTTCCATTTTGTCAAAACTCAAATGCTGGATAATATCTCCTTGTGTTTTGATGATCTTTATCTCTACTTTGTGGCCTCTCTGAATCAATTCGTCTTTGATAAAGTTGGCTTGCCATAATGCTAAGTCACTTCCCCTCGAGCCAATGATAATGGTATCCATTCTTAGTAATTATTTATTTAAAATGATTTCTTTTGCCATTTTCATTGGCACGCTTATGTATTTCTTTTCCATGTAGTCGATGATTTTCTCCAATGTTTCTCGACTGTTGCCGTCTAAGGTGGCTAATTCATTTGAGAAAACATGCTGCAACGCAGTAGCTTTTATTTCTTTTATTTTTTTTGGTACTTCAGACATGGCTATCTCCACTTGGCGCTCTTGGTAAAGCTTGCGAAATGCAAAAACAGCCTCTGCAATGATGTGTTCTGCCTTAATGATTTCCTTCGTCCTTTCTTTTAAATTGTGTTTTGAAAGTTGCTGTAAAAAATCAATGGATATGTGCTCTACTGGAAAATGGGCGCCAACCTTTCTATCTAAATCGTGAGGAATCGCCAAGTCCACAACTATTTTAGGCTTTGTCTTTTCCTCCCCAACAAGTTTTTCGTATATTTCTCTTGTTATCACCGCATCTTCTGCACCTGTACAGGTAAGCAAAAGATCCAACCCTCCTTGGTGTTGTGCTAAATCTTCTAGACGATATGCTTGTCCACCAACTTCCTCTACTAGTTTTTCCGCTTTCGAAAGGGTACGATTAAAAATAGAAAAATTTGTATATCCATGCTTTTTTAAAAAGCGTAACATATTAGTATTGGTCACCCCTGCTCCAACAACTACAACCCTTGCATTTAAGGGGAGTTCCCTTTGCATAATTTGGTGGTATGCTAAAGCAACAACTGACACAGGTTTTTCCGCGATATTGGTTTCCGTGTAAATTTTCTTTGCCGTTTCAATGGTATAACGCAATAAGAGTCGCGTTTGATCACCAGTTAAACCACAAGAACGACACAAGTCAAAAGCCTTCCTCACTTGAGTAATGATTTCTCTTTCTCCGAGCACCATTGAGTCTATTGACGCAGCAACTTTTAAGAAGTGTTTTACCGCATTAATCTCTTGGTAATATTCATAAGAAGTTTCAAATAATTCCAGCTGTTTATCATTAAAGTGAGGATACAAAGTGGATAAAAATGTTTGTATGAACTCTTCATCTACTTCTTTTTCAGTAAAGAAAATATACTCCACCCTGTTACAAGTGGAAAGAAATAACACCTCATCTAATTGCATGGCATTTTTAAGTGCTAACAACGAAGCAGCCTGCTTATCCTCTGCAATGTGCAAACATCCAACCTGGCTAACCTCCAGCTGACGATGCGTAAAAGCTAATATATTTAAATCTTTCACTCTGTTGTAAATGCTACTTTTTTACAAATATCTGAAATAGCCTTATTTGGATTGTCAGAAATTTGTCAAACCGTCTTATTTAGAGTGATTACAAATAAGATCTGGGCACAACCTTTGCATATATCTTTTTGAAAAGAATTATCATTCTAACAAATTTGAATTATCAAACAAAGTGTTGCTTCAAAATATTCAACAAGCTTTGGTCAGCACTAATAAAGAAAAATCCTGTACATTTGCACCAAATTTTAAGCATGAATATTTTACTTTTAGGTTCTGGCGGCAGAGAGCACGCAATAGCATGGAAATTGGCTCAAAGCAGTGAGTTAGAGAACTTGTATATCGCACCAGGAAATGCTGGGACAATGCAGCATGGAACCAATTTGTATATTGATATTAATGACTTTTCTGCGGTAAAAGAGGAGGTGATTAATCGCAAAGTCGATATGGTAGTTGTTGGTCCAGAAGATCCGTTGGTAAATGGTATAGTAGATTACTTTCTGGCAGATAAAGAAATAATGCATATTCCTGTTATTGGTCCAGACAAACACAGTGCACAACTAGAAGGAAGTAAAGAGTTTGCAAAGAAATTCATGGAAAAACACCATATTCCAACAGCGAAATATGGTTCGTTTACATTAGAAACATTAAACGATGGATATGCCTTTTTAGAGGGGATGAAAGCGCCTTATGTTCTGAAAGCCGACGGACTTGCAGCGGGCAAAGGCGTTTTAATTATTGACAACTTGCAAGAGGCTAAAAAAGAATTAAAAGAAATGTTAGCCGGAGATAAATTTGGAGCATCTGGTAAAAAAGTTGTTGTAGAAGAATTTTTAAAAGGGATTGAAATGTCCGTTTTTGTCTTAACCGACGGAGAGGGGTTTAAAGTATTTCCTGAAGCGAAGGATTACAAAAGAATAGGCGAAGGAGATAAAGGCTTAAATACTGGAGGTATGGGTGCTGTTTCTCCCGTGCCATTTGCGTCTACAGGTTTTATGGATAAAGTATACAACCAAATTATCATCCCAACAATCAAAGGCATCAAAGCCGAGAAAATGAATTATAAAGGTTTCGTATTTATTGGTCTAATTAATGTAAAAGGAGAGCCTTTTGTAATAGAGTACAACTGCAGAATGGGTGATCCAGAAACAGAGGTGGTTATGCCAAGATTGAAATCAGATTTAATTGATTTATTGGAAGGAGTAGCAACTAAAACACTTTCGGAAAGGGATATTCTATTTGACGAAAGAGCGGCGGCTACGGTGATGCTCGTTTCTGGTGGCTATCCTGAAGCTTATGAGAAAGGCAAAACCATTTTTGGATTAAACGATGTGGCTAAAAGTATTATTTTTCATGCCGGAACAACTTCTGATGGCCCCGTTATTTCTACCAATGGTGGACGAGTGCTAGCGGTTACCTCTTATGGCAAAGATATCCAACACGCCATACAAAACGCTTACGAAAGTATTGGAAATTTATCTTTTGATAACATGTATTACAGAAAAGATATTGGTTTTGATTTGTAACCTATGCATTTTTAACTTACTTTAGTCACATTAATAAGTTAATGGATCCATCATCGCTCTTAATTATTATTGTAGTTGCTGTTCTATTTTCTGCATTTTTTTCTGGGGCAGAAATAGCATTTGTTTCTGCCAACCGACTAAAGATAGAATTAGATAATCAGAAGGGATTATTGTCTGGCAAAATACTTTCTAAACTTGTTAAAAAAGATAGTTTATTCATTACAACCATGCTTATTGGTAACAATGTAGCATTGGTTGTTTATGGCATCTGGACTGCGGAGTTTTTAGAGAAATATATTCGTTTCATAACAGAAATAGATGGATTGGTTTTGCTACTGCAAACCATTATCTCCACCTTAATTATTTTATTAACAGCTGAATTCATTCCTAAAGCGTTATTCCAAATAAACCCCAATGGACTTTTGCAGTTTTTTAGCCTACCACTTCTACTTATCTATTGGCTGTTTTACCCTATTTCTATATTTACAATAACAATTAGCAATATCTTATTACGCGTTTTTAAAATAAACACCAAAGGGACAAACTATGCTTTTAGTAAGATAGACCTAGACGAATATGTCCGGGATTTAAATGAACGTCGAGAATCAAGTGGAGACGATGATCTGTTAAACGAAATGCAAATACTACAAAATGCATTGCAGTTCTCAGACATTAAAGCCCGCGACTGCATGGTGCCGAGAACAGATATTATTGCCCTAGATTTAGATACACACATTAAAGATCTAACTCAAGTTTTTATTGATACAGGACTCTCTAAAGTGCTTATATACAAAGAAACTTTAGACGACATAATTGGTTATGTGCACAGTTTTGAACTGTTTCGGAAGCCAGAGACAATAAAACAAATTTTACGCCCAATCAGCTTTATCCCTGAAGCAATGCCAGCTAAAGAGTTGTTGGCGCTTTTTGCTAGACAAAATGGTAATATCGCGGTGGTTCTGGACGAATTTGGTGGCACATCTGGTGTAATAACTATAGAGGATGTCGTAGAGGAAATTTTTGGCGACATTGAGGATGAACATGATAGAGATGTCTTGGTTGAAAAAGAATTAGAACAAGGAGTTTATTTGTTTTCAGCCCGACAAGATGTTGACTACTTAAACGAAAAGTACAACTTATCATTGGAAGAAAACGCTGCTTATGAAACAATAGGAGGCTTAGTACTATATCACCTTGAAAACATACCAGAGGAGGGAGAAACGATAGAATTAGACAATTCAATAATTACCGTAAAAAAGGTGTCTGATAGAAAAATTGAAGAATTAGAACTTCGCATGAAAAATAATTAAATGGAGTGTTTTACACGGTAATCTTTTAGAAATTTATTGAAAATTCTAAAAGTTCCAATTCATATAATTATATTCGCATCCTTATTTAAATTGATAAAATGGCGTTAATAGGAAAAATTCGTGAAAAGTCATGGTTACTAGTTGCGGTAGTTGGTATCGCAATGATTGCTTTCATTTTACCCGAGTTGAACTTTGGTGGTGGACCAACAGAAGACACCATTGGAATTGGAACAGTGAATGGAAAAAAAGTAGACGACCGCTACTATGAGCAAGTGTTACAAAACGCAAGACAGCAAATCTTTCAGAATAAAATGCAACAAAATAATGGTGAAGCAGTGCCATTAGATGAAAACGATGAGAAAAACGCCATGTCACAAGCATGGCAAGCATTGGTTTCTGAAATGCTCGTTTTAAAAGAGTACGAAAAAATAGGGCTTATTGTCGATGACATTGAACTAGAAAACATTCTATATGGTCAGGATAACTTTAACCCTTCCGGGGCAATTATCAATGTTCAGTTCTTTAGAGATTCTTTGACAGGAGAATTTGATCCGAATTTAGTTCGTCAATATTTTGATGCGCTTGAAGAGTCAAGCGATCCTCAAGCCGCTGAAAACTTAGCTTCTACATTGGATTATGTTCGCCAATTTAGACAAGAGGAAAAATACAACGCTTTAATTTCAGCTGGAATACATACTACCTCTTTAGAAGGAAAAGAAGAGTATTTAGCACAAAAAGAAGTGAAAAATGTTGCTTATGCTTATCAAAACTTTTCAAGAGTTCAAGAAGAGAAAATTGGTGAGATTTCTGATGAGGACATCAAAAAATACTACGACGCTAATAAACATTTAAAGAAATTCGAACAACGTGCAGCAAGAAAAATCAACTATTTTTCCATACCTGTTTTACCTAACAACGAGGATACAGCCAGAGTTGCTAGTATTCTACAAAATTTAATCCCTCGTTTTCAACAAGATAAAGACGATAGTCTTTTCGTTATGCGCTTTAGTGATATTAAAGAATTCTATGGTGGAGATGATGCAGCCCAGCATCCTGAAGGAACTATGTTAGGAGCGGGAAATCAAGGTAAAACTTTCCCAGCAGCCATTGCACCAGCTATTGAAAATGCCCAAGAAGGTGATGTTGTTGGCCCATATGTCGATCAAAAATATATGGCTATATCTAAAATTGTACGATTTGTAGAAATACCTCTTGCTACGGTTAGACACATTCTTCTAAGTGCAAACACAGATGAAGAGTTCACGGCTGCACAACGCAGAGCAGATAGCTTAGTGCGTGTGATTCGTGCAAACAACAATTTTGAAGCAATGGTTACCCAGTTTTCTGATGATCCAGGCTCTAAAAATACTGGTGGAAAATATGAGAACTTTGGTCAGGGAGCTATGGTGCCTGAATTTAACGACTTTTCTTTTGACAAGCCTATCGGCTCACTTGGTACGGTTAGAACTACTTATGGTATTCACATTATCGAAGTATTGGAAAGACAAGCACCGAAAAGACCTATTTTAGCAACAGTGTACAAGTACATAGAGCCAACAAAAGGGTCAATGGATAATGCTATCAGCATAGCATCTAGTATAATTTATGATTTAGATGATGCTTTTAGTGGCCAATCCTTGGAGCAAAAAGTTGCTGTTTTTGATTCTTTTGCTGTTAATAATGGTTACAATATAAGATCTTTAACTATTCAAGATGAGTCGCCTTCTGTTACGGGCTTTGGAAATAATGCAGAAGGTCGCTTGTTCCGTTTAGCTTATGATGAAGGTGCCAAAGAAGGAAATTTATCTTCCTCTCCAATCCGTGATAGAGAAAAAGTAATTGTAGCGCTTTTGGCAGAAATCAAAGAGGATGGTATTCCGAGATTCGAAAGTGTTAGAGACAGAATGTTGAATGAAGTCAAAAGAGAGCGTCAAGCTGCTGTGTTGATGGAAGAAATGGTTGGAAGACAAGATCTCGAGCAACTGGCTAAAGAAATGAATGCTAGATATGAATCAGAAGGCTTGACTTTCGGGGCAGGAACAACCGCCGTTGGCAGAGAGCCTATTCTTATTGGAACTGCTTTTTCAGGGTTGCTGGATGGTGAAACAACTATCCCGGTTAAAGGAAGTAACGGTGTATTTGTGCTTCGCGTAGATAGCACCGTACCTGCTCCTGAAACAACAGATTTCTCTACTGAACAAATGCAATTGAAAAATCAAGAGAGAACTTCTTTTACACAAAGATACAGAACAGCATTAGTTCAAGGAGCGGATGTTATTGATAACAGAAGACTAAGAAGCTTCGGTATTCGTTAATTTGATACCACAATTTTTGAAAAGGTCATCGCAAGGTGACCTTTTTCTATTTGTGAATTTTCTACTGTTACTGATATTTGTCATTTTTTGCAACTTTCACATCTCATATCTTTATCAAAAGTTTTTAAGAGATGCGCAATACGATATTTTTAATGGTGGTTGTTTTTGGTTTTGCTTGGTCAAGTGTTGGTCAGGTCAATCCACGTGATATTTTACGTAAAGCTGAAGAACATACACGAGGAGATAAGTCGTATGCAGAGGTCACCATGGAAATCGTTCGTCCTCGATTTACGCGTACCATTTCTATGCGTTCTTGGGCAATGGGAGAGGATTATTCCTTGATTTTAATCACTGCTCCTGCAAGAGATAGGGGTGTTGCTTACCTCAAACGTAAAAACGAAATCTGGAACTGGATGCCGTCGATTGACCGATTGATAAAATTACCGCCGTCAATGATGGGACAATCGTGGATGGGGTCCGACTTTACCAACGATGATTTGGTTAGAGAATCATCGGTTATTGATGATTATACGCATAAATTACTGGGACAAGAAACGATTGAAGGAAGGAAATGCCATAAAATTGAAATGACTCCTAAACCGGATAAACCTATCGTTTGGGGGAAGGTCATTGTTTGGATTGCCGAAGATCCCTACATTCAATTAAAAACAGAGCAATACGACGAAAACGGCAAACTCATCAACCGCATCGAATTTTCAGAAATAAAAACCTTTGACGGAAGAGAAGTGCCTACAAAAATGACCTTAATTCCGCTCGATAAGTCGGGACATAAAACCATTCTTACCCAACATAAAATGGATTTTAACCCTGCCATTGACGAAGACTTTTTCTCCATTCAAAATTTACAACGTGTTAGGTAAAAACTTCCAAAATTCCTTTAACCATTTGAATGATTTTACTATATTTAATATCTAAAAAAGTGAAAATAACCAGAAATGCCCGAACAACAAAACATAGAATACAAGCAAAGTTGGCATGATGATTACCTCAAATGGATTTGTGGTTTTGCGAATGCTCAAGGTGGAATTATATTCATTGGAAAAGATGACAACGGAAAAGTAGTTGATTTAACTGACTATAAAAAGTTGATGGATGAAATTCCCAATAAAGTACGAAATGCAATGGGCATTACTGTTGAAGTAAATTTGCATAACGAAAAGGGAAATCAATTTATTCAAATCATTATTCCGGCTTATTCTGTCCCTATTTCGCTAAGAGGAAGGTATTACTACCGCAGTGGTAGTACAAAACAAGAATTGACAGGAGCTTCTTTGAATGAGTTTTTATTAAAGAAATCTGGAAAAACATGGGACGATGTGGTTGAACCAAGGGCTCGTTTTGAAGACATTGATGAAGATTCTGTAAGCCTTTTTTTAAAAGCCTCTGAAAAGGCTGGTCGTTTACCAGACAATAGTGGTTTATCCAACTTCCAGTTATTTCAAAAACTTAGATTGATTGAGGATGGTCATTTAAAGCGTGCAGCTATTGTGTTATTTGGTAAAGATCCAGGTAAATTCTATCCCAATACATTCGTGAAAATTGGACGATTTGGAGAAAGTGATACGGATTTGAAATTTCAGGAAACTGAAGATGGAAATTTAATATACTTACACCAAGCGGTTGTAAATCAACTCAACCATAAGTTTTTGATTAAAAAAGTTGAATTTGAAGGACTGTATCGTATTGAAAAAGGAGAATATCCCGTTCCTGCTATTCGTGAAATGATATTAAATGCTTTAGTTCACCGTAATTATATGGGAGCTCCAATTCAAATCCGGGTATATGACGACAAAATCAATATATGGAATGAAGGACTTTTGCCAGCTGGCTTGACATTACAAGATTTGAAACAAACACATTCTTCTCGACCACGTAATCCAATTATAGCTGATATTTGTTTCAAAGGAGGTTACATTGATGCTTGGGGAAGGGGAACTATTAAAATAATAGAGTCGTGTGAAAAAGAAAATTTACCGCAACCTGAAATTTTAGAACGAAATGGGGGTATGAGTATCACGTTGTTTAAGGAAAAAAATAAGTTTCAAAATGATTTGAATCATAGACAGCTTGACACTCTTCTTAACTTTACTTCATCCAATGAAATTTTAATTTCGGATTATGCTTCACGTTACAGTATCTCAGAAAGAACTGCTCGAAGGGATTTATCAGAGTTAGCGCTAAAAAATATAATTGTTAAAAAAGGAGAAAGAAAAGCAACTAAATATTATTTCAAATAACTGTCCGACATGTCCGATAACTGTCCGATATGTCCGATAATTGTCCGATATGTTGAAAAAGTAGAATAAAACAAGAAAACGAAACATATTACTGACTAGAAAGAGCAAGTTAATGAACTCAATTCAAACAAAAATACAACAGCGATATAAGCTTATTAGAATAACTAGTGTTACTTCTTATTCTCATAATATTCGAAAGTATGATTAAGACAATAATAGTATTAGCTTGGCGCAATTTATGGCGCAATAAACGC
>JAFIEX010000060.1 GCA_020832365.1 Crocinitomicaceae bacterium
GTTTCACGACCTGTGATTAAGTCGGTCATGTGTACGTCTTTTACGTCAAATCCTGCTAAATACATCGCGTTTGCCATTTCACGTTCGGAATTGCTTCCTTTTTCACGAATAATGGCTGCTTTTGGTCGTTTTTCGTTGAAATTTGGTTGTTTTCCGTCAAAATGTGCTGGAAAAACAAAATTTAAGGGTTGATTTTTATAATTGTCAAAACGTTCTTTAGCAGTTCCTTTCTTGGATTGTTTACTGTCTAATAAGTAAGAAGTTTTGTACCACGTATCGCGCACTTCGTTGATGTTGAAACTAAAGTTTTCTTCGTGATTCTTTAGGGTCACGGTCGTTCCTTCTTTTACAGTTCCAATTTTAGAAATACAAACTCCTGCTGCTTCAAATTCTGCTTCAATACTTGCATCTGCTTGGAAAACAACAGCAATATTTTCATTGAATAATGCCTTTACGCTGTCTTTTTCGTTTAAACCGGTCAAATCGTAATCAGCAGCTAAGTTCACATCTGCAAAACACATTTCTAATAGTGTAGTAATCAAACCACCGCTTCCCACATCGTGACCAGCTTTGATTTTTCCTGCTTTAATCGCCGTTTGAAGGGTGTTAAAAGCAGTTTTAAAGTAAGCAGCATCTTGAATAGTTGGAGCTGTTGCACCGACTTTGTTTAAAATTTGTGCAAATGATGAACCGCCTAATTGTAAAGCATCTTTGGAAAGGTTTAAATAATAGATATTTCCTCCATTACGCTGTAAAACCGGCTCTACTATCTTGTTGATGTCGTCACAATTTCCAACTGTAGAAATGATAACTGTACCTGGTGCTAATACTTCATCGTTTTGGTAACGCTGTTTCATTGATAAGGAATCCTTTCCTGTTGGGATGTTGATTCCTAATTCTATTGCAAAATTTGAACACGCTTCAACGGCTTCATATAAACGTGCGTCTTCTCCTTCGTTGTTACATGGCCACATCCAATTCGCAGAAAGTGAAACCGATTGTAATCCGTCTTTAAGTGGTGCCCAAACTAAGTTACTCAAGGCTTCACCAATGGAATTTCTTGAGCCAGCTTTTGGATCAATCAAAGCGGAAACAGGTGAATGTCCAACGGTTGTTGCTACTCCTTCTTTTCCTTTAAAATCTAGCGCCATCACCCCCACATTGTTCAGCGGTAATTGTAATGGTCCAGCGCATTGTTGTTTCGCTACTTTTCCTCCTACACAACGGTCAACTTTGTTCGTTAACCAGTCTTTACAAGCTACAGCTTCTAGTTGCAGTACTTGATTCAAGTATTCAGGAATTTTAGTTCCTTCGTAAGCTACATCCGCATAGTTGCGTTGTACTTTTTTATCATTCATGATAGTTTTTGGAGAACTTCCGAAGAAGTCCGCCAAGTCATAATCCATCGGTTTTTCACCAGTAGTAAAAGACTTAAACGTAAAACGATGGTCGTCTGTTACCGTTCCAACTGTGTACATAGGAGAACGTTCTCTTTCTGCAATTTTTTGAAGCGTGATAATGTCTTTTTCACCGATTACCAATCCCATGCGTTCTTGCGACTCGTTTCCAATAATTTCTTTTGCAGAAAGTGTTGGGTCGCCTACAGGCAGTTTATCTAAATCTATCAAACCTCCTGTATCTTCTACCAATTCTGACAAACAGTTTAAGTGTCCACCAGCACCGTGATCGTGAATGGATACAATTGGGTTTTCATCGCTTTCTACCAGCGCACGAATGGCGTTGGCTGCACGTTTTTGCATTTCTGGGTTGGAACGTTGGATGGCATTTAACTCAATCCCAGAACCAAAAGCTCCTGTGTCGGCAGAAGAAACGGCTGCTCCACCCATTCCAATTCTATAATTTTCTCCACCTAAAATGACAATTTTATCGTCTTTAACTGGTGTTTTCTTCAGGGCTTGTTCTTGTTTTCCGTAACCGATACCACCAGCTAACATGATCACTTTGTCAAATCCAATTTTTCTTGGATTTTCTTTGATGTTGTCGTTAGCTTCGTTGTGTTCAAATGTCAAAACCGAACCAGCAATTAGCGGTTGACCAAATTTGTTCCCAAAATCCGAAGCTCCATTTGAAGCTTTAATCAAAATATCCATTGGGGTTTGGTACAACCAGTCACGTTCTTCCATTCCGCTTTCCCACGGTCTTGAAGATTCCAAACGTGAATAAGCAGTCATGTAAATTGCTGTTCCCGCTAAAGGCAAAGAACCTTGTCCACCCGCCAAACGGTCACGAATTTCACCCCCCGAACCTGTTGCTGCTCCATTGAAAGGCTCTACAGTCGTTGGGAAATTATGCGTTTCTGCTTTTAAAGAAATAACTGAATCAAATTCTTTTTCTTGGTAAAAATCGGGTTTGTCTGCGCTTTTTGGGGCAAATTGAACCGCTTTTGGGCCTTTTACAAAAGCTACGTTGTCTTTGTAAGCCGAAACAATCTCGTTGGGATGTGTCTCAGAAGTCTTACGGATCATTTTAAACAAAGAAGACGATTGTTCAACCCCATCAATGATAAAAGTTCCGTTAAATATTTTGTGGCGACAGTGTTCTGAATTGGCTTGAGAAAAAGCAAAGACTTCAGAGTCTGTCAATTTTCTTCCATTTTTTTTTGCAAGATTTTCTAGGTATTCAACCTCTTCTTCATTTAAAGCTAAACCTTCCTTTTTATTGTAAGCATCAATATCATCAATCTCTAAAATAGGTTCAGGTTGAATATTGATGGTGAAAATTTCTTGGTGTAAGCCATTGAATTTCTGTGCCAACATCGGGTCGAAGTCTTCGAAATTCTCCTCTACTTTTTGGAACTCTTCAATGCGAATAATTCCTTCAATGCCCATGTTTTGAGTAATTTCAACGGCATTCGTACTCCAAGGAGTAACCATTGCAGCACGCGGACCCACAAAGGTTTCTGGCAGCGTATCCTTTTCGATTTTTTGTGTTTCACCGAATAACCAGTTTAACTTTTCTACCGCAGTTGCGTCTAATTTTTTTTGCGTTTGAACCGCATACACCGTGTTGGTTGCATTACCGAAAAAATGAATCATTTTTAGCAATTAAATGAATACTTGTTTTAAGGCGACAAAGTTAATTGATTTTTGGGAAAAGCATTTAATAAGTTCGTGCAGAATTATTGTAGCAAAAAAAAGCGAAACATGTTATTGCCTCGCTTAAAATAACTTAATTGTGTAATTCTTATTCAAGACATTTCAAAAATTCTTCTTGGTACTTCTCTTGACCTATTTCCGCTACAAGCGCCTCGCAATCATCATTTATTTGCTTGTACTTTTCTTCTAACTTTTTCATTTTTGCTTCATCCATATTTGCTGCTTCGTAATCTTTGGTCATTTCTTTTAAAGCATTGGCACAGTCACAAGGTGTTGTTGCCCCGCCACCACATGAAGCTAAAGAGACAAGTGCAATTACCGATAGTACAATCACTGATTTTTTCATTTCTATATGTTTTAATTTTTCTTAAAACTAAGAAAAAAGTAATAAATTCAACAAAAAAACGGTGGAAACTTTTATGTTCTACAATTATTTTTATGGGTAGTAATATTAGAATCCCCAATTTTCGAAAAGTAAACAGTTTGTAACTTCCTCTCAAAGGTTAGCATATTACAAACGATGGGCAAAGTCCATCGTTTAGGGCCGACCCTCCAGTCTTAGCTCTAGAAGAGCGCAATACACGAATTAACAGGCCTCTGTGTTTTAGATTAAGAAAACATTGGTTATCCCACCCTTTCAGGTTTAGTTAAGTATACTTGTCTTTAAACATCGGGCTACGACAAATATTCGTGTGTTATGTCCTTTCAGGATTTACCTAATATATGCACCATAATTTACCCGCTAAGATTAAATCTTTGATAAAAAATATTGTCAACGAGTAGCGTTATAAAACAAAAAATTTAATCATTTTCAGAAAAAGCGAAACTTATGAATTTCATCCCCACTCCATGTATGATATTTTGGCATTAAATCAACAGTTAAGCAAGAATGAATAGGATAAAAAATCGCCAAATCACCAACTTTCATTTGCTGACAAAGCTGTTTCGATGCTTTAACAACTCCATGTTCTTGCGTTAAATTAGAAATAAATGCCTCGTCAGAAATATCTATTGCATTGATACTTGCTAATTGCCCATAGTTCCTTTGTTTGTAATCCGTTAGCACGTATTCCTTAGAAAAATGTATCGCACCTCCGTAAACAACGAACTCTTCCCTTTCAGGATAAATAGCAACAACAGGACAAGCCAATTTTACTGCTATTTGTTCTTTATCACACGCTCCTATTTGGTATTGCATCCAATCATAAAACACTGCATTTCCAGGTCGGACTTCATCCATCCCACTAAAGTTATCCGATAATGAAAAAGTAGGTGTGTCACCTACGGAAATAAACGCTTCTTGAAATGCTCCTTTTAAAGATAGTAATTCGCTATTTAATTTTGCTTGCAAAACTTTCACCTTTTCTGGCTCATTTTTGTATTGGTAAGACTGTCCTGCATGAGCGACAAACCCAGAAAACACCAAATGCTTGGAATTGTTGATTTTTTGAATGGTACTTTTTATTTTTTCTATCGCTAACAGTTTAAATCCTGATCGAATTTGTCCCGTGTCAATTTCAATAAAAACAGAAACAAGGATGTCGACTTTAGTAACTATTTTATCTATTGCGCTTTCTTCTGAAATCAAGATGTGTAATTTTATTTTACGTGCAAGCGCATTGATCTGATCAATTTCCAAGATATTTACAGGAAATGCAATCAGGATATCTTTCCATCCATTATTCGCAAAGTATTCTGCCATTAAAACCGAAGAAACTGTGATTTTCTTTACGCCCAACTCTTTATACCACTCCCCTATCCTAGCAGACTGATGGGTTTTAAAATGTGGTCGCAATGCCAAGTTCAATCTTTTAGCTTTTACTACCTGATGATAAATATTTGCTTTACATTGTTTTTCATCTAACAACAAAGCTGGTTTATTTATCTTATTCAAAACTGCATCATTAGCGCTCATTGTGTCCAATTCAAAAAAAATAAATGCTGATTCCTATTATCTTCTTGCTTTGCTAAAATTAGCTTATATTCGTCAAAAATGACATAATGAGTAGAATTATCTTTTTTGTTATATTGATTTTCCCTTTTTCCCATACGTACTTACAAACGCTAAAAAAAGGAGAAGATGTTTTTGTGATTCATCCAAATTTGAAAGAATGTAGCGGCGAAGTTACCGTGCCCTGTTATCAAGCGAAAAAGCTGGAGGATAAACATTGGAATATTTACATAGAGCATATTGAAGGTTTTGAATTTGAGGAAGGCAATCAATACACTTTAAAGTTAGCAGTAACGCACAACGATATGCCGCTTAGAGATATGCCATCTATCACCTATAAATTAATTAAGGTAATTTCAAAAGAAAAAATTATTCCCGACGCTGGTTAGTTGGCTATTAATATTTGGCATTGATTTTGTCATCTTTCAGAAAAAGACAAAATGCTGAAGATAAGTTCATTTACACTTCTTTTCTTTTTCTTCTGTTGGCATGCAATAGGGCAAAAAGACACTATTCATATTCATTTTTTTCCAAGCGGTAAAATCTCCACAATCAGCTATTTGGAAAATAACAGGATGGGCAAAGCAATTGCCTATAATTTTGAAGGTAAAGTCATTTTTGAAAGCTCCATAAGACGTATTCATGGATCTGAAAGTGTAACTTTTCGCCACTATCCTAATGGAATGGTGCAACGAGCAGATTATTCCAGTCATCCTGATGGTGGGATTCAGTGGTATAGAAGTAGTACTTTTTTCAATGAAAAAGGGGAAAAAATAGATGAACAAATCGACGATTACGAGGGCCCAGGTCAACCAAGATTGAGAATAAGAACCCAGCCAAAAGATGAATCGAATTGGGATGAAATTCAGGAAGACAACACCAAAGTGGAGGAGCAAAAAAAAGAAGTTGCAATCTGCGCGAGTATCCACAAAAATTCTGTCGAAATCATTAACCATAGTAGATGGCCTATTTTATTTAATTATCAGATAGCCAACAATGATACTTTGATAACCATACAGTCAGGCGAGACTTATACTGGGCCAGTTTTTATTTCAGCTGAAATAGCGGGAGTCTTGAATCAAGATTTCTCTTATCAGTATGCCGCCAAAAGAAGAAATAGAAGACTAAAAGCTATTTATGAAAAAAGAGAAACAGCTCCATTAAATACGCTTCATCAAATACACATTTTTGAGACGAATCGCAGTAATTGATGCTATCATTTAGCGAATATGCTTATAATCCAAAAAATGATTAGGGCACCTGAAATAAATAAAATCCAGCTTGGAATTCCAAGAGCAGCAGGAATCACACCAACAAACAACGCCACTGCTCCAACTGTTAAAGCATAGGGCATTTGTGTTTTCACATGTTGAATATGATCGCATCCAGTAGCTAAACTACTTAAAATCGTCGTGTCTGAAATGGGCGAACAATGGTCTCCTAGCACTGCGCCTGCTAATACAGAGGCTATTGTATTATAAAGAATGGGCATTTCTGCATAACCATCTGTCTGCACTGCAATGGCGAAAGACAACGGTATAACCAAAGGGTATATTAAAGCCATAGTGCTCCATGATGATCCAGTAGAAAAAGCAATCACAGCAGATAATACAAACGTGATTGCAGGAATCAACCAAACCGCATTGAAATCAGCACTAAAAAAAGACTTTAAGTAAATCGCAGTACCCATATCCTCAATTACACCGGCCAAAGCCCAAGCCAAGACCAGTATTATCATCGCTGGAATCATTGCTTTTATCCCTTGGATACCAGTTTCCATAATTTTGTGGATCGACATAATACGATTTGCTAATGTTAAAATCACGGCCAATAAAAGTGCCATTAAAGAAGCCCACAACAAAGCTTGGTAAGAGTCTGCCTCGCCTATAACTATACCAATTTTCTGAAAAAAAGAATTTTCTATGCCAAAGTAGTTCGGAAAAAGTTGCCATACTTCACTAAGTTTGGTATCAATCAACGCCTCATGCCCCTGCTGAATGGACTTTATTCCCGTGTAAATCAACCCTATAAATGTACCTGTGATAATCGTAAAAACTGGAATTATGGCATTCCATGGATTCGGTTTAACATTAGGCAAAGGTTCGAACTCTTGTAGTTCTTCGATTTTTTTATCCTCTTTAATAATGGTCTCATTTTGCGCTAACCATTCACTTTTTCGCATAGGGCCGTAGTCTTTTCCCTTCCATAATAAAACGAAAACAAAAAACAAGGTAAAAATCGGGTAAAAAGAATAAGCTAGTGAATCCATAAAAATCCCATAAGCACTTTGTTGAATAACCACACCAGTTTCTTCTATTTTTTGAACACCATCTGAAATATAAGTCAATTCCGCTCCAATCCATGTCGTAATGAATGCGATTGCAGCAATTGGGGCTGCTGTAGAGTCAACAATATAAGCCAATTTTTCTCTTGATACTTTCAATTTATCGGTTACAGAACGCATAGTATTTCCAACCACCAAAGTATTGGCATAATCATCAAAAAAAATGGCTATTCCTAAAAAGTAGGTGGTTAACATCCCAGATTTTCTGGTTTTTGCAAAACGAATGAGCAAATTCACTACACCCAACATTCCGCCATTTTTAGAAATAATGGCGACAATAGCACCTATCGTAAGCGAAAAAACGATTACAGCAACGTGACCACTGTCTGTTAGCGCTTGAACAATATAGGTGTCAATTAACTTAAAAAAACCAGCCAATGCAGCTATGAAGCCACCAGCAAAATAGCCCATGATCATTGTTCCTGAAAGGATACCGATAAACAGTGCGGTTAATACTTCTTTGAAAATTAGTGCTAAAAGTATTGCAATTAATGGCGGTAGAATTGTGGTCCATGCTGGTAAAATAAGTGGTGCTTCTTGAAGGGAAAAATTATCCGCTAAATGAATATCAGTGCTTTGTAAAACAAATTCCCCTTGTAATATCCCTTTTTTTTCATAAAGTAGAACATCAGTATCATTTATTTTGACTTTTGCTAATGCTACCTGTTCAACTTTTTCAACTGGCTTTACCTGAATAGTAGTTGATACTCCCTTCAATACTACTGGCGGAAAAGTAACGATATAATCCTGCGCTAAAAATCCAGTATTTGCAAAAAAGCAATATAGCAAAAAGACAAAAAGAAGCTTGGTATTCATTATCTTTTATTTCCCGAATAAATATTCTTTGGGCTAAGATAATTAAAAAGGTTAAAAAGCTAGTAGTTCTAGTTATATAATGAAGTTGGAAAGTCCATTAACTGCAAAAAAAATGAATCAAAAGTGAACAACTAAATCGTGCTTTTCAATTAATTTCCTCAGATTAATGAGTGCGTACCTCATTCTCCCCAATGCGGTATTAATACTCACCTCTTCTTTTTCAGCTATATCTTTAAAAGACATACCTTGGAAGATACGCATTTTTAAAATATCTCTTTGGCTTGCTGGTAAATGCTCCACAAGTTGAACCATTTGCGTCTCTAGTTCTTCTCTTGTAATGACATCTTGAACATTTTCATCTTCCATATCCAATAAGTCGAAAATATTGAAATCTTCATTTTTTGAACTTGTTTCAGAAATCATTCTTACCTTATTTGCTTTTCTAAAATAATCAATGATGAGATTGTGTGAGATGCGCATAGCCCATGGAAGAAATTTTCCTTCCTCATTATAATTCCCTTTTTTCAAGGTTTGGATGATTTTCACGAAAACATCCTGAAATATATCCTGAGCAAGTGCATGGTCTCTAATTTTAGAGTAAATATAATTATATACCCTGTTTTTGTGGCGCATTAAAAGCACTTCGAAAGCTGACTCGTTTCCAGATTGGTAAACTTTAACCAATTCTTGGTCCTCCAATTTTAGCAATTCCATAATTACTCTTTATAAAAGATTCATAAAATATTAGAGTAAGAATATGCTATAGGCCAAAAATTTAATAGTTCTGGAACAAATATATAACGAAAATTGAATTTAAAAAAATTACCTTTCAATTAATTGCGTGAAATGTACATTTCATTGATTAAAGATACTGCTTTTCATGTACAAAATAGTTGATTTCATTGTTAAAACAACTTTTATCTAAGAAGTAAGCAGTACTTTTTATTAACTTAGCCCATCAAAGAAGCAAAATGAAACATTCAGTAGCAGAAAGATTAATGCGATATGTGCAGATAGACACGCAAGCGGACCCAAAAAGCACAACCTTTCCATCAACAGCAAAACAAAAAGACCTTGCAAGGCTATTAGTAAAAGAACTGAAAGACCTTGGCGTAAATGATGCAGAAATGGACGAATATGGTTATGTATTTGGAACTGTACCTAGTAATCAAATGCATGAAATTCCTACTATTTGTTTCTGCGCTCATATGGATACTGCGCCAGATTGTTCTGGAACAGGTGTCAAACCTATTTTGCATAAGAATTACGATGGCGATCCAATCATGCTACCTGATGATTCTTCTCAGGTCATTACTGTTGAAAATCACCCTTACTTAAAGGAGAAAATTGGTGATGATTTAATCACAGCCAGTGGAAAGACCTTATTGGGCGCCGATGACAAAGCAGGTATTGCATGTATCATGGATTTTGTTGAACAGACAATGAAAAATCCCGATATTCCCCATGGAGATATTCGTATTTTGTTTACGCCAGATGAAGAAGTTGGTCGTGGCGTGGACCATCTAGATATGGAAAAACTGAATGCAGATTTTGGTTACACTTTAGACGGTGGTGTTCTAGGATCCATTGAAGACGAAAGTTTTTCAGCAGATAGCGCAACAATTACTATTCATGGTATAAGTGCACACCCAGGTTACGCCAAAAACAAATTGGTGAATGCTATGAAGGTTGCCAGTCATTTTATTGATTTGTTACCAAAAGATAGTTGGTCCCCTGAAACGACTGAGCATAGACAAGGTTTTGTTCATCCAGTTGCCATGCAGGGAATTCAAGAAAAAGTGACGATAGAATTTATTATTCGTGATCATGATACAAGCTTACTAAAGCAGCATGGCGAAAGGCTAGAAAGTTATTTAAAACAAGCAATGCTACCTTATCCTGGCGCAACTTATTCTTTCGAAGTGAAGGAGCAATACCGCAACATGAAAGAAGTGTTGAATAATTATCCATTCGTCACCGATTACGCCATACAAGCGATGGAAAAAGTGGGTGTTACTCCAAAGCCCATTATCATCAGAGGTGGTACAGATGGTTCAAGACTTTCTTTTATGGGATTACCCTGCCCCAATATTTTTACAGGAGAAATGGCCATTCACTCTTTGCAGGAATACGTTAGTGTTCAGGATATGGAAAAAGCAGTGAAAACTATGCTTGCATTAGCAGAAATTTGGACAATACATCCTAAAAATTAATCAATTTAAAACCAAATAATTATGTTAATAGACGAAACACCTCAAAAACCATTAGAGGAGTTTTCTGATAAAGAATTATTTACTAAAATCTGGATATCTCCTAGAAAGGTATTTAAGTATTTGCATGATAAAAGTTATGATAAGTTTTTATACCCGTTATTATTCTTAGCGGGATTAACCAATGCCCTTAACAATAACCGCATCGATAATGAAAATGCAATTTTAATTAAACTAATTATTGGCGCCGTTATTGGTGGGCTACTTGGATGGATTGGAATGCTTTTATTTGCTGCAATTATGAGTTGGACAGGAAAATGGATTAATGGTAAGGCAGAAACCATGCAGTTATTAAGGGTCAGTGCTTATGCTTACATCCCTTCAATTGTCGCTGTGCTCAGTGTACTAATTTTAATCCTTTTATTTGGCCCTAAGGTTTTAGCTCCAAGCTTCACAATTGAAACCATTACTCTGCCAGAAATTTTAATTTATTTCTTTCTATTATTAATTCAATTCAGCCTGGCTGTTTGGGCATTTATTTTATACCTAATAGGGATTTCTGTTGCCCAAAACTTCTCAATTGGAAAAGCATTTTTAAACATACTTTTATCGTTGATGGTAATCTTATTGCCACTTTTAAGCTTGTTTTTCTTATTACGATAATATGCTTTACCTCTTTAAACGAGTAGAAATACCAACTATATTGACACATTTAAAGCAAAGCGGAATTGCTCGAGACCTCAGTTCTTTAAAAAAAAGATAATCAGAACTTCTGCATTTCAGCCGACTCAATGATTTGAATACCTTTGGGATTTTTAGCGGAATGTAACATGGCCAACGCTACTTTTTTTGCTTTTATCATTCTGTAGTTTTTCATCTTTCCAACGAATAAACTGCCTATAATTTTCATCAATTTAATACTTAGCTCTTCAAAAAACCGGAACTCTTTTCTTTTACCGAGTAATAAGGAAGGTCGGAATATCGATAAGTGTTCAAACTCTATATCTAGAAGCATTTGTTCCATCTTTCCTTTTACCCTGTTATAGTAAAAACCAGATTGCACATTGGCATCCACAGCACTTATCACCAAAAAATGAGGTATATGAGCTGCTTTAGCATTAACCCCTATTTGTTTAACATAATCGTAATCAACCTTTGCAAAAGCTTCTTTACTTCCAGCTTTTTTCATGGTTGTACCTAGACAACAAAAGCACGCATCCACATCTGATGGAAACGAAATGTTCTGAAGTTGATCAAAATTAATCTGTCGATATTTCACTTTTCCTTTGCTATCATTTTTGATTTCAGGCATATTACCTCTCCCCCATACATGAATGTTTGCTATTGATTCATCCTCCAATAAAAATTGTAATAACTTTCCTCCAACTAGGCCTGTAGCTCCAAATACAATTACATTTTTCATTCTTTTTAAGGTAATAAGTTTTGAGTAATTAATTCTTGGGCTACTGGTAATCCACTTTCCAAGTCATTTGCTGCGATCCAATCTAAGAAACGCTGTACTTTTTTCACATCCATATACCCCCAATTAGATTTGGTTCCATAATACTTGTTTGCAGCATTTTGAGAAGCCAATAAAAACAGGGGGTCAGCATCCTCTTCTGGAACATTTTTCTTTAATATTTCTGCAGCTTGAAAAGGGTTTTCCATGGCATAAACAAATCCCTTTTTTGTAATTTCCAAGAATTCCTTGAGCATTAAAGCGTTTTTCTCGATAGTTTCTTCAGCAGCAACGATTACAGGTGAATAGGTATAAGGAATACCAAAATCAGCCATTTTAAAACTAGTCAAAGGTATATTTCTTCTTTCTGCTTGAACTCCCTCCCAATTTTCAAAAATCCATGTAGCATCAGCCTTACCCTGAATAATTGTATTCCATATACCCAGTTTTGCTGGATAGGAAATATCTAAAACTCCCTTTCCTCCAGCATTTTGTATCATTTTTTGAACAATTTTATCCTCATACCTTGCCTTGTAGGATGCGTAATGTTTATTGTCTAAATCTTTAGGTGACAAAACATCCTCTCTTTGCATGGTTACAATGGCACTGGTATCTTCCTGAAAAATTGTAGCTAGCGCTCTAATATAAAAAGGGGTTTCTTTTTTTCGGTAGCTAATAATACTTTCAAAAGGACAAATAGCAACATCTGCAAAACCTAGCTCCAAGCGTTTTACAGGCGTCAGTGCGTAATTATCTTCAAGCGGTGTAGTTAGCTTTACCGCTAAACCACGCTCAGCATACCAACCTTTTTCTTTAGCAATAACGAAACCACTATGATTTGTATTGATTGTCCAATCTAATGCGAGATTTATCTGCTTCATGGTGCTAAATATAACAAAAGGTAGTTTATCTTATTTAGAACTTCAAAATAATTACATCCTTAAAAGTAAATTTACTTATTCCCAATGCCAGCTTTCTATCAGTTGGTATAAGTCTTCTTTCACAAAATTCAGAACTGGCTTAATTGAGTCGTAATTTGGTCTGGTATTAAAATACACCACCCCTGACACAAAGCGTTCGGTGCTGTCCGTCAAGTAAAATTGAAAAGGTGTGGCCACATTTCCTTTTAATTCAAAAAAAGTACCGAAAACATTAGCTTCAGGACGTAAAAATGTTGTATCTAGAATAGCAGAAGCTTTAATTTTATGTTCCTCAACCTTGTCAATTGCATAATCAACATAAGCCGCAAGTTGGGCTTCCATATCTATCACAGACAAATGTAAGGTTCCATTGAGCGATGTAAACACTATATCCCTGTTGCAGGTTTCCCCAACCTTTTCAATTGCAAAATACGAAGGTTTTAAGAAACCGAAATCACAATCGTCCTTATATTTTGATGAATGCTTTTCGGGTAATTCTATCTTTAAATATGTCGGAGGCTTTGGAATTGGCTGTTTACCTGAATTACATCCAATCAGCAACAAGATTAACACGGGGATCAATAAGTAATTATTCATTTTCTGGTTTATGTATCTGCACTTTAACCGTTCTTATTCTCTTTTTATCTGCAACTTCCACGGTAAATTCATAATTTTCAAACCAAACTTTTTGGCCAAATTGTAATAACTTACCTGACTGCTCTATCATAAAACCTGCTATAGAGTCAGACTCTCCTTTTGCTTCTTCAAAATTTTTACCATCAATTTGTAACACCTTGTACAAGTCAACCAAAGCAGTTTTCCCTTCAAAAACATAGGTATTATCATCTACTTTCGTATACGTGATATCGTCATCATCAAATTCATCGGTAATTTCTCCAACAATTTCTTCAAGAACATCCTCTAAGGTTACAACACCACTAGCTCCTCCATATTCGTCTACCACAATAGCCATATGAATTTTTTTCTCCTGAAATTCTTTAAGTAAATCGTCAATCTTTTTATTTTCAGGAACAAAATATGGTGCTCTGATGAGTTTTGTCCATTTAAAATGAGCTGATTCATTCAAATATGGCAGCAAATCTTTCGTGTAGAGTATTCCAACAACTTGATCAAAGTTGTCTTTATATACAGGAATCCTAGAGTAACCAGCATCCAAAACAACCTCCATCATACTAGAAAAGCTTACACTATCATCTAAGGCCACAGTATCTGTTCTCGCACTCATAATTTGCTTCACATCTTTATTTCCAAAATTAACAATACCTTCTAGAATTTTTTGTTCTTGTTCTGTAGTGGTATCTTCCCTTGTTATTGC
>JAFIEX010000061.1 GCA_020832365.1 Crocinitomicaceae bacterium
GATCAAATTGGATGGATAGAGTCTCCAGCGATTGATTTAACTAATTATCCTGAGGTTTCTTTGCGTTTCCAACAAGCGTATAGACATTGTTGTGCAAATGGATTTTTGTTCAGAGTGCAGTTTTCTGATAACAACTTTACAACAACGCCAACTACATATACTGTTAATGTGCCTGGCATTAGTGCCAATCAATTTACAGGTACAGACACTAGGCTAGTTAATATAAAAAGTTTCTTACAAACAGCAACGGATTTAACGAATGTTAAAATGCGTTTTCTATTTGATGGTACTGGAGGAACTTCACATTATTTCTGGTCTGTTGATGATGTTGCTTTGATTGAGACTTACGAAAACAACATAAATTTATTGACTAGAGAAATAGGCTACGGTCAGTTTCAGTATCCAGCGCATATTTTCCCTCAGCATCAGTTAACTGAAGTTACTTTCTCAGGAAGGGTACGAAATGATGGGTTGGTTGCCAATAATAACGTAAGATTGGAAGTTAACGTTAGCAATAACGGAGCACCTGTTGGAACAGTGACTTCACCTGGGACCGTCTTGAATGCTGGCATTGTGGATTCACTCGTTACTACATCTTGGTTACCAACAGGGAATCCTGGCACTGAATATGATTTAACATTTATGACTGCTCAAGATGAAACAGATGAGTTTATTATAAATACTGTAAGAGAAGATGTTTTGCGCATTACAGACACAGTGTTTGGAGTAGATAATTTCACCATAAGTGGAGCTTTTACAAACTTTTCTTCTCAACCAGGTCAAGCTGTTAAAATTGGTAACGTAATGGAGATCATTGAGAATACTTGGGCTACTTCCATTTCTATCTACATAATGAACAGACCTGACAACGTTGGTCAATTAGTTTTTGGTGAGTTAAGAGCTTGGGATGATGTTGCTGGTGATTTCATCTACTTGACTGAAACAGATCCTTTAGAGGTAGCTAACAATCAATTAGGATCTTTTGTAACTATTAATTTTATCGAACCTGTTTTCTTGGAGGCAGGAACTGAAATATTGTTATTAGCTGGTCACTTCGGAAGTGGTAATTCAACTGATCCTGACATGGCTATAGGAATGTCAAGAGCAGTTAGAGGAGGATTAGTATTTGGTTACACTGCTGATAATAACCTTGTTCAACTTTTAGAGCCTAGATCGATTTTAACCAGACTAAATCTTGTTTTTGATCTATCTAGTGAAGATATTGTAGCTAAAAATGTTTTAGTAAGTAACGCATATCCAAACCCGACAATACAAACAACTTCAGTTGACATTACTTTAAACAATGCTACAGAATTGTCTTACAAAGTTGTTGATATGGCTGGTAAAGTAATGGTTCAGTCAAACGAAGGATTATTAAGTGCGGGTGGTCACCAAATCACTATTGATGCAAGTACATTTGCGAGCGGTATGTATTATTTAAACATCCAAACAGCAGAAGGTACAACAACTAAGAAAATTATCGTTTCTAAATAAGGAGACCATATATCAATTGAAAAGGGAGGCGCTTGCCTCCCTTTTTTTTATATCATTAATCAGCATGAACAATTCAATAACCCACGTACTTTTCAATAAATGAAGTAAGGAATTATTATTTCAATCAAGGTTTTAATTGTTCTTTTAATAAAAAATTGTTAGTTTCGTAAAACACACATCTGGTCTCCATTCTATTCATGTATTTCATTCTCCGAACATGGTGGCCAAAAAGAATAATTATGAAATTAACTTTCTGGATTTGTATATCCATCATGCTCGTCAAGTCAACTGGTTATTCACAAAATCTATTCATCAACGAATTCATGGCTTCAAACAACAATGTAGTTAGTGATGATGACGGTGATTATGAAGATTGGATTGAAATTGTTAATTTAGGTAGCTCTCCCATAAACCTTTTGGACTTCGGTCTTTCAGATCATCTTTCCCAGCCCTATAAATGGACTTTTCCAGCAAATGTTCTTAACCCAGGAGAGTTTATGATCATTTGGGCATCAGGAAAAGATAAGACAGATCCAAGTCAGGAGTTGCACACTAACTTCAGCATTAGTTCAAGTGGTGAGGATATTTTTATCACGGATCCAGCTGGAAATCTAATTGACCATGTGCCTCCCATTGCTGTGCCAACTAATACTTCATACGGTAGGTCACCAGACGGATCAAATGATTGGTTATTTTATTTATCTGGAAATGCAAGTCCAGAATTCAGTAACAACAATATGACGGGCGTACCTCAGCTTACTGCTCCACCTTGGTTTTCTCATACCTCAGGATTTTACGCTGATCATTTTTTACTCAATCTAAGTCACGCTAATCCTAATGCAACAATTTACTACACTTTAGATGGCTCATGGCCTGATGAAAACAACCTCAACGGCAATACCTATTTTTACAAAAACCAATATCCCGAATTACCTGGTCAAACAACTGGAATACTTCAAGAAGACACGATTTTCACAAACCTTTATCAAAATGCAATTGCTATTGAAGATTGGGAAAACAAACAGAATGATTTGTCGATGAAATCAAGTACATGGCATCATTCACCGGATTATTTACCTAATTACATTATTAAAAAAGCTACGATAGTTCGGGCTAAAGCGGTTATTGCCGGGCTCAGTAGCGAAACAGTGACCCACACCTATTTTGTTTCTGAAAATAATACCATAAACCACGACTTACCCATACTTTCGTTAAACATCAACAAGCCTGATTTATTCGATTATTATGACGGAATTAATAATGCAGGTGAAGACTTCGATATTTGGCGCAGCATAGCCCCAAACTCTTCCATAAACGGTCATAGACCTGCTAATTACAGAAGGAGAGGACTACCATATGAAAGGAAAGCCAATATCGTATATTTTAGTAATCAGCAAACTGTTTTAAACCAGAACGTTGGTATTCGTATTCATGGGGGGGTTAGTAGAGCGAGAAGAAACAAAACCTTTAGAATATATGCTCGATCGATTTACGATAGTAATAATGCTTTAAACTATGCGTTTTTTGGCAATGAAAACAGTAATAGTTTCAAACGCCTAATAACCAGGAACTCTGGAAATGATAGCTACAGTACTTTTTTTCGAGACGCCCTTATGCAGGAAACGGTCAAGCACATGCTGTTTGATGTGCAGGACTATCAGCCAATAGTCACCTATATCAATGGAGAATACTGGGGATTGGCAAATATACGAGAACGATATGACAAACATTATATTGAGCGCTATTATGGTATAGCTGAAAACGAATTAGATTTTTTAGACAGAAACGCACATCCGACTGAAGGAAGCAATAACCATTTTATCCAAATGAGAAATTTCATCTCAAATAACGATATGACGGATAGCGCAAACTTTGCGCAAGTTAAAGAAATGATGGATCTTGAAAATTATGCTGATTACCTTATTGCCAATGTTTTCATAAGAAACACAGATTGGCCAGGGAACAATATCCGCTATTTCCGAAAACAAACCAATCAATATGATCCCAATGCACCATATGGCCACGATGGTCGATGGCGATGGATGCTTTTTGATACTGACCACGGGTTTGGATTTGCTGGGCAGCCCAACAGCCACATGCACAATACGCTTGCTTTTGCGACGGCAACAAATGGTCCATCTTGGCCTAACCCACCATGGTCAACTGTAATTACGCGTGAAGTTTTAAAAAATCAAGATTATCAGCACTATTTCCTCAACAGATTCGCTGATATGTTAAATACCGCTTTTCAATCACATCGTATTTTGAATTTAATGGACAGTATTTCTCAACTTTACACGAATGAAATTCAACTCCATTCAGAAAGGTGGAATGTTATGACTGACTGGTTAGATGAAATCGCAGATGTAGAAGAATTTATTCTAGAACGTCCGTTTTATCAATGGTTGCACCTAAAGAGTTACTTTCAGCTCGATGGCACCTACACGCTTGACATAGATGTTTCTGATGAAAATCATGGTTATGTAGCCCTAAACACCATCGAAATTCAACCTAATACAGTTGGTGTTTCTAATCACCCCTACCCTTGGCATGGGGATTATTTTCACAACATAGCTATTCAATTAAAGGCTATTCCAAAGCCAGGGTTTGAATTTTCTCATTGGTCTGGCGATTATTCTAGTACTAATTCAGAAATAACCATTACATCAGATAGCAATGTTCACATTGTCGCGCATTTCGAGCCACTACCTGTTGTTAATGAAAACCTAATATACTACTGGGTATTTGACTCCAATTTACCGAACAATACACCATTGCAAGGTATAACTAGTACTTTTTCAGCAACAGGAGACGACGCAAACATAAAATTCATTTCTTGTCTTCCTGATTATCCATACGACCCCAACCATGCTTTTTGGAGAGTCGCCTCAATGGAACGAAGAAATGCACCAACATCAATCAATTACCGTCCTTATGGTAATTATGACATCCCACTCCAAGATGCCAATTTAAGGGGATTACAAGTCAAACAGTATTTTGAAAAAGATGGTCAAGAGAACGAACTAATTTTTGAAATCCCAACCATCCAACATAAAGATATTCAGCTCTCATTTGCAGCGCAAGACGAAGGCGTTGCCAACGAATTTCATGTGGAATACTGGGATGATTCAACCATGGAATGGACAAATGCGGGGTTATCACAAAGTAGTTTTGCACTAGTTAGCGCATTTGAGCTTTATGAAATAGACTTTTCAGCAATTCCAGAAGCTAATCATCATCCAAGTTTTCAAGTTCGAATAACCTTTGATGGACCTCATCTCTCTATGAACAATGGCGATCGAGTAACCTTTAACAATATAGCTGTTGAAGGTGTTTATGACCCAACTCTTTCTGTTGAAGAAAAAAATGATCTCCAAGTAACTGTTTCTCCCAATCCCACTTCAGATAACATCACTATTCAATCTGATACGTTTTTTGACCAGTTGCAACTGTTCGATTTATCAGGACGAAAAATTTGGAGTAAAACCATATCTCCTAGCCGATTTTATCAGACTGACCTTTCAAAAATTTCTACCGGTGTATATGTCCTAAAAATTGGAACGGCTGCATCCAATAAAAGTATTAAAATTTTGAAGCATTAATACGCTGTATCAAAAGCATGCCAAAAGCCATAAATGATTAGCTTTGTAATGTGAAAAAATTTTTAATCATTCAAACAGCGTTTATTGGGGATGTGATTTTGGCTACTCCTGTTTGTAGTGAATTGAAAAGAATTTACCCAGATGCAAGCGTAGCAATTTTAGTTAGAAAGGGAAATGAAACGCTCATATCCAATCATCCTGCTATTGATGAAATTTTCACACTAGATAAAAAACAATCGAAAGTTAGCAGCATTCCTCAGTTAGTTAAAAAAATCCGACAAACTAAGTATACAGAGGTCATTAATTTGCAGCGCTATTACAGCAGTGGAGTTATTTGTTGGTTCGCGAAGACAGAAAAACGAATTGGATTCGATACCAACGCACTTTCTTTTATTTATGACAAGAAAATGCCCCATCGATTTGGTGATGGCAGGCACGAAGTAGAAAGAAACTTGTCACTTATTTCTCACCATGGAGTAGCGAAAACATCTCGTCCAAGCATTTACCCTAGCTCAGCAGATTTCCAGAAAATAGCCCACTTACAAATTCAACCTTACGTTTGTTTAGCGCCCGCATCTGTGTGGTTTACCAAACAATTACCATTAGAAAAGTGGGTAGAATTAAGTCAACAATTGTCCTCTAAAGACTACGCTATTTATTTTTTAGGTGGGCCTTCAGATTGGGAGCTTTGTCAAAATATTATTTCACAAATTCCGAATAGTAATAGTCAACTGCAAAACTTATGTGGAAAGCTGACATTATTAGAAAGCGCAGCGCTAATGCAAGGCAGTGTGATGAACTATGTTAATGACTCTGGTCCGCTCCATTTAGCTTCTGCAATGAATGCGCCAGTTACTGCATTTTTTTGTTCTACAACACCTCAATTTGGTTTCGGCCCCTTATCAGAGGAAGCTCAAACCATAGAAACTAAGGACAAGTTAGACTGTAAACCTTGTGGTATGCATGGGTACAAGCAATGTCCAAAAGGTCATTTTAAATGTGGCCAATCTATCGCAATTTCTTCCATTCAGCTTCCGTAAAATGTCGTTGTTAACAATTTTATATGAGGATGACTGGATTGTGGCTATTTCAAAACCTGCTGGAATGCTGGTACACCGGACAAAAATAGCAAGAGATGCAGAAGAGTTTGCGCTTCAAAAATTACGTGATCAAATCGGACAGAAAGTCTATCCAGTTCATCGTTTAGACCGCAAAACGAGCGGTGTACTTCTTTTTGCAAAGTCATCTTCCATGGTATCAGCTCTTCAGGAACAGTGGCAATCAGGCGAGTTACAAAAGCAATACATTGCAATCGTTAGGGGACATTTTCCCAATTTTAAAGATTTGGATCATCCTTTAATACGAGAGGATGGAAAATTACAAGATGCTAGAACGCTATTTCATTGTTTAGAGCAAATTGAAATCGACTGGCCTAATCATCGGTACCAGACATCGAGGTACTCGTTAATCCAAGCCTTTTTAAAAACAGGAAGAATGCACCAAATTAGAAAACATTGCAATCATCTAAGACATCCCGTCATTGGAGATCGACCACATGGATGCAATAAGCAAAATGCTTTATTTCTTGAAAAAATGAATCTCAACAAAATGCTTTTGCATGCACATCGGATTGTCTTTAAGCATCCAGTTACTTCAGAATATATCGAGATGGTTGCAACAATGCCAGAACATTTCATCGATGTTATGGAATCATTGAATTTCCAAACTATATTTAGGAAATAGAATGTTATAACACCTTTGCTCTATCGCGTCGCTTCAATTTGCACTATTATTCATCCACTTGACCCGATACCGTAATCACCTGTGTCATACTTGGTATATTTGCCGTAATTGTAATCGTTTTACGAATACTTTGCCCTGCCTGGTCAGGCTTAGAAGTGAAAGTCACTTCGAGTTCACCTGATTGACCTGGCAGAATTGGTTCTTCTGGTTTTTTGGGGACAGTGCAACCACAAGAAGCTTGAGCATCTTCAATAATTAGTGGCTTATCACCTGTGTTTTTTATTTCAAAAACTTTGGATACCGGTTTTTCTTTAGGGATTCTACCAAAATTAAACTCAGCAGGTAATACCTCCATCGTTGTCAATTTAGAAAGTCTTTCCCGCTCTCGCTCTTCTTGTTCTGCCCTTCTCTTTTCAGCAGCAGCTTTTAATTCTTCTTCTGACTGTGAACCAGCAGCTAAATTAGATCTTACTTGTTTCTCGTTAGTAGTAATTTCAGTTTCTTCACCACAACTAAAAATTAACAATACTGTAAACAGTAGTACAAAATTCTTTCTCATGACTAACCTCTAATTTTGGTGTAAATTTACTAAATCGTATTCATTTTCTTTTAATAAAGCATACGCCTTCATGAAAATTTCATTTTTCACATTCATTATCTGATAAAATGCTGTTTGGTCCCAAATGTTTTGAGCAATCATGGCCTTTAATCTTTTTTCAATTAAATCCTTACTCAAAGCCAAATCCTCTTGTGTTGCATTAATTGAAGTATCTTGTTCTGCTGCAAGATCAAATAATTCCGCTAACATTTTCTCATCAACATCAAAATTATTAATAAATGTTTTCAAGTCGGGATAATTTTCTTTGATTGTTTTCCTGTTAGCATCCACGTAATTCAGTGAAAAAGTATTCATAGCACCAGATCGACTTAATCCCCTAAATAAATCAGAGTATTCTGTTGTATCAAGGCCAACAAACTTATCTGGCATAATACCTCCTCCACCGTAAACAGTTCTTTTAGTGATTTTGGTTGTATAAGCCAATGAATCCTCAAACTTGATAGAGTCTTCATGCATCATTTCACCTCTCAGGTAACGGTTATATCTATCTTTTTTAAACTCCTCCAAATCATCGTATGGTTTTTGAATGTATCGACCTGACGGCGTATAATAGCGCGCTATCGTCAAACGAACTTGAGCGCCATCACTTAACTGAACTGGTCGCTGAACTAAGCCTTTTCCAAAAGTTCTTCGACCAACAAGTAAACCTCTATCCCAATCCTGAATAGCACCCGCCACAATTTCACTCGCAGAAGCTGAATATTCATCAATCAAAACAATCAAACGACCCGATTCAAAATTGCCTTTGACATCTGCCATTAGGTTAGCTCTTGGTTGGGCTCTACCTTCAGAATAAACAATTAATTTATTGTCTGCTAAAAACTCATCGGCGACATATTTCGCAGCTGAGAGTAATCCCCCACCATTCCCTTGTAAATCAAAAATAAGGTCTTCCATACCTTGCGCTTTCAAATCACGAACCGCAGACCTTACCTCTTGTGCGGAAGTTCTCGAAAAATTAGTCAACTTAATATATCCCACTTTGTCATCAACCATGTAAGCAGAAGCAACGGAATGAACAGGAATTTTATCTCTGGTAATTGTAAAATCCAATAGTTTCGGGTTCTTCCCTCGCAATACACTGATTTTAACCTTAGAACCTTTTTCTCCTAGCAACATTTTGCGCACATCGCTGTTTTTCAAACCAACACCAGCTATGGTATCGCTCTCCACGATGATAATTTTATCACCAGCCAAAACCCCCACTTTTTCACTTGGGCCATTTGGTATGCAGTTTACCACATACAAAGTATCTTTAGTAATTTGAAATCGAATCCCAATTCCAACGAAACTACCTTCAATTCTTTCATTGGCCGCTAAAACATCCTCAGAAGAAATATAAACAGAATGTGGGTCCAACTTTTCGAGCATTGCCTTTACAGCTGCTTCATTAAGTGCATCCTCATCGACATCATCCACATAACTTGCAGAAATGTGATTTAAAACCTCTGTCATTTTATTTGGTGTTGGATAAGTTGGCGCTTCATTTTTTGACTGCGCTGCCTGTTGCTCTTTTCTCGTTTGGGTAAAAGAAGATAAAGAGATGGAAGAGAAGAGTAAGAGAAAAGCTATTTTTTGAATCAATGGCATATTTTTAAAATTTTTAATGCGTCCTCTAAAAACTAGAAGACGCACTAATATAACTCATTTTTACAAAAGATTGTTTTGTGCACAGTAAAATACTTTTAATTGACCATTAAAAATGTAAAATAAAGACTAAATGTCATACAGCTAGTTTGGAAGTGTTTAAAATTTCATCACATCCTTCTTTTTCAATTCTGTAACTTTACCATATTTCGCTAGGACATCCTTTCCAATGGTTTTGATATCGCCAACCACACAAATCACCACATTGTCTTTTTCAATTTCTGCATTGTAAAAATCTACGATTTCCTCGAATTGAAAATTATTTTGGACATAGTTTAACGCCTTAATTTTTGGATCTTCTTCATGTCCAATTAGTTCCCAATTGGCAACCAAAGATGGCGCAGAACGGAAACTAGTTCTTGAAGCATTCACACTTTTCACCATGCTGTTCTTTATATTTTCAACTCTTTCAGGTTTTTGCGGCATATCCCTTAACAAACTCAAAAACACATCAATTGCCTCTTCAGACTTATCCGCTTGAGTAGATAATCCGCACAAAAACATCGTGTTGGCCTTCGGATTATTTGGGAGAATATATTGACCAAAGCAGCCGTAGGCTAACGATCTAAATTCACGAATTTCTTGAAAAACTATTCCTTCCATACCACCCCCGAAATACTCATTAAAAACCTTACTTTGCATTCTTTTTTCTTCATCCAAAGCATTTCCTGGTGTCCAAATGTAGATTTGACTCTGAACAGCTTTTGGATCATTGATAAAATATACTGTTGGTTCAACAACTTTTACAAATGGCACTACATCATTAAAATGGCCATCCTTTCCTACATGCTCTACCAGCGTAGTATTCAGCATTATCGCTTTAATTGTAGCTGGCTCTTGCGTTCCTGTGTACATCACTTGCAACTCATACTTTAAAGCATCGTGAATTGCATCCACCAAACTTTGCGATTCCAACGCTTTGATTTCTTTCGCTGTTTTTCTTTTCAACCCACTAGCATTTTCCCCATATCGACTATAATCAAATAGGTATCGAATAACATCTTGTGCAGACTTTTTCTCAATTTTTCGCTCTTGTTTGGTATCTGTAAACAATTGCTTGATTTTATCATTGTCTGCTTTCATATCCTTCAAAAAAGAACTGAACAACGTTATTGTTTCAGTCATATTTTCCTCCAGCCCCTCCAACTGTATAGTAAAAGAATTATCCGTTGTATAGGCATAAAAGCTAGCGCCTAAAAGCTGCATTTGTTTGTTGAACTCCTTGTGATCCATTTCATCAGTACCGAGCTCATTAAAATGGGATGCCGCATAAGCAAGCAAATCGTTCTGATTTTTTCCTACTCCATACTTAAATGTCATTTTAAAAATATTGTTCATCGGGTTATCAGCATGGAAATACGTAACCTTGTTTTTCCATTCATCCCGCAAGACATCTTTTTCCGTCAGATTATGCTCCCCAACTTTTCCAATTTGCATAAATAAAGGTTCAATTGCAATTGTATCTTTCGCTTTGAATTGCTTCGCATATTCAGATTCAGCTTCCGTATTTTTTGGTAAAATTGGCTCAAAATCCGGTTTTTTAATTTTGTCTTTTTTGGGGAATCCTGTTCGAGAGCGCAGCAATACATAATCGTTGGTCAAATATTTATTCGCAATATCAACCATGTCTTGCTTAGTAATGGCATCTACTTTTGCTTGCTCAGCCAAAAACGCTTCCCACGTTTGATTATTGTTAAAGACATCAATTAAACTAAATAATTTCCAATTGGGGTCTTCCATGTATTGGTAAAAAGACTTTTTAAACTCAACTTTTGCGATTTCCAATAACCTATCGTCAAAATCACCTTTTTTAAGTTGTTCTAGTTTATCCAACACCAACCTTTCCGCTTTTCCCATGGGTTGACCAATTAACTTAGGAATATACAACACAGAAATATTACCTAAATCAACTTTGCTATCCGATAAAATTTGAGCCATCATCAATTTTCGGTCACTACGTAATTCATCCAAAAGACCTGTTTCAGCATTATTAGAAAGAATTTCAGAAAGAATTTCCAATTTTAAGGCATCCTCATGATTAGACGGAACACCTTTGTATATAATCGCTCCTACTTTGATTGGCGTCATTCTAACTTTGTGCTTTTCTACCCCTTTGTATTCATGCGCTGGAAAAGTTGGAAAAACTGGAGCAGGCTTCTCTTCCCAAGCCCCAAAAGTGGCATCAATGATTGGCTTAATTTCGTCAATATCAAAGTTTCCTGTAATGGCCAATGCCATATTATTAGGCACATAATAGGTGTCAAAATAAGCTTGCATTTTAGTCAATGAAGGATTTTTTAAATGCTCCGCACTGCCTAAAATCGTCTGTGTACCATAAGGGTGATTAGGATAAGAAAGTGCCGCCCATTTTTCTAGAATCGCTGTAAATGGGTTATCAGCATACATGTTTTTTTCTTCATAAACCGTTTCCAATTCTGATTGAAACATCCTAAAAACAGGCTGAACAAATCGATGTGCATACAATTCCAACCAAAGGTTAATTTTATCCCCCGGAAAAGTATTAAAGTAGACAATATTGTCGTCAGAAGTAAAAGCATTTAAACCAGTACCACCAAAATGACTCACCAATCTATCAAATTCATTAGGAATGGCATAACCCGCTGCTTTTACAGACAAACGATTGATGACTTTTTGAATATTGGCTCGCGCTTCTTTGTCTTCCGTCAATCCAAGTAAATCATATTGTTCTTTGATACTGTCCAAATAGATTTTTTCGTTAGCAAAATCAATTGTTCCAATGGAATCAGTGCCTTTAAACATCATATGTTCAAAATAATGGGCAATCCCCGTTGCATCTGCTGGATCACATTTGGCACCGCCTTTCACAATTACCGCACCAACGGCATTGGGCTGTGTCCTATCCTCTTGTAAGAAAACTTTTAGTCCATTGGATAGATGATACTCGTGAAAATCTTGAACTTGAGATATTGCTTGGCCAACAAGCAACGTGAGGCTTAAAATCGATAAGGTTATTCTCATTATTTGAATTTTTGTTACTAATGGTTTGTTTTCCGAAAATAAACTAACGGAAATTTTCGGCAATGTTACATTTTTATTTTTGATTTAGTTTAAAGACGAATCAGTTAAGTAATAGTTACAGTTTGGATAAAATAAACCACAACGTACTGAAAATAGCATAGGTTTAGTTGAGAAAAAAATTATCCTATTAACAAAAAGAATTGGATTATAGATGTTAGACGATAGATTTTAGACAATAGACAAAGTCTAACATCTATTATCTATTGTCTCAAGAGATTTTTAGAAGCTAAAGCGAGATACACTAAAATGAATGATTTTAAGTATTCTTAAGATTAATAAATAGCAGAGCAGCATCTGAAGAATCAAATGCATCTATCTAGCCAGAGTTATTGATTTGTATTTTATAAAAAGCATTAACTTTAGGGCGCGAAACAAAAAATAAAATCATGATAAAGAATGTAGCAGTTATTGGTGCTGGAACAATGGGGAATGGAATCGCCCATGTATTTGCACAGTTTGGTTATAATGTATCATTAATAGATATTTCCACTGAATCCTTGGATAGAGGTGTAAAAACCATTGAAAAGAACTTAGACAGAATGGTTCAGAAGGAAAAAATATCTACCGAAGATAAAAACAATACTTTAGGACGTATTCAAACTTTCACGGAAGTAGCTAAAGGTGTAAATGGCGTAGATTTAGTGGTAGAAGCCGCAACTGAAAATATTGATTTAAAACTCAAAATATTCAAAGAGTTAGATGCTGTAACCGCTGATAACGTCATTTTAGCAACAAATACCTCTTCTATTTCTATTACGAAAATTGCAGCGGTAACCAATCGACCAGATAAAGTGATCGGGATGCATTTTATGAACCCTGTTCCTGTAATGAAATTAGTAGAGATTATTCGTGGATATTCTACGTCGGATGAAGTTACCAACCTCATCATGGAAACGTCAAAATCATTGAAAAAAGTTCCTGTAGAAGTAAATGACTACCCTGGATTTGTAGCTAATCGTATTTTAATGCCCATGATCAATGAAGCCATAATCACATTACATGAAGGAGTGGCTGGTGTAGAAGAAATTGATACGGTTATGAAATTAGGAATGGCGCATCCAATGGGTCCATTGCAGTTAGCTGACTTTATTGGGTTGGACGTGTGTTTAGCCATCTTAGAAGTACTATACGAAGGTTTAGGTAATCCAAAATATGCACCTTGTCCACTATTGGTAAACATGGTTACTGCTGGCAAGAAAGGTGTAAAATCTGGAGAAGGTTTTTACGATTGGTCTCATGGCACCAAAGACCTTGTAGTTGCCGCTAATTTTAAAAAATAATTTTATTGAACAGCAAGCTGACTAATGAATAGGTTAGCTTGCTTTTTTATCAACTGTATGTTAGGTTTAAAATTACCCACGGATCCAAGATGGGTCAACATCGTGGAAAAAAACATTGAAGAGATACTCACTGACCACGCCTATTGCGAGCAGAAGGCAGCATCGAATGCTATCAGTGTAATCGTTAAATTCCCTCAGTACCCAGATGTGGTAGAAGCAATGGGTGAACTCGTGAAGGAGGAGATGGAGCACTTTCAAATGGTGCATAAGGAATTGTTAAAGCGAGGATTGTCTTTGGGGCGTGAGCGCAAAGATGCCTATATTCACGACTTACTATCCTTTATTCGTAAAGGAGGGAATGAAGAGCAGCAATTTGTAGAGCGCATGTTGTTTGCTGCGATGGTAGAGGCAAGAAGTTGCGAACGTTTCAGGTTATTGTCTGAAGAAATAAGTGACCCTGAACTTCGCGTATTTTACCGTGAATTAATGGAAAGCGAGGCGCGACATTACACGATGTTCTTGCAATTTGCAAAAAAATATGCTAAGCGTATTGATGTTGACCAACGATGGAAGGAATTTTTAGCCTATGAAGCAACATTGATGGACAAGTACGGTAAAGAAGGTACAAT
>JAFIEX010000062.1 GCA_020832365.1 Crocinitomicaceae bacterium
CATCAAAATCAAACTGTCTTGATGCGCCATTTACCTGAACGCTTAGCTGGTTTGCATCATTAATATTAGTCGTTTTTGCAGTAACTAACATTGTCCCTTTTTGTGTTGTTGTTACGTTTTGATTTGGATTGATAAACACCACAGTAGGCTCCATGACTTGTAAAGGAGCAATATAAGTGACTTCAATAATTTCATTTACGTTTTCACAACCATTATTGACACGAATTTCAATTGTTGATTTTTCGTTTTCAATCAGGTTTACTGAGGCACTAAATTGTTGAAGAGTACTATTATAATTAAAGCTTATTGGTGCCCCATTTTTAAATAGTTTTATATTTCTTTGACTTGCATAGCTAATTGTTCCAGAAAGATTAAATTGACTTGTTGACACTACTCCTTCGCTACTTGGAGTTGGCTGGGAAGCCACGTTAATCACTGGCACTTGACAAGTTTCTCTCGTAATTCTCCATTTTTTCTCAGAAACACCACAATTATTATTGGCTATAATGGCTACAATATTTTCACCAATATTTAATGGAATTGTGGCTGTAAAGGTATGTGTTCCAAGGTCAAAGCTAAAATTGGTAGCTTGTCCATTAACTAACAACTGTATTTGTTGTAATTGGTCAACATGCGAAATCGTCGCGTTTACAATTGCTTGATCTTCTTGTGTGATGTTCCCTTGAGTTAAGTTATTAATAAACTGTATTAAGGGTTGATCACAAGGTTTTAGAGCAGGAGCGTATCGAACAGTTTTATTTACATCCACTTCTCCGCATGCAGTTTGAGCAATAATTTCAATGACATTATTACCTTCCATTAAGTTTAACTTTCTTGTTAATTCTTTTGTGCTTGAATTGTAAGCAAAGTTTCCAACAGGTGTTCCGTTTAATAACAAGGTAATATCATCAGATGAGTTAACATGATATACCTTAGCTTTCAGCAGAATTGATGGTTCTTCAACAGAAAAGTTATTCCTTGCAGGTACAATGAAGGTAACCTCAGGAGTTTCACACTGCTGATCTGGTTCCTTATAAGTCACCGTTGTTTGTGCTTGATGCGTTCCACTGGTATTTGTCCCTCTCAGGTCAAATAGGTTGTTACCTAAAGTTAAACTAGCAAAATAACGCACTTCTTTTGTAACAGCGTCGTATTGGTAAAGGCTTGGGTTAATTAATAGACCATTGAACCTTAGAGAAATTTGTTGTTTGTCTTCTACATTTTCAACTTTAGCAATCATTTCAAAAGTTGGCTGTGCCACCTCTTGACCAGGGGCAACAGGACGAATAAACGAGACATAAGGCTTTGGCAACTCAACATACTTTTCATGAACAATAATTCTGTCATCTGAAGCTGTTCCATAAGTATTTCTTGCACCAATTAAAAGGTCATTTTCTCCTTCTTTTAAGGCTAAAGGTAAGGTTAAAACTTTAGTCTCTAAATTATACTCGAAACTGAAGATAGGTGCGCCGTTAAAGACCACATCAATATCGTCCACATCATCTATGTTTTGAACGATTGCAGTAATTGTTTTATTACTAAACTTAGTTTTGTATACAGTTTGAATAGGGTTGGTGATTTTCACCATTGGTGGATTCTGTGGCTTAGGTTGACGGTAAATAACGGTTGTACTTACAATGTCTTTACCTACTTCATTTTTTCCTGTTATAGTTATGATATTGGCGCCTTCCTGCAGGGCGGTTGTAAATCTAATCAATTGATCTGAGGGTAAAAAGTCAAAAGAATAAGTATTATATCCATTTATTTCAACTTGAATTCCAGATTGATCAGTTATATTTTGAACACTAGCTATTACTTCTATAGCGCTGTTGAATACTTCTTGTGGGTTTTGATTGGGTTGGATAAATGCAACAACCGGAGGAAGCGCTTTATTTTTCTCCCTTAGAATGATAGTTGCAGACTTCGTATTGGTTCCAACAGGATTAATTGCAGTAACGGATACCGTATTCGCTCCATGTTGTAGCGTGGAATTAAACTTTATTACTTTGTCTAGGGCAGAGAATTCAAAGTTATTGATAGCTTGACCATTAACATAAACCAAAACATCTTCTTTTTTCTCCACATGGAAAACTGATGCAGCTATGTTGTAACTGGATTGGAATGTTTCTGTAGGAGACTGACTTGGATCAATGAATTCAACGAGTGGAGGCAGTAACTCTTTCACTGGTTGGTAAATTAAACTTACGGCTTTAACATCTGAACCGTCTGAGTTTGTAGCTGTTATTCGCACACTATTTTCACCCTCCTTTAATGAAAGTTGCGCTCTTAATACTTTTGTTTCGGGGTTAAAATCAAAGTTATTATAAGCAACCCCATTAAAGGTCATTGTTATTTGATTGCTAGCCGTTACATTTAAAATGGTCGCTGCAACTGTTCTTGGTGAAGTACTTGTTACGTAGGGCGAGTTAATAGGATTAATAAATGAAACTATTGGTGGTCTTGGGCTAGGCACATCGTAATTTACTAAAATGGATTGGTAATCTGACCCAGCGGAATTAGTAGCAGCTATTTGGAAAACATTTGTTCCTGGCTGCAAGACAACATAAGCACTTAACTCCTTGCTTGAGGAGCTATAGTTGAAATTATTATTGATTTCTCCATTTTGTGTAAAAGTGATGTTTTGTTTTCCTTCTACATTATAAACATTTCCTTTAATTTGGAATTGCGCGTCATTTGCCCGCATTCCTGAGATTACAGGACGCGTAAAATAAACCACTGGCGCATCTATTTTAATTTCTTCCTCAACTCTTTGATAAATTATTGCAATATCATCCGTAGCCGATCCATACTGGTTTGTTGCTGTTATGCTAATTGTATTTACACCTGGATTTAAGCTGACATTTCTAAAGAAATTTTGCACACCAAATGGACTAAATTCGAAGTTTGTTCCAATCTTTGCGCCATTTAATAAGACTGAAATTTGCGATTTGTCGCTAATATTTTGGATATTCGCCTTCACACCATAAACAGAAGTGTTCACAGTAAAAGGGTTAGTTGCGGGATCTACAATTTTAACAATTGGAGGATTTGGCACTTCTCTTTCATACACAACAATAACGGTCGCTTCATCAGATCCAAAGTTATTTGTTCCTCTAATTTTGAATATGTTTTGGCCTGGCTTTAAATATACAGTGCTCTGGAATCTTCCAGTATTGGCGTTGAAAGTGTAATTGTGGTTTTGCATACCATCTTGACGGAATAATACGTTTTGATTATTCATTACATTGTCAAGCATGGCTTGTAAAGTGTAGGTGTCCTGATTAGTTGATACTTGAGCAACAGATGGATTGGTAAAATAAACCGATGGGGGTATGCGGTTTCCTTGAGGACGAGTGTAAACACCAGGATCATTGTGATGATGAGGAGGTGGTGGGGGGGATTGAGGACGAACTGGTCTAGGTCGTGGATTTCTCAAATACCAACGCAAATAAGCACTAGAATAATGAAACATATCATTATTTGTGCTGGCTAAACCTTCTTGATTTACATTTGTACCATCGAAATAATTGGTGGGAAAGAATGTGGTTTTGTGTTCTACACCAATAGAAAATCTATTAGAAAAATAGAAACCAAGTCCCACACCAAGACTTGGCATCCAGTTTGTCACCCAACCTCCTTCTATGGGATATGCATCCCCATTGGAGTTCTTATCCAACGGAATAGAAAAATTACCATTAAAAATATCATTATTTGGGTTGTTATTAAAGTCGTATGGTAAACCGTCATTTCCTGTGAAGTCTCCAGTGGTTCTTGTCCAAACATGACCGAATCCCCCAAAAACGTATGGGTCTAATCTCGTGTCTTCACGGAACCTGTTAGCGTGTACAGCCAATTCAAAGTTCAACATGTGCTGACCGGCACGGAAATTTTGAATGACTACATCGTTATCAGGGTCAAATAAATTACTTAATGCTGTGTTGTTGGCAAAATTACTTGTTGTTTGATCGTCCATTCCTAACCAAACACCTCCCAAATAGCGCATTCTTAAATCAAATGATACTGCTCTACCATAATTATGATTGATAGAAGTACCCATTATAAATCCAAGTCCGCGGAAAGCATGATCCACATTTTGAACGTCTCCAGTATGCCAAGTTGTTCCTGAGTTGATTCCAAAAAAGGTGTTTCGCTTATCCTCATAGCGCATAAATTGGCTTAGTGCACTGTTTATAGCGAGTAGTAAGCATCCAAGTACAAGTAATTTTGTCTTCATAAGCTCTTGTTTCTTTTGTTAATATTTTTTTTAGTGTTTTAATACGAGCACCAAACTCACACACTCAACACCTCAAAGTTGTTTGTAATATTTTCAAAAAATGAAATTACAGCTAATTTTTTAAAATAGAATAAAAAAGCATTTGTGAATTAGCATTAATTATGCCAAAATTTATTTTTTTTATTAATTACGTAGAATACGTTTTGCAATTGCAATATACTCGAACAAATCTGCTGGGTGATCATCTAGGTAAAAATTCTCAGGTTTTTTGCTGTCTTGAGATAATGATATCGTCATTTTATCTTTTCGCTCATGCCCAGTTCTAACAATTACTAAGTCTAGGTCAGGTATAACGATAATGTATTGACCTAAAATACCTCTTGCATAGACTATTTTATGTTCAGGATAATCCAAAATCCAAAAATGTAAACCATACCTGTGATTGATGATTTCACCATTTAAAGCAGTAGAATGACTAATCAATTCTTCTAAAGTTTTTTGTTGAATAATAGTTTCATTTTGCCATTTCCCTCCGTTTATTAATAGTTGTCCGATTCGTGCAAAATCTCTGGTGGTGGCATAAAAGCAACAAAACGCCTTTTCCATACCATCTTTTTTAGATAAGCTCCACAATGCACTTTTCTCCGCACCAATTTTTTTCCATAAATAATCTTCAGCGAGCTCCGATACCGTGCGTCCTGTTGCCCTTAATAATACTTTAGCTAACATTTGGGTGTTTCCACTGGCGTAGTAAAATTTTTTATCTGGATAGTATGAAAACACTGCTTTTCTCATCATCTCCTCAATATTTTTTCCATAATATGCCGCCGCATTATCAGATAATGGATTTTTTCCACTTTCGTCCCATTGCATACCACTTGTCATTGCTAATAAATGTCGAATAGTAACATATGAGTCGTCAATATGAGGTAGGTAGTCTGAAATAGGATCATCAAAAGACTTAATAACCCCCTCATCCTTCATGATACCAATCAATAATGCTACAATACTTTTTGCCATGGAAAACGAGTTGCTTCTGGTGAATTCTTTGTGATTGTCAAAATATTCTTCTAGCAAAATCCTTCCCTTATGGACTACTAAAAATGATGTTGTTCGAATCTCAGAAAGCGCTGATAATTCTGTATCTAACAAAATGTTTCTTCTTAAGCTATAGTTCCAATTATCAACCTCTCCATTCGCTATTTCTGCATTGTAAAAAACAGCTGTATCATATATTCCTGGGCCTGATTGCCCTCTCAAATAGGTTGCAGAAATACCCTTATACAAGTAGCTTTTGCCACTTATGAGAATAATTAAGTTGATGAGAATAAAGATAGATAATAAACTAAATAATATGTATTTTATCGTTTTCTTCATCATTTACAATTGTTAAGCATAATTAAAATCAAAAATAGCTTGAAAATGTTTTGTCAATTTCCTTTTTATTTCTGAAATATCCACTTCCCTATTCAACTCTTTAGCGAGTGAAGTTACAGATTTATCTTCGATTCCACAAGGTACGATGTAATTAAAATAAGTCATGTCCGTATTGATGTTAAATCCTATGCCATGCATAGTAACCCATCGAGAAGATTTCACACCCATGGCACAAATTTTTCTCGGGTTCTCTTTATCAGCATCAATCCAGACACCAGTCAGTCCTTCCACTCTTCCTGAGGAAATCCCATATTCTTTTAACACTTCAATAACGACTTCTTCCAAAAAACGCATATATTTATGGATGTCGGTAAAGAATTCATCTAAATCAAAAATAGGATAAACAACTAATTGACCTGGTCCATGATAAGTTATATCTCCGCCTCTATTGATTTTATAATAGGTTGCGTTAATTTCTTGCAGTCTTTCCTCGGACATTAACAAATGCGAAGGGTCCCCGCTTTTTCCAAGGGTGTAAACATGTGGATGCTCACAACACAGCAAGTAATTTAGGGTTTTTAGACCCTTTTCGCCATTGCGAATAGCTATTTTTTTATCAATATTTTCTTTAAATAACTTTTCTTGATAATCCCATGCCTTTTTGTAATCAATGGTGCCGAGATCTTGAAAAGTGACTAATGGCTTCATCTACTTCGCTAGTTGAGATTTCAGATAATCAATAACTTTAATTTCAAAAACATCCACTTTGTTTTGTTCAGAGAGGAAAAAAGAGGCCCAATCTAGTAAATGAATTAAGTAAAAAGCACTCAAGATCAAATTACCTCCTTTACCTTCTATCCTCATGATGTTGGATGTTTTATCACGAACTATATCTTGGCAAATTTCCCATCTTTTTTTATCTCTTTCATGCACAAAAGGAGAAGTAATAAATAGCGCAGCATGGTTTTCATTAGCACTTCCCCAGCCAACCACTTCGTTGTGGTTCATTTCGGGGATGATGTGGTGACTACACAACTGTTTTGCATTTTCATTGAATTGCTGCCTTCCTCGAATTGCAACTGCTTCCAACTCTTGTGTAGCATAAATAACCATGCTTTTTTTATAGGCTAGTTGCGCTAATGTTTTGGCTTGTGTTTTTATTTCAATCAGCTCTCTGCTTAACAAAGATTTTGTTTGATCTACTATTCCTTTCAAGTCTTCTTGTATAATGCCAGCGGAGTTTAAAATACTAATAAGCTGTAGCAGGGAAAATGCTAACATGCTCCTTGGGGGCTGACCTCCGGGGATTTTAACATAGTCATAGCCAGATGACTTGCAAAATTGCTCAAGCTCACCACCAGAAGTAATTCCAATTATTTTTGCTCCCCTGCGAGCTGCTTCCCTAACTGCATGCAAAACTTCTTCTGTATTACCAGAGTAGGATGAAGCTAAAAATAAAGTTGATCTGTTTACAAAGCCAGGAATTTCATAATGTTGATTCAGATAGATAGGTGATTTGGAATCTTTAGAAAACCAATTAAGGCAGAGCTTACCTCCAATACCCGATCCGCCCATTCCAGCAATTAATACATGTTGAAATCGCTCCTCCCGAAGATAGCTGAAGTCTTTTTTTTCAGCTATTTCAAGTGCATCACATAATTGTTTGGGAAATTGAGCAATGAGCTTATCCATCTTATATAATTATATCTTATCTAAATTAAGTTTGTAAAACTACTTTTTTTTTGGCTTATTGCAGCAGATTGCTTATTAAAATATCCTTAAATGCAACCTATCAATCATTAAATTCTGATTTACCTAAATTAATAGGTAAACCTAGTGATAACATCTTGCTGAGGCATTTCAAGCCATTGAAGTAGCTTCAATGCAACCTTTTTTGGGGGTATTAAATCTCCTGACCGTTTCATCTCCTTAAACTTATCAGAGCTAGAAAAATTGGTTTTATCTGCTGCTCTAATATCCTCCTGCATAACAGTATCCACAACCCCTGGAGCAATGGCATATACTTTTGTTGTTTGACCTTTCTCTTTGAATTCCTCCTTTAAAGTTAAGGCAAACATGTCCACTGCTGCTTTGGAAGAACAATAAGCCGACCAAGCTGGAATTGGTCTTTGTGCTGCGCCAGAACTGATGTGCACAATGCTGTGTTGTCTTGCCATAGGCACTTGTTTTAAAAACAAACTTGTTAACCATTGCAGCGCAGTAATATTTACCAAATTCAATTTGTGAAAATGAGCGAATGATAAATTTTCAGTGTAATCAATTTTACCAATAACACCGGCATTATTTACCAACACTGCCTCAGCGTTGCTGTTTTTCATAAAAGTTGAAAAATCTAATTTTTCCAGCTGTATTGTATCTGTTAAATCGCAGGCTATAAAAGTAAAATTAGCATGATTCAAGTGATTTCTGCGTGCAATTCCAATAACTTCATGTCCTTTTTCGAGACATGCTTCTGCTAGCGCAAGACCTATTCCACTTGATGTTCCAGTAATTATAAAAAGCATAATTAGACTTCGTTTAAATCAATAAATCTTTGAACGTGCTTGGCAGTTCCAAAAACCAACAAGGTATCTCTTGACTCAATGATTGTGTCGCTATTGGGTACACCGATAACGTGCTGTTCAATGGTGTATTGTCCCTTTTTCTTAATGTCGTATTCCCGCTTCATGGTGACGAGCGTAAGTTGGTATTTATTTCTGAAATCTACCTCTTCAATACTTCTGTTTATTACCCCTTTAGGAGGTTTTATTTCTGCAATTTCATAATCATCCGGTAATTGTAAAAAAGACAAAATACTGGGATTAATAAGTTTCTCTCTAATTACAAAAGCTACCTCATCTTCCGGTGTTAGTATTTCTTTTATTCCGATTTTTTCTAATATCAGTTTCTGGTGTCGACCACTAGCTCTTGCAATCACTCTTTTTACGCCTAAATCCATTAAATGGACAGCAGTAAGCACAGTGGCTTCAAAATTTTCACCAATGGCAACAACAGCAGCATCTAATTCTGTTACATTTTGGGCCTCTAATGCTTTGAGGTCTGTCGTATCAAGGGTTACAGCGTATGCAACATCATTTTTAATGTTTTCAATTTTATGCTCTGCTACATCAAAAGCAAAAACCTGAGCGCCTTTTTCTGCTAACCTTTTAGCAATGGTTGTACCATACTTTCCTACGCCAAAAACACCAAATTTATTAAATACCATTTTATTTTTATTAAGCCAATGCTTGCGCTAAATCATCCAATAGGTCTCTAATATCTTCGACGCCTACACTCAATCGAATTAAAGAATCGACAATACCTGCCGCTTGACGCTCTTCAGCAGGGATTGCAGCGTGCGTCATGGTTGCTGGATGACATGTGAGAGACTCTACACCACCTAAAGATTCTGCTAGTGTAAACACTTCAAATTTGGCCATAATCGCATGTGCTTCTTCCATTTTATTCCCTTTTAGAGAAAAGGAAATCATTCCGCCAAAATCGTTCATTTGCTTTTTGGCAATTGCGTGATTTGGGTGGTTTTCAAAGCCTGGCCAATAAACCTTATCTACTTTAGGATGGCCTTGGAGCCATTGTGCTACTTTTGCTCCATTCTCACAATGACGTTGGATACGTAAATGTAAAGTTTTTAATCCTCTTAACACCAAAAAAGAGTCCATTGGTGCAGTAACTGCTCCAGAACTGTTTTGGATGCGGTACATTTCAGCGGCAATATTTTCATTGGAAGTAACTAATGCACCCATTACCACATCAGAGTGCCCTCCTAAATATTTTGTAACAGAATGCATTACGATATCTGCTCCTAAATCTAATGGTGTTTGCAGATAAGGTGTTGCAAAAGTATTGTCAACCGCTAACCAAGCACCACATTTTTTTGCTATTCGAGCCATTTCGGCGATGTCCACAATATTCATCATGGGATTCGTTGGTGTTTCCACCCAAATTAATTTAGTGTTGTCGTTGACCAACTTCTCAACTTCGCTCGTATCATTCATGTTCACAAAGTGAAAACGAATTCCATATTTTGCAAAAATAGTCGTGAAAATACGGTAGGACCCTCCATATAAATCATTTGTTGAAATTACCTCATCTCCAGGATTCAACATTTTAATGACACAGTCAATTGCTGCTAAACCGCTTCCGAAGCAGGCACCAAACTTTCCATTTTCAAGTTCCGCTATAGCTTTTTCTAAAGCGTGTCTAGTCGGGTTTAATGTTCTAGAATACTCATATCCCTTGTGTTTTCCAACTTCTTCTTGCACATAGGTGCTAGTTTGGTAAATGGGGGTCATTATCGCACCGGTTGTTGGGTCTGGTTCTACACCTGCGTGTATTGCTTTTGTGCCGAAATGCTTGTTTTTACTATTCATGAGTTGAAATATTTATCGCTATATCTGCTAAATTAATATTTAGTTATGATTTCGCTAAAAGAAACCGCAAAAACTTTGTTTTTAGTTTTTTTGAATTATCTCTGTTTCAGCACACTTTCTAAGGTTAATTTCCTAGCAACTTCATCTGTTTGGACATAATCATCGTAAGTTGGTTTTGCAATAAAATCTATTCCATGCATTATTTCGGCATTTATTTCAGCAATGTTTAGAAAGCTTATTTTATCTTGTAAAAAAGCGGCTACCGTAATTTCATTAGCAGCATTTAACGCGCAAGCAGCGTTTCCTCCTTTATTCAAGCTTTCAAAAGCCAAGTCTAGATTTTTAAAAGTTGCTCTATCAGGTTGCTCAAATGTTAGCGATGGATAATCGAAGAAATTAAATCTAGGGAAATCTGTTGGAAAACGATCTGGGTAGGTAAGCGCAAATTGTATTGGTAGTTTCATATCGGGCAAACCCATTTGTGCTTTCATACTTCCATCTTCAAACTGAACGATGGAATGTATTATTGATTGTGGGTGCACGATGACATCAATTTGTTCTGTTTTTAGCGCGAATAACCATTTGGCCTCAATTACTTCCAGCCCTTTATTCATAAGTGTAGCAGAGTCTATGGTGATTTTAGCCCCCATTTCCCAATTTGGGTGCTTTAAGGCCTGGGCTTTTGTAACATGGGCTAGTTCTGCTATTTTTTTTCCTCTAAAAGGACCACCAGAAGCTGTGAGATAAATCTTTTCAATTGGATTATGAAACTCACCTACAAGGCATTGAAAAATGGCAGAATGTTCTGAATCTACGGGATAGATATTCACCCCGTTTTTTCGGGCTTCTGCTGTAACCAAATCACCGGCTACAACTAAAGTTTCTTTATTCGCTAAGGCGATGTCTTTTTTCGCTGCAATAGCCGCTAAAGTTGGTTTTAATCCAGCATACCCCACTAATGCAGTAAGTACCACATCAACTAAGGTCGATTCTACAACCTGGGAAAGGGCATCTCTACCAGCGTAAACATGCACGGGTTCTTTCTCTAAGGCTTGCTTTACATACGCATACTTCGTTTCATCTACGATTACAACGGTGTTGGGTTGGTATTGCAAAGCTTGCTGAATTAGTAAATCTGCATTTGCGTTTGCAGTTATTACTTCTAATTCAAAATAATCGGGATAATTTTCTATTACCTCTAGTGCTTGTGTGCCAATGGAGCCTGTTGAACCAAGTATGGCAACCCCCTTTTTTCTTGCTGGATGTTGTGTCATTTTTTTGTATTACGATCCTATTGTCGAAAATTGACAATCATGGAGTGCGAATATAGACAATGTTTACACATATAAAGTTCATTCTTTTTTGGATTTTTCAAAGTTGGCAGAGCGTGAAAGGTGAAGATTAAAAAATGAAAAATTGGAAAGTTAGCTATAGTTGTACTTTGGATGATAGTTGCAAAAATAAGGTTTTTCCATCATCATTATCTGTAATAGCCGTAATGTTCAATCTGCCTCTTTCATTACGCCACCCTATAACACCCTCAACTTTCCCGATATAATGGGTGCCTTCTTTCCTTGTAATCGGTTCACAAAAGGATATTTGCATAGTCTTTACATTTAAAAGGCCTATAAAACTCGGGCCTATTTCTCCGTCCTCTATCCAATTTTCAGTTGCTTCTGTGCTTGCTGAAAAAAGTATAAATTCCGTATTTGGGATTACTTCGGCACTGGAAAATGTTGCTGTTTGACCTTTAAAATCAGGTAGTTCAAAGTAAAACACCTCGATATTAAGATCAGAATTATCCTGCTCAAGAAAATAGCCGGTAAAATCGCTTTGCTTGATTCGAAATACGGTGTTATTGTCACGATTAAAAAAGAAAATGTACTCCAAATCACTGGCTAGACCTTCGATGTTGATGTTCTGCTCTTTTCCCAATTTATGGAGCATTGCTTCAAAAAGAGGTAGAACGTCTAATTGTTCTATTTCTTTGGATCTTGGATCAAAAACATATGCCGTTATCCTTTTTTCTAGGTCACTTCCAGAGGGGAATAACAATAATTTTTCACCCTCAGGAGTTTGGATTACTGCCAAAGCCTCTAAGTCAGGTTTTTTAGACTTTTTTATTCTGCCGTCAACTAAATGTGTTGTTTCCAGAATAAGAATTGTGTCTAGTAAATGTCCATTATTGTCTAAAACCCACAAGTATGGGTCGTCATCTCCAACTGCGTAAATTCGACTTTCAAAAAAAGTCATTCCAGAACCAGAAGAAAAACCAGGGATTGATTTTTCACTTTGAAGTAAAATGGGTGCGTCTTTTTCCCTACAAGAGGCAAAAACGAGCATCATACCTAATATTAAAGCTATTTTAAGCATGGCACAAAATTAGCAAGTTGAATTATGTGCCATGTTAAGCTAAAATTAAAAAATTTGAATTCGCTGCGACAGTATCAGAATGTATTATCAAAATTATACATCAAATATTTCTGATTGCCTGCCCATTACTCCAAATTTACTCCTCAGCGTAAATGCTATTCACAGCAGCTTCATGTAGCGCTAAAATATTTTTTCTTTTTAGTTTCAAAGTTGGAGTAAGCTCACCTGTTTCAATAGCTAGTTCTTTTTCCAAAAGCACGAATTTTTTTATCTTTTCGTATTGTCCAAAGCCTTCATTGTAAACATCCACTTCTCGTTGCATTCTAGCAATCACATCAGGATGCTTTATCAAGGTTGCGTTAGAGTCGTCAACTAACTTAATTTCTTTTCGTTTGGTCCAATCTCTTAGAAATTCGTATTGGGGCACTATTAAAGCAGCAGGATGTTTTTTACCTTCTCCGATGACCATGATTTGCTCAATAAATCTTGATTCTTTGAATTTATTTTCCATCACTTGTGGAATGATATATTTCCCTCCAGATGTTTTGAAAATTTCTTTCTTTCTATCCGTTATTTTCAAGAATTTTCCATCTACTATTTCACCAATATCACCAGTGTGGAACCAGCCATCATCTTCTAAAACTTCTTTTGTTTTTTCCGGTTGGTTGTAGTACCCCATCATGACATTAGGTCCTTTGGCTAATATCTCCCCGTCCTCAGCGATTTTAATTTCAACGTTTTCAATAGTTGTTCCAACTGTTCCAAATTTCACACCGTTAGTTAGGCAATTTACCGAAATTACTGGGCTTGTTTCTGTTAAACCATACCCCTCTAAAACAGGTATTCCTGCTGCCATAAAGATCCTTGCCAAACGCGGCTGAAGCGCTGCTGCTCCTGAAGCAATCGCTTTAACATTTCCACCTAAAGCTTCTTTCCATTTCGAAAAAATTAATTTTCGTGCAATTCCTAATTTAAAGTTGTACCAGCCTGATTTTCCTTCCAGTTCATACTCTTCAGCTAATTTAACGGCCCAAAAAAACAAAGCTCTTTTGATACCTGTTAATTCATCGCCTTTGGCCATGATTTTATCAAAAACCTTTTCGATTAAGCGGGGAACGGCGGTAAATATTTCTGGTTGTACTTCTCTAATATTGTCACCAATGGTCTCCATGCTTTCCGCAAAATAAATAGAGGTGCCTATGCGCATGTATAAATAATGCAACATTCTTTCGTAAACATGACATACCGGAAGAAAGCTTAGGGCTTTGCTAAATTCGTTTGCTGGAATTCTTGAAATACATCCATTCACATTTGATAATATGTTGTTGTGTGAAAGCATAACCCCTTTAGGATTCCCAGTGGTTCCTGAAGTGTAAATCATTGTTGCCAAATCTTCATTTTTGATGGCGGCCATTCTGTTTTCTACTTCTTCTTGTTCATCGCCTTTGGCTGCGCTTGCTATTTCAATCCAGTTTGGTGTGCCTGCTTCTTGATCGAAACAATACAAATATTTTAATGCAGGCAG
>JAFIEX010000063.1 GCA_020832365.1 Crocinitomicaceae bacterium
TCGGAATACAAATTTATTAAGAACGACAGCGAGAATGGGTGTGAGTTGGAGCGTGTGAGCGAAGAAAAAAACAGAGTGGTGTCATCGCTTTCGCTCTAACACTCACTCTGTTATTTGTACTCGCAATAATTAGCTATGATGTTACTTCGTGGTGCATTGTCGAATCAGATTATGAAAGATTTTTAATCATGGCGAAAAGCATTTTAGATATTTCTTCGGCATAAACATAAAATTCTTGATATCGATTTTCGTCCAAAACCTTTTCATCTTTTAAAACATCAAGTATGGCAACACATTCGAAAATAGAGCTTCTTGAAATGACATAGAAATTTCTCCTATCTGGTTTTGAAAAACGACCACTGCCTTCGGCTATATTAAGAACAACACTAAAGGAAGCCCTTCGCAGCTGGTCTTTTGTAGTAGGGTCGAGTTTTATTAATTTTATGAAATGCCTTATTTCTGAGTTAAAAAACTTAGCTTTTTATAAATATCAAGTTTTTCGAAATCAAACATAATGAAGAGTGAGTTGGAGCGTGAGAGCGAAGAAAAAAACAGAGTGCTGTCATCGCTTTCGCTCTCACACTCACTCTGTTTTTTTGTACTCGGAGCGGGACTTGAACCCGCACGGGCTAATGCCCACAGGATTTTAAGTCCGGCGTGTCTACCAATTCCACCATCCGAGCTTAAAATGATTGCCTGACTGGCAAATCGAGCGGGCGATGAGATTCGAACTCACGACCCTCACCTTGGCAAGGTGATGCTCTACCCCTGAGCTACGCCCGCTTATATTATCAAAAAAATACTTAAGCACGCGTTTTGCTTAAGTGGCTGCAAATATAATGAACCATTTTGAAAATCATTCAAAATTTATAAAAAAATTATTTTCCTACTAGTTTTTTTATTTCATGCAATTTGAAAAGCGCTTCAACTGGTGTTAATGTATCTATATCTAAGTGTCTGATTTCATCCCGTATATTCTCTAAAATTGGGTCGTCTAATTGGAAAAAGCTAAGTTGCATGCTCTCTTTTGTTCCCGCTTCTTTAACCTTTTCTTTTTCTTCAGTTTTTCGGGAAGATTCCAATTGCGCCAACATCTTGGATGCTTTCTCAATTACTGGATTTGGCATCCCTGCGAGTTTTGCCACATGAATTCCAAAGCTGTGCTCGCTACCGCCAGGAATTAACTTTCGAAGAAATAAAATTTTCGTTCCAACTTCCTTGACCTGAACCGTGTAATTCTTAATTCGCTCAAATTGATTGGTCATTTCATTCAACTCGTGGTAATGCGTAGCAAATAAAGTTTTTGCTTTTGCTGTTGGATGTTGGTGTAAGTATTCAGCTATTGCCCAAGCAATAGATATCCCATCATACGTGCTTGTCCCACGACCTATTTCATCTAGTAGTATCAAACTTCTATTGGTGAGATTATTCAAAATACTGGCTGTTTCATTCATCTCAACCATGAATGTGCTTTCTCCCGAGGAGATATTATCGGAAGCACCAACACGTGTGAAAATTTTATCAACTAAACCTATATTTGCTGAGGTAGCAGGAACAAAAGAACCAATTTGAGCCATTAAAACAATCAGTGCCGTTTGACGTAAAATAGCACTTTTACCTGACATATTAGGGCCAGTGATCATGATGATTTGCTGCGTATCATTGTCCAAATAAACGTCATTTGCAATGTAACTTTCGCCTAGTGGCAGTTGCTGTTCTATTACTGGATGTCGTCCTCCTTTGATATCTAAAACAAATCCATCATTCATTTGCGGTAAAGCGTATCCATGATCCAAGGCGCTTTGTGCGAAAGAATTCAAGCAGTCTAATTCACTAATATAATGTGCGTTTTGTTGAATGACACTAATATATTCGCCGAGTTCAATGATGAAAGTTTGAAATAATTCGGTTTCAATTTTTAGGATTTTTTCCTCCGCGCCTAGAATTTTTTGTTCATATACTTTTAATTCCTCAGTGATATAACGCTCGGCATTAACTAAGGTTTGTTTGCGTATCCATGTTTCAGGAACCTTGTCTTTGTGTGTATTACGAACTTCAATGTAATATCCAAAGACATTATTAAAAGCGATTTTTAAGCTTGTTATTCCCGTGTTTTCAACCTCTCTACGTTGTATTTCTTCTAAAAAGTGCTTACCCTTTTTGGATAAGTTCCTCAGTTCATCTAATTCCTCATTAAATCCGTCTGCAATAACTTTTCCTTTGCCAATAAGCATGGGTGCTTCACTGCTGAGAGTTGTAGTTATTTCTGCTACCAATTTATCACAGGATTGTAATGTGCCGGCAACTTTTTGTAGAATAGGGTTTTTAGATTCCTGCAATTTTTTTTGCATCAATGGTATACCAGAAAGATTTGATTTTAATTGGTTAACTTCCTTAGGGTTTATTCTTCCAACAGCTAGCTTTGAAACCAATCTTTCTAAATCGCCTATTGCTTGTAAATGCGCGCTAATGTGAACCCTGACATCTTCATTGTTGATAAGTGCATTAACCACAGCATGGCGTTGTTGGATACGTTGCAAGTCTTTTAGAGGGAGTTGAATCCATCTTTTCAACATGCGCCCACCCATTGGAGTAACTGTTTTGTTTATGGTAGAAATCAATGATGCGCCGTCGGGGTTATAAGAATTTACCAGCTCCAAATTACGTGTCGTGAATCGGTCGAGCCAGACAAACTTATCTTGTTCGATACGTTGTAATTTAGAGATATGTCCTAATTGTTGGTGTTGTGCTTCGGAGACGTACTGTAAAATAGCCCCAGCCGCGATGATGCCATCTTCGTATTCGTCTACACCAAAACCCTTTAGATTGTTGGTTTGAAAATGTTTGTTCAAGATCTCTCTGCCAAAATCAATCGTAAAAAGCCAGTCCTCTAATTTATAGGTGTAATATTGTTGCCCAAATTGCTCTTCAAAATTTGATTTCTTATTTTTTTGATAAATAATTTCACTTGGTTCAAAACCTTGAATAAGTTTATCAATATAGGATAGACTCCCTTCAGCGATTAGAAACTCTCCAGTGGAAATATCTAAAAAAGCCACTCCATTACTTTTCTTATTAAAATGAATAGCAGCAAGAAAGTTATTTTTTTTCTGTTCTAATACTTGGTCGTTGAAAGCAACTCCAGGTGTAACTAACTCTGTAACTCCTCTTTTGACGATAGTTTTGGTCATTTTTGGATCTTCCAACTGATCGCAAATGGCAACTCTTTCTCCTGCCCTAACTAATTTGGGTAAATAAGTTTGAAGGGAGTGGTGTGGAAAGCCAGCCAGTTCTACATGAGATGCGGCGCCATTTTTTCGTTGGGTTAAAACAATGCCTAATATTCTAGATGCTTTGATAGCATCTTCTCCAAAAGTTTCATAGAAATCACCAACCCTAAATAGGAGCAAAGTGTTTGGATGCTTCGCCTTTATTTGGTTGTATTGTTTCATTAAGGGCGTTTCGCCACTACTTTTCTTGTTAGTTTTACCAGCCAATGTCAGAAAGTTTTGTTTCTTTAGCTCGTAAAAATACAAGTTGTATCGCTGTGTTTCAAGTTTAAGACGAACCGATTGTAAAAATTTATGAACAGAAAATTAAAATTGTGGGAATTGGAACGCCCTTCAGTGGAAGTGTTTCAGCAAATGGAAAAGTTTCCGATTGTTTTAGTGCTGGATGGAATTCGAAGTCTAAATAACGTTGGAGCACTCTTTCGCACGGCTGATGCCTTTAACGTAAATAAACTGTTTCTTTGTGGTATTACACCTGTTCCCCCACATCGAGAAATTCAAAAAACTGCATTGGGTGCAACGGAGTCTGTTACATGGGAATATGCAGAAGATATTTTAGAATTAGTTGCTAAATTAAAAGACCAAGGGTATACTGTTTGTGCAGTGGAACAAACTGAAAAGCCACTTTTTTTGCATAATTTAGTAGTGGAAGATGATAGAAAATATGCGGTTATCCTAGGGAATGAAGTAGATGGTGTCCAACAAAACGTAATAAACCTGGCCGACTTGGTTTTAGAAGTACCTCAGTTTGGCACGAAGCATAGTTTAAATGTGTCTGTTTGCGCTGGAGTAGTGCTTTGGGAGTTTGTTAGAGCTTGGGCAAAATAGAATACGATAGATCTAGGAACCATATAGTTTTATTTTTCGGTCAATTTAATCTTTTGTAGAAATGGCCTTTTACAAATTTAGTGTCACTTATAATGTTGACAATATCTTGTATAACTAAATGCGGAGATATTGCGCTTTGTTCCCAAAAACAATTTACGTCGTGGTAATAGCTGAAAACCTTTCGATTGGATACGCTGGAAAGGTGACTAAATTTATTATTTATTTGTAATATCTGTTTAATATTTGTTGCAGCAGCATTCAACCAAATTTCTGTTGCTGAATTATTACTGATTAAACTTTCTAAACTAATATTTAAACTTCCAACGCCTTCTGTTTGGCCATAAACATAATTCGCACCTGCATCTTTCATCAACTTTGCCATGTAGCTTTCACCAGCTGGTGCGTTAAAAATATCGCCATACATGGTCCCAACTAAAACAGTTTTGAAAAATGTTTCTTTCGCAACATTTTGTATTGCTTTCAGATAGGCATCTTCAATTTCATTGAAGAGCGCATTCGCCTCCTCTTCCATTCCGAAAATAAACCCAAAAACTTTGATCCATTCCGCTCTTCCAAGAGGGTGCGTTTCTTTCCAGTCGTAGTTCATCAATACGGGAATATTTGCTTGACTCAGTTTTTTCAGAATAGGAGAGGAGGGGTCGAACCCTGCGTGAATTACTAAATCTGTTTTTGCAGTAAGGAATTGCTCAACATTGCTTTCTCCACCGTCACCTAACTCGTATATTTTTTGTAGCAATTCTTTTTCTGTTTGTTCTAGGTCACACCAATAGGATTTTGAAGAAATAGCTGCAATTTTGTTTGTTAAATTTAGTGCTTTCATCATCCCGATGTGTGTGGAAGACAATGCACTAACTCTTTTGGGAGAATAGGGAAGTGGCTGGCAACCTTCTTTTGGTTTGTCTGAAGCGAGGCTATATTGCCAAACTAATTTTGGATTATTTGGGTCGCTAACCTTCAGTATAACTTCTTCATTTTTGGATTTTAGAAAAGAAAAAGCAACAGCATATTTTACTTGATATAACTCATTCGCCGACACTTTTTCAGGAGTTGACTTTTCATTTTCTGAGCAACTTGTCAAGAAAATAAATTGCAGACAGATTAGAAAAATGAACCTATTCATCAAAACCATAAACATTATTGTTAATAATAGAATACATCATTTGTGTTAACCCAAAGTGGATGTTCAGTTTCGAATTCAATTTTTAACCAGTTTTCTTTTCTTTCCAAAATTAGGTACCTATTTCCAAGTATAAGCTTTTCATCCAAAGTTAGTCCGTCTGGGGATACAAAAGTGCTAACTTCATTTGTTTTGGGTAAAACAAAATGATCGTATTCGAAGTGATTACTTGCGTGTTTTCCAGCAACAACGCTAAAAACTAGAAGTAGCCCTGCTAATGCTAATGCTTTTAAGAGTTGTTTTTTATGATTCAAATGCTTTGATGTGTTAACCATAAAAAATAACAGACCTAAGGAGACAGACAATAAAATGGAGAACATTAACCAAAAAAGTGCTCCAATTCTGACGGTAAATTTTGTCCAATTACTAAAAGGATCTTCCCAAGTTTTATCGGGGTTTAAATATTGTAAAATTTGTGCAGCGTTGAATTTAGCATCTTTACTGCTTGGATTGAGATAATAGGCATATTCCATCGCCCATAATGCTGCTGTAAGATTTCCATTTTCAAAAAAAGATAGCCCTAAATTGTAATAAGCCTCATAGGAAACTGTGTGTTTTAAATCATTTTCAAAATGAACAATTGCTGTTTCATAATCATTTTGAGACATAGCCATAACGCCTTGATTAAACTCAGAATCTTCTTTTGCTATTGCTGTAAGACTCAGGAATCCTCCTGAGAATATGACAAAAAGAATTATATTAAGTAAATTACCCATTACTCCTTTTTAATAGTTGCACAAAAAAAGAAATCCACTCATTCAAATCGTGGTCTTTTTCTATCCAATTCCCATATTTAATGCTTTCTACTTTGGTCAAAAATAGCTTTAACTTATACATTTCTTCATTAGTGATTGATTTTGATTGAAAGAAAGAAATGATACTATCATTGTTAATTTCGTTAATGGGCTTCTGTGTTACAAAAGAGATATATTTAACGAACATTTTATGAAGATTATTCAATGATTCTAGGGAATTCTTTGATTTATTTTTCTTTTTGAAATTATCTAAATCTATAAGCAGTTGATTAGAAATAGAAACTTCATTCATAACTCGTTCTTTTTTGTTTGATCTTTGATTGTTCCACTTTACAAAAAACGTGAATATTATGCCAAGGGAAAGGGGTGTCCAAACAAGTAGCTTATGTAGTGTTGTCCAAACTAAAAATTTTCCAGCATTGTCTTTTCTTTCTATGAAAATGGGCTTCATTTTTTGATCCACATCGTACATGTTATTTTCAAGAGGAATTTCATCCACGGCCATTGGTGTGAAATGCTCATTCTCCGTTACATTAATAACCATTGCAGGCAGCTCTGTTTGAATATATTTGGCTGTTCTAGGGTGAAAATAAGCGAATCGAAATTGATCGAAGACAATATTCCCAGCTTGTTCAAACTGCAAATAGTAAGTAAAAGATGTACTTCCTTCCATTCCGTTCAATGTAAAATGATGGTTTTTTTCTATTTCTGGTTCTCCGAGTAAAAAAACTCCTTCTGGTAATGGAATTGAAGGCGGTTCAATATCTAAAAAGTTTGCCCGGCCGGAAATAGTTAAAACAAGCGGTGTAACAGCGCCTTGAACGACTGTTGAATTTAGGAGTTCTGCTTGGATTTCCATTTTGCCCACAGCTCCTATGAAATCAGGAGGTGCATTTTTTGGTAATGGTTTAACGCGCACTACTTCGCTATTAGACGAGATCCTCATTCTTTCGGGAAAAAGGCTTCTAGGATGGTCGTAATATAAATTTAAGTGGAAAGGTGATATCTCGAAAGTGCCCGTTTGATCTGCAAATATAATTGTTTTCCCAAGTCTAAGTGTTAATAGGTTAATGCCATTTATGTTTTCATAGGAGTTTTTTATTTGGTTTGAAACATCAAAAGGTATAACTTCTGCTTGTCCTTGAAATTTGAAAGGAGCAAAATCTTCAAGTTGTAAAATATTAATTTGAGAATATACTTTTGCCATTGCAATGATTGGCTCGCCAAGATAAACTTCTTTTTTAGATAACTCTATTAATCCGAAAACGGCTTGATCCAAATTTCCGGAAGGGTCATCACTAAGCATGTGAATTGGTTTTTCTATTTTAATTTCAACAATTTCGGATGTAATTTCTCCTTGTGAAGTAATCACTTTAGCTGGTCCAACACTTATTATCCCTTCTTTAATTGCGCGAACCTTATAATCGTTGTAGTTGTATCGCTCTACAATTCCTTTTCCTCCGGAGTAGGTTACCCTAGAAGACATTCCAGAACTAATCCCGCCGATTTGTTCAAGTTCTTTAGGAAGTTCGAACTGAATAATTCCCTCAACATTTGTTTTGATATGAATCGAAAAAGACTCCCCTAATTCTATTTTATTGGAACTAATTTCAATGCTAACAGCATCTTCTTGAGCTATTAAAAGTGTAATCCAGGAAAATAAAAACAGAAATATTTGTAACTTCTTCACCATTTTTTACCAGAATTTACTTGAACTTCAGTACCCTTTTCATCTCTTGTTCTTATTTTTCTTTGTGTAGCAATTTCTTTTTCCATTAAATCTTCCAACATTCTGTCTCTTCGTTTATCAGAAATGCCTTCTTGGATTTCCTCATGTTTCTGTTCTTTGTTATTATCTGAGCTGTTATGCTGATCGTCATTACCATCTGGTGAATTGTTTGATTCTGAGTCCTCTTTACTTTTATTATTTTTAGTCGTTTCCGAATTGCCGTTGTCTGAATTATTCTGTTGTTGATTTTGTTGTTGCTGTTCTTGTTGAATCCGCATTTGTCGTATGATTTGTGCAAGGTTGTATTTTGATTCTTCAGCATGAGGATTCAAACGAATTGCTTGCTTATAACTCTCCACAGCCGACTTTAAATCGCCATTTTTCCATTGGCTATTTCCAGTATTGTGCCATTTCTGCCACTGGTTCGATTCAGCTGTTTTTGGTATGAGCTTTTGAAATGCATCTGAGGCTTTTTCATATTCTCCTTTGCGATATGCAACTGTAGCAATGTCGCTGGATAAATCTATTTCTGAAGGAGCTAATCGCTGAGCAGCGGCGAATTTTTTATAGGCATTACTATAGTCTCCATCCTGGTAAAAGTCTCTTGCAGAGCGCAAGGAATCTTTCCAGTTTTGACTCATTAAACTGTTGTTTAAAGTAAAAACCATAAAAAAAACTATTAACTTCATTTTCTCCATTTTCTCCAATTCAGAGGCAATTCATGAATTACAAATAGCAGCGCAAAAATTAAAGCTATGCCTAGTGGCCAGTTGTATCTGGACGCCTCTATTTCAAACGTCAAAGCTACAGTGTTAGTGGCTTTTTTCTTGTTAATTACAGTTAAAACATCCGAAATGTCTGGATAAGAAGCGTTAAGAATTTTAAAATCGCCTTTGGCTTTCATTGCTATATCAGCAATCATACTTTCATCAAGTTTTGAAAGGGCAGGATTTCCAGTTTTATCTTTTAAATAACCTAGATTTTTGTTGTTGGGATTTTTGGGTATCAGCCCACCTTTTTTTGTACCTATACCATATACAAATAATGAAGCGTTAATAGAGGCTATTGCTTCTAGTCCTTCATTGATCATTCCCTCGTGGTCTTCACCATCAGTAATCAATACAACCATTCTGCGATATGGTTCTTCAGAGAAAAAATCAGCAGCTTTTAGCAATGCGAGGCCGATATTTGTTCCTTGATGAGACATGATGTCTGTTTCAATTTGTTGTGTATATATTTTTGCAGCTCTTTTATCTGGTGTTAAAGGAAGATGAGGATATACGCTTCCTGCAAAAACAAGTATTCCTGCTTTTGCAATGGGAGCGGCTCCAATTATTTGTTGCATTGTTTTTTTTGCTAAATCCAGTCTTGATATTCCCCCTTCAATATCCTTAACATTCATTGAGTTAGAAATATCCAGCGCAAAAACGAGCTCTACTCCCGATGCACTAACTTCAAGTGTTTGTTTTCCAAAGGCTGGTTGCATTATTGCAAATACAGTAAAAACAAATATATTTCTTATCAGGAATACCCTCCATAAGATATTCCTTGCAGGTGCAGGCCGGAAAAGATAATCATTGTATTTGGTGCCAAGCCAGGGTGCAATACTTTTGTTTCTTGCTGATATCCAATAAATCTGTAAGCCGTAGTATAAGGGTAAGATGAGCATCCACCAAGCAGCATTTGGTTTCAAGAAAGTAAAGCGATTAAAAGAGGATTCGTCTATCCAGCTTATCAATTCGACAAAACCGAATAATAAAGACCAAAACACCAATTCAAAAATCGCCCATTGAATTATCAATCTTTTAGTTTGAAAGGTAAATTTATCTTTATGCATGAGCCCGGTAGATTAATAAATTCGCAAATAAGGAAAAGACTAATGTACCTAATCCAAAAAGAAGAAAAAACTCAGGGTGGACATATTTGTCCTTGGATAAATTTACGTCCACATAGGTGTTTTTTTCCAATTGATTTATTTGGTAGTATATTTCTCTTAGAGACTTTTCATCTGTGGCTCTAAAGTAAGATCCACCTGTCATTTCAGCTATTGCAGTAAGTAACTCTTCATCAATGGAAACAAGTGTATTCTGCATAATTGTACCAAATGGTGTGTTAACTGGCATAGAGGCGTACCCTTCCGAACCAACGCCAATGGTGTAAACTCTTATACCTAGGCTCTTAGCAAGCTCTGCTGCTTCCATGGGTGAAATTTCCCCTCTATTATTCTCTCCATCTGATAACAAGATGATTACTTTAGATGACAGTGAGTCTATATTAACTCTGTTTACAGCCGTTCCCAAACCAACCCCTATTGCTGTGCCAGACTCCAACCAGCCCGATTCTATTTCAGAGAGAGTTTTTTTAAGAAAATCATGGTTTTTAGTCACGGGGCAAGGCGTGTAAGCCTCGCCTTCGTATACTACAAGTCCTATTCTATCCGATTTCCTTAACTCTACAAATTCTTTAGCTAGTTCTTTGGCTGCTACTAATCTATTAGGCTGAAAGTCTGTCGCTAACATACTACCTGAAATATCCATTGAAATGACAATGTCTATTCCCTCACCATAATTTTCAATATCACCAATTTTTTCAGTATCCAAGGGTCTAGCTAAGGCAATGATTAACATGGCAATCCCTAAAGAAAAAATGGCGTAATTGACTTTGATTATTTGAGGTAATTTTACAAAACTGTAAGCTGAAAAATCTTCCTTGGGTGCTGAGACTCTCATACTTCCAGAAGATTGATCTACTTTTTGCCAAAGCAAATAAGTTATTAATGGTAATAAAAGTAAGAGCAATAACCAAATTGGTTCTTGAATTTGATAACCACTTATCGATATTTTAGCAATGGTATTATTCATTTTCTTTTCCCAAATCTAAGTCTGCTATTTCATGTATAAGTCTTTTTAACTCCGCTGTTTGATTCATTACATCTGAATCTGAAGGTTTGTTTTTAGCAAATTTCACTAAATCCGACTGTTGAAGAATGCTAATAATTTGTTGAATTTGTTCAATAGTTAAATCGCTTTTTTGAAGCCGGTATTTTATTTCATGTGTAGTCATTTCCAAATAAGGGTCGCCATATTTTTCAGATAAAAATCTTCTCAGTATCATCGACAACTCGAAATAGTACTCTTTTAAATTCGACAGATATAATTTACTATTGAACAGTGCCTCTAAGGCTATTATCGTTCGTTCTCTTAGACTTTTCTGAACAGGGTTAGTTTGGATTTCGTTTTTACCAAAAAACTTTTTGAATAGATAAATTAATATGCCGATAATTAGCAGGAGCAAGGCTAGTCTTCCCCCAAAATACCATAACGGATGCTCTTCAACGGAAACATCTGAAAACACCTCAAAGATATCAAACATTTCCACCCCCTCTTCTACAGGTGTTAAATCAGCAGAAAAAACTAAAGGTTGGGTGCTAAATGCTAAAGAGTCAATAATAATCTTTACAGGAGGCAAGATAGCCGACATACTATCCCATGCTGTAACTGTTATTTTCCACAAGATGGATAAAGAATCTTTATGTTTTTGAATAGTATCAATATTTACCTCAGAAATAGACTCCAAAAAGTACTGAGTATTTTTATCGTAAGTTGACATTGAATCATTCAAGGGGATAACTGACCAATTTTTCTTAGACTCTGGCCATTGAACCAATTGTTTGTTAGCGATAGTAACTTGCAGTTTAAACTCGACAGGATCACCAATAAAAAACTGATTAGGGTATAATTTGGCATCAATAGATTGACTAAAGCACCATCCATAAAACATGAATAAAAATGTTATAAAATAGTCTCTAGTCATTTTCTTCTCCTGTTGAATAAATAACTTAATTCGTTTATGTAAGTTCCTTCTGTAGAAAGCTCAGCGATATCTACGCCGCACTTCTGCATTTCTATTTTGAGCTCTTTTTTTCTTTTTAAAAATTGAAGCCTGTGATTTTGCTGCACAGCTTTAGAAGAGGTATTTATCCAAAATTTTTCTCGAGATTCAGCATCAATCAACTCTACTAGCCCAATATTAGGGAGATATTCTTCAGCTGTATCTGTTAATTGTAAAGCCACTAAATCGTGTTTTCGACTAGCAATTTTTAAAGGCGTGAGAAAATCATTTCTATCGATAAAGTCGCTGAGAATAAAGGCGATACAGCGTTTTTTGGTTACAGCAGTTAACACTCTAAGACCTTCAGAAAGTTTGGTCGGGCGTTCCGCCAATTGGAAATCTATTAAAGTACGTAGTATAACCATGGCATGGGAGCGACCTTTTTTAGGCGGAATGTATTTTTCTAATTTATCGCTAACAAAAATGGCGCCTACTTTATCATTGTTAGCAACCGCGGAAAAAGCCAGTATAGCCGCCACTTCAACAAGAAGTTCTCTTTTTGAATTACCACGACTGCCAAAAAATTGAGATCCTGAAATATCTAGGATTAAAACCACATTGAGCTCTCGCTCTTCCTCAAAAACTTTTACGTAAGTATCATTGAAGCGCGCGGTAACGTTCCAGTCAATGTTACGCACATCGTCCCCAAATTGGTAATCTTTTACCTCTGAAAAAGTCATTCCTTTCCCCTTAAATGCTGCATGATAATTTCCCGAAAAGACTTGTTTTGAGAGTCCACGGGTTCTTATTTCGATGGTTTTTACCTTCTTAAGCAGTTCTTTTGTATTCATTTTAGGCTTAAATTAAGGCACTTCTACTCTACCAATAATGCGTCGTACAATTTCATCTGCTTTAATTTGGTCAGCTTCAGCTTCATAAGTCAGTCCAATACGATGCTGCAATACATCAATCGCAATGGCTCGGATATCATCAGGAATCACATAGGCACGACCATTGAGCATTGCCATTGCTTTTCCGGCAAGGGCTAGATTAATACTAGCTCTAGGAGATGCGCCAAAGGCAATTAAAGCTGAAAGATTTGGAAAACTTGCTTCTTCAGGGTTTCTTGTAGCGAAGACTAAATCTACAATGTAGTCCTCGATTTTTTCATCTAAATAAATGGAGCGTACTAACTCACGAATTCGAAGTATATCAGACACTTGCATTATTTGTTTAACTGGGGAAAGACCTTCTTTTCGAACGTTGTAACGTAAAATTAACTTTTCCTCCTCCTTTCTTGGGTAGTCTAAATTTACTTTTAACATGAAGCGATCAACTTGTGCTTCTGGAAGTGGGTAAGTACCTTCTTGTTCAATAGGGTTTTGTGTGGCCAATACTAAAAATGGCTTTGGAAGTTGGTAAGTTTCCTCTCCTAAGGTAACCTGTCTTTCCTGCATAGCCTCTAATAGCGCAGACTGTACTTTTGCCGGTGCCCTATTTATTTCATCGGCAAGGATGAAATTCGCAAAAACAGGCCCTTTGTTTACACTAAATGCTTGTTCTTTTTGATTGTAAATTAGTGTTCCTGTTACATCCGCGTGCAATAAATCTGGTGTAACTTGAATTCTACTAAATTGCCCGCCTACGGTTTGAGATAATGTCTTAATCGCAAGTGTTTTTGCTAATCCAGGCACACCTTCAAGTAAAATGTGACCATCAGCAAATAATGCAACCAAAACTCTGTCTACCATATTGTTTTGTACAACAATTACTTTGTGTAGCTCGTTAGAAAGTTGTTCAATCAGTGGCTGTTCTAATTTAATTTTTTCTGCCAGTGCCTGTAGGCTATCTGACTGGGAAACATTTACGTTTTCTTGCATTTGTAATTAATAACTTTTAACATTAAACTAATTGTGGCTTAAAGAATTACAAATATCTATGAACATTGAGGCAAAGAAGGTTAAAGCGCTGTTAATATATGTTAAGCACATTGTTTAGCAGATTTAGTTCATGATTTCTTATGTTTATTAATGACCAATTCAGCGAAATTTCTACTACAAAGTAAAAGTTATCTTTGATTAATGTATTTTTGCAATCATGATTTTTGATTTTGCCTCTGCTTGTGATATAGCTCCAGATAAATTACCCTTTTCCTTTTTAGGACTTTGCCTGCAAGAACCTATGGCATTGGTAACTAATTGGTTGATTGCAGTAACAGCATTTATTATTTTCTTTAAAATTCAACAACCGGTTAGCGCTTTTCAAAAG
>JAFIEX010000064.1 GCA_020832365.1 Crocinitomicaceae bacterium
AATAGTATGATGAGCAATAATCCAACTAATCCTAAAATTAGCACTACTAAATTGTACCAGCGTTTACTTCTTTCCTTCTTTATTAATCTTATAGCTTCGGAGATAGCTCTTCCGTAGCCATCTAATATTGTGATGAAGGTCGAAAACATAATGGCGAATGCTGCAATAGATATGACATAAGTTGCCCATTGACCAATGGAATTGGTGTATAAATCAATTACAAACTTGGAGAAAGCAACGGATTGTACTGGTATTTCTTGATCTCGCCCATATACAAGCATTACGCCCATAGTGAGAAAGCAAACGGCCAGAAATGCAGAAATTAAATAACCAATCCTAAACTCTTGTACCACCCTTTTTACACCAGGATTAAAGTTGTTCTGTTTGATCTTTTCTTTGGTCCATAGGCTATTCCATGTGGATAAATCAACTGCTGTTGGCATCCAACCCATTAGCGGCAAGATGAAGGATAACGCTGCTGACTGTATGGGCGGGAATAAGTCTACGCTAGGTGCGGGGCCAATTTTTAGAGCAGCTATAAACGCAACAAGCGTTGTAAAAAGTAAGGTAAGAGCCAAGATTTTAATGAGTTTTTCGAGTGCATTAAATTGCCCTATAAGTAAAATACCTATTCCTAAGCTAAACAGTGTAATATGGGTAAACTTGGTAAAACCTGTTACGGTGTTCAGCCCTAATAATTGCTCCATGAAACCAATTGTTACTGCTCCAACAGCGGCCGTTACAAAAAACATCGATAGCATTGTGACCAGCAAATAAACATATAACCAAAAAGGGTGCATATTATAGTAGCCTTCAATAAGTGACTTACCTGTTGCTGCTGTATACCTAGAACCAAACTCAAAAAATGGATATTTAAATAGGTTGGCGAGTAATACAAAGAGTAGGAGAGAGAACCCAAATTGTGCACCGGCACTTGTACTTTGAACGAGGTGCGAAACACCAATCGCGGTAGCAGCAAATAGAATGCCTGGTCCCGCAATGTGCTGAAGAGCTCTTATTTTGTCTTTAATCACCAGTTTGCTATTGGAAATTTTTTGTTAAATGCTTTTGCAATTTAATACTTTATTCTTTTTTGATGGATGGAAATCGTCTATTTTTATTACTAAAAACTTGATTTTTTCAGTAGGTTTTTTCTGAATTTCGCTATATGATACAAATTAACCGAAACATTTTTTAAAAAAAACACAACATGTTTATTTAGAATCAATAAACATAAACTCAACTAATTTGTATCTTTACCGAAAATTGAAGATTAGCTATGCAAATTACTCGAGATAAAGTATTGGAGGCACTCGGCAATGTGATAGAGCCAGACTTGAAGAAAGATATTATTTCCCAAAATCTCGTAGAGGATTTAAAGGTTGAAGGAAATGCCATTTCATTAACAGTAAACGTTGTTAACCCTGCGCTTCATGCAAGAAAACGTATGCAAGAAGCAGTGAACTTTGCATTGAAAAGAGTTCTCGGGGATGGTATTGAAGTGGCCACAACAGTTGTTGGACTTCCAGTTGAAGCAAAAAATGTTCGTCGAAAAATACTTCCTGATGTAAAATACATAGTAGCAGTTGCCTCTGGAAAAGGAGGTGTGGGGAAATCTACGGTTACGGCAAATTTAGCTGGTGGATTGGCAAAGGCTGGTTTTAAAGTCGGTATTGTCGATGCGGATATTTATGGACCTTCTATGCCCACAATGTTTGACATTGTTGGTGAAAGACCAGGACAAACAGAGGTAGACGGAGAGAAAAAAATGCTACCTGTGCCATCATATGGTATCCCAATTATGTCTATCGGATTTTTTACAGATCCTGATAATGCTGTAGTATGGCGCGGACCAATGGCTTCCAAGGCACTTACTCAAATGTTTACGGATACGCATTGGGGGGAATTGGATTACCTGTTAATCGATTTACCTCCAGGAACTGGTGACATTCATTTATCTCTTGTTCAAACAGTGCCGCTCGATGGAGCTGTTATTGTCAGTACACCGCAAGAAGTTGCGCTAGCAGATGCCAGAAAAGGCGTAAACATGTTTAAGTTGGATAATATCAAAGTACCTGTTTTGGGCTTAATTGAAAATATGGCTTGGTTTACACCTGCTGAGTTACCAGATAATAAATATTATATTTTTGGAAGAGATGGAGTTAAGAATCTTGCGGAAGGTTTAGGGGAGAACTTCCTTGGTCATATTCCTTTGGTACAGTCCGTTCGAGAGGCTGGAGATATAGGAAGACCCGCCGTTTACCAAGAAAATACACCTATTTCTAATGCTTTTGACGAATTAGTTCGTAAATTTGTTGAAACATTGCAAAAGCTTAAGAAGTAGTTATGTCGTTTGATAAGGATAATATTCGTTTAAAAGTAGAAGAAGCCATTGCGCAATTGCGTCCTTTTTTAGAAGCTGACGGTGGAGACATGGAGTTGGTGGATATTACTGATGAAGGTGTGGTGCAAGTGCAATTGATGGGGGCTTGTAAAGATTGTTCTATGAAAGACATGACAATGAAAGCAGGTCTAGAAGAAGCGATAAAAAGAGTCGCACCAGAAATAATTCGTGTTGAGGCTTTAGAGGATTAGCATTTATTGGGATTGACTTTTTGGAAGCTTCATTTGATTTCACTATCTTTGTATCAAAAGATTATTATTGTGATTAAATTAATTAAAGCAAAAAGAAGTAGTAAGTTTGAAAATAGATACCATCCGAAAATGGGTAGAGTAAATGCTCAAGTTACGCGTATCCAAAAAGCATTTCTCGGAGTTTTACCAATAAAAACTATCCATAAGTATAGAGAGACTTATCAAGGAGAAATTAAGGATTGCAAAGCCTGCAATTTGAGTTATAAGCCTTCTTAGCTTCTTTTTGATTTCTTCAATTGCTTTGTTTTGTCGCTAACGGATGATTTTTTATGGGAATTTAATCAGGATATTTCAACTTTATCTATTCCTACCCATTTTACATTTCCATTTTTTTATGATCCAGACCCTTTGGCTATTGTAGCCGCGAATCAGCTAAAAGAATACCTTTTGACTCTTCCTTTTTCTTATCATTTTGGATTAGATCCGAAAAAGCAGAATGAGGTTGGGAAAATGTTTGGTGTGCTAGTGGTGCGCAAAGCAAAAAAAATAGGCTTTTTATGTGCTTTTTCTGGGAAAATTGGTGATAAAAGTCATTATTCAAAGTTTGTTCCACCAGTTTTCGATGTGCATCTTAGTAAGGGGTTTTATAAGAAAGGGGAGACCCTGCTTAATGCATTTAATGCTACAATTGAAGCAGCAAGTAATGATGAAGAATATATAAAATTAAAAAGAGAGTTGCAGCAACTATGCGTGCAACAAGATGCTGAACTAGATAAGCTTAAACAAGAATTTAAGTTGGGTAAAGCAAAACGTGATGCATTGAGGCAAATAACTCAAGATGAAAAGGAGCTCAAGCATCTAAATCAGCAAAGCGCAAGACAAAGTATTTTTTTAAAGAAAACCAAACAACAATTTAATAAGCAAAAGTCCGATTTAAACTTAAAAATAAGTCGGTATGAAGCTGAAATCATCCAGTTAAAAACAAAGAGAAAAAGCCTTTCATCCCAATTACAAAAACAGATATTTGAAAAATACTTTTTTCTCAATGCTAAAAAGGAACAAAAAAGTTTAGGAGAGATATTTTCTAAAACAGTACTTAAAGTTCCTCCTGCGGGTGCTGGAGAATGCGCCGCGCCAAAATTATTACACTTTGCCTATGAAAATGATTATGAACCAATCTGTATGGCAGAATTCTGGTGGGGGAAACCGCCGCAATCAGAGCTTAGAATTCATCAGAATTATTATCCTGCTTGCAAAGGGAAGTGTGAGCCAATATTAGGCTTTATGCTAGAAGGTTTAAAGGTGGAACAAAACCCTTTTCTGGCATTAACGGATGCACCGCAAATCAAAATTCTATTTGAAGATGATGATTTGATTATATTTGAAAAACCGCATGAGTTGCTCTCTGTTCCTGGGAATACTGGTGCTGACTCCGCCCAACATCAGCTTGAGCGAAAATACCATGAGTTTCCAGAGTTAAAACTGGTTCATCGTTTAGACATGTCAACATCAGGTATTATGATTGCTACAAAAAACCAACGTGCTTTCAAATATATTCAAAGGCAATTTATCCATAAAACCATTCAGAAAAGATACGTAGCAAGATTATCTGGCCTTCTGCAACAACCTGATGGGGTGATTAATTTACCATTAAAATCAGATTTTTTAGAAAGACCAAGACAATACGTTTGTTTTGAGTCGGGTAAATCAGCCATAACTCATTACGAAACAATTACAGCAATAAGTGGTGAAGCTATTGTGTATTTTTACCCTAAAACAGGACGAACACATCAATTGCGGGTTCATGCAGCGCATCAAAATGGCTTGAGCACACCCATCAAGGGAGATGACATTTATGGCAATAAGAATGTACGTCTTTTCTTGCATGCTGAAAGAATCATATTCACCCATCCAACTACTAAAGAAATAGTAAGCTTTGAAGCGCCAGTGCCTCAATATTTCTTTCAATAAATTTGTGTTGGTAAAATAGTGTCACTTGTTAACAGATTTATTTTTAATTTAGTGAAATCTTCTAATATTTTTGAATTTAGATTTCGACCATGCAAAAAATTACCATAGCAATAGATGGGCATTCATCCTGTGGAAAAAGTACTTTAGCAAAAGATCTCGCTAGAGAATTAAATTATGTTTATGTTGACTCAGGTGCGATGTATCGAGCGGTAACGTATTACGCGATTCAAAATGGTTTGATAAGTAATGGGGATTTAGATCAAATAGCACTGATTAATGCTTTAAATGATTTAAATATTACTTTTCAAAAGTCTGCTGACGCTGTTCATCCTGAAGTTTTTTTAAATGGTCAGAATGTAGAAAGTAAAATCAGGGGGTTGGAGGTTTCTAATTACGTCTCTACAGTAGCAGCTATTCAGGAAGTTCGTGAGTTTTTAGTTGAACAGCAGCGACAAATGGGAGAAAATGGTGGTGTGGTAATGGATGGGAGAGACATAGGGTCGGTTGTTTTTCCAAATGCGGAATTAAAAATATTTTTAACCGCTGATACTGATATAAGAGCTGAGCGACGTTTTAAAGAGCTTACCGGAAAAGGAGAGGATGTTGATTTGCAAGCAATTAAAGAGAATTTAATTAAGCGTGACCATTTAGACACTACCCGAAAGGAAAGCCCGCTTAAGCAAACAGAAGATGCCGTGGTTATTGATAATACCCATCTTTCAAAAGCGGAACAGTTGTTGTTGTTAAAGCAATTAGTTGCAGACAGAAGTGTAACAATCTAATTTTTTTTCGTTTTGATAGTAAGTTTAATGCATATGTTGAGGAATATACTTTTCATAATTTTAGTGGCAATGACTTTCCAAGTTTGTTCTTCGAATGAGCCAAGACCGATAGGCGTATCAAATATATCATTAGGTTGGGAGCATCAATTAATTCGTGTTAAACCACTTAATGATACGGTAGAATCAATTTTTTTGAGAGATACTCAGTTGTTTTATGAGCGGTGGGATACTTTGGCTCAACCTTTGTTTTGGAAGGAAATAATGACGATGTCTCCTGACTCATGTGTTTTGAATGTTGCTGCAACGCGTAAAATTTTAGTTAGAAAGGCTTTGAATGATTGGAATAAGATGAGTGACAGTGAAAAAGATGCTTTTAAAGACTCCTTAAGAATTGCCAATTTATTGCCCTTGGATGAACGCATATTTATGACAACAGGAAAATCAGATTTCTATCAATTTGATAAGGTTATCCCCGATGTTGCTAAAGGGGTATCACTTTTTAAAAAGCATGGCTTAGATCCGTGGTATGCACAGGCCATTTTGATGATAGAAAGCCCTGGAGCTTTAAGAAAGTCTAATGCTGGAGCGATGGGTGCTTTTCAATTAATGCCTGGTGTTGCCAGAAGTCATGGTTTGCGAGTTGATAAATATGTTGATGAGAGAAAAGATTTTGATAAATCTGCTTCTGGAGCTATTAGTTTAATTGAAAAAACCTGTTTGCCCTATGCTAGAAAAATATTGGATGACCATGGATTGGTATATCACGAACATTCGCTTTGGTTCAGACTATTTACCTTACATATTTATCATGCTGGCGCTAGCAATGTGGCAAAGGTTATGGACGTAATTCAACCTTCAGAAGGTGGAGCAGGACTTATTCACAAAATGTGGACAACCTCGGCAGGTAATTTTAAAAATGCATCTCAAAATTACTCCCAATTAGCTTTAGCGGCATTACTTATTTTGGATGAAAAGCTTTTGTTAGAGTGTGAGGAAATTGACTTTGATGTAAGGATATAAACGCATTTTCAGTCAAGCCGACTCTTTTTAAGTAAGTTTTTTAGGATCTTTATTAGGGTCTCTTGCAATTAAAACTAATAAGAATAAACATAATATAGGGGCTTTAAATCTTATTAGTACGTTGAATAGTATAGAAGAGAAACCAACCACAAAACCGAAAAAGAGAACAAATAGCAGTGAAAATAGTAGGAACTCATGATTCACTATAAAGCGCCAATGCACTGGGCCTTTTATTAGGAAGTATATTGTTAATATAATGAAGAAGAGACCTTCAAGAGCACTGAGAAGTAATAATGGACCTTGAGCCTCTGTTAAAAACGGTCGATACAATGCAGTAAAAACAGCAAGTGGTGCTGCAGAAAGCATACCTACGGGGGTGAATTCAGTGATGTTTAGGTCATACTTTGGTCCGCCATAAGTTACATTATTGGCAAAGTCTTGTTGAACAATAGCAACTTCATCTAGTGTTTCTTGTGCGCCATCCAAAAACAAATCGCCAGTTGAAATAATGTAAAAAAATCCAACGAGTGTAGCTAGGAAAATCCCACCTTTTAAAAAGTTTGATACAATGGAACTTCCAATACGGTTTACATAGCCTAATCCAAAAGATAGTAAAAGTGGCGGTATAATTGCGTAAACCATAAACGGTCTAATATTTAGAATGATGTATATATATAATAGGATAAAAAATAAATTTTTCAATGTGAATTTTCGGTTTTTCTGAAGCAAAGCAAAAACATGAAATAATAGCAAATAAAACCCACCTAGGATGAGGGTGTCTTTTGAAATTCCAGAACACCAAAAAGCAACAGTTGGAATAAAAAGTGTAGCAATAGCCATCCAAAAATCTGAGGTAAATCGATAATATTTGATCAATTGAAATAATCGAAAAGAAGCCAAGGATGCAAAAAAAGAACATATGGCTGTTAATGCGATGAAGCTCCCATTTGTAAACAGCCCTACAACGGATATTACTTTAGCCACAAAATAACTTTCAGGCTCTTTATAGATCCAGCCTGGTGGATATCCTGTTGCTGAATTAAAGTTCTTGGTTAAATTGTTTATATTGGGAGTGGATAAAAGCTCATTTAGGTATTTAGAAGGGTCATGGAAAAATAAGTTGATTAATTTATCAATGCTTGCCCAATAAGCAGCAGTGTCTCCGCCATATCCAAGAATCTTGACAAATGTATATCCAAAAAACAAGCCCATGACTAACTTGAAAAAAAAGTTGGGTAAAAACCACTTATAATCGGCGTTATCCGAATGATTGGATTTAATGATAAAAGCTAAAATAGTGGTAAGAATAATCCACAAGAAACCCATAGCAATATCTTCAGCAGCATATATCTCTTGGAGGCTCATGTTCTTATTCTAAAACCGTAAATATATATAATTCTTCTGTTTAATTGTAAAAGGTTGATAGTCTGAATGGGTTTGCAAACTGGCACAGTAGGCTAACACGTATGAAAGCACGCCGCTTGGGCTAGTTTGTGGTTATAAGCATTATTTAACAAAAAGTAATCTTAGGCTAATACCTCTTTATAGCAAAGGGTATTGATTTTTTGATGCTACCAAGCTTAATATGTGTTTATTAAGATTAATCATCCTGCTTTCTATCTTTTCAGTTTTACGTGTTTTTTTTATACGTCATTTTCTTCTTGTGAAAAAGAACGTAAAAAAGGCATCATAAACATAACTAAGAAGTAAAACACGCTCTTTTTATTCGTCATAATTTTCGAGTTTCTTTTTAAAGAGCAAAATCTTCAACCCTCCAGTTATAAAAGCTCCACCGCCTCTTACTTTAAAGGTTGCGAAATCATTGTCAAAATCTATTTCATTCGAAGAAAGCTTAAAAGTGCCCGACATTGTTGGAATTGAACCAAAACGTTGCATATATTTAATAAAAAACCGAACGTCTTTGAATAATCTAAATTCTTTTGAAATTCCTATATAGGGACCAAAAGATATTGGTTGAAAAGCAGTTACATTCCGAGTAAAAAAATATTCTGATTCTTTAATTTGGTCAAATCTTGTATAAACTGAAATATGAGGCAAATTTTCTAATTTTTCATTTGCTAAACCTATAAAAAGTCCTGTATGAATATTAAAAAACTGATAATTACTCTTGTTAATAAATCTGTACCCCATTCCAATTTGAAAGTCATGATTACTGTAAAATCTGGAATACAAAAAACCACCAATACCTTGTCCAATATAGGAGTAACCTATTTCACCAAAATAATTGTTTTTGATGCCATGCTCATATGTCACATTGGGTAGATAGGTGTTATTTGACATATAAAGACCTTTATTAAAATAACTTATTGGGGCATCAAATACTGTTGATGTAAAACCCCACCCACCCGAAATCGATATGTATTTTGATTTAGGGTGGACATAACGCTTATCGATATGTTTTTCTTTTATCGTCAAATTAGCCTTCTGATTGTTTTGTGAAAATAAAATTTGAAAGCACCAAGAAAATAAAACAACTATTAGCAACAAATTTTTCATTTTATATAAAGTTTAATTCGTTGTGCATTTAGAAAAGATTAAAAAAATTGCCCATTGAATCAAAAATCATTCGTATATTTAATTGATTGCCAATTCATTAAACATTATGAGCGACTTTGTGCGAAATTATGAAATCATTCTGAAACATTTGCAATCATTCAATATTTCTCTTGATTTGTTTCGACAGATCCGTAAACCAAAGCTAGGAAACCTAGAACTTATTGCTATGAATTTAACAGCAGAGTATATGGGTGTTCATTCTGAATTACAGCTATTTAGAGATATTCAGAGTACTTCTCTAGATGGGCTTATCTAAACGTTCTGTTTACAATAGAAGAAGAAGGGCTCTTTTCCTCCAAATTGAACGTTTTTATTGTGAGCTATCGGTGTCTACTATTTCTCGGGGTCCAGATTCTTGAAAAGTTGTCAATCTTCGAAATTCTTGTAATAGGGTAAATCGAATAATGTTCATCATGTCTACCATAAACCCCTGTAGCAATTGTTTTTTTTGATTATCTGATGTTTTTTCATCTAGTAAATGATCCGTCCAATTATAAACTGTGCCATCTATTGTTGGTTTTTCCAAAGATAATAAATTAAAAATCCGTTGAGCTTCTCTTTCAGAGTCATTCATTGTCGGGATAATCAAACTATCTATGACATGTTCTACCCGTGTAATGCTATCCTCAAATAAATCTTTTTCGGCAACAAGTTGATTATCTAATTCCCAGTTTTTTAATTGTAAAAGACTGTCTTTCCATGATTGTAAATCTTGTAACGCTCTTTGCATTGCTTTCTTTTCATTGCTGAGACTATCAATAAGCAGTAGTTTTTCTTGAATATTTGGATAAAAGATTGCTAGGGTCTGACGCATATCTTCATTTATTTCAGTTAGTTGTGCTATGGCAATCTTTAATTTAAGACTATCCAAAGAATGATTAATGTTAGTTGAAAATAATAAAGACTCAAGTGCTGACAAGCAAGACTTTCTATTTGTGCTCGCTGAATCTTTATGAATGGCATGTAAGCGTTCAAATACATCTTTAAATTGGCAGTGCCATTGATCAGTACAGTCGAGTAAGGCAATGGTTTTGTCTAATTCAACAGTACTATCCTCATGTTTAAGTAATTCATCTTTAGTAATGAGTAAAGTATCTTTGTTTTCTATTAAAAATCCCAAGACATAGTTCCATCCAAACACCATTTTTTTGGCATCAATAACAGTGTCGAATTTCCATGGCTTAAGCGTTAATAATTCTGTTTTTTGTTGTTCTCGTAAAAGCCATTTTTCATATTCCTCTGGCGTAAGTATCATAGTTTGCCAAGATCTAGGTCGTCGTTCATTGTCCCATTTGAAGCCATCTACTTTTTTCTCATTTTCATCAATTTGATCCATAGGATAAATTTTTCCATCAGGCGCTTCACGATAAGTTGCGGCTTTGATATCCCCTCCTTTAAAATAGAGGCTCAACTCTGAGGCATAAATGCGATTCATTCCAGAACGTTCTACTAAAACAATGCTGTCTTGGTCTTTTTCTTCCTCTAAAAACGCTACTGTTTTAGCATTCCCTTGAATATCTACTCTCCTAATTTCTGTACTATCGAAATAGGCATTCAAGATTCTTCCTCCCACTTGATTGTAGTATTTGCCCGTATCCACTTCTGTTACAACTAAAGCTGAATTTCTTATAAATGCACGTTCAATATCATTATTTTTTTGAAAAACGCTGATAGTGTCACCAGATAGTTGAGCATTTTTGGCCCATAAAACGGGCTGTTCAAACATCTCAAAAATGGACCTGTTTCTGTCATAACTTAAAGAATCACATACACCTTGCATATCTGATTTAAATAACTTTACGCCATAATAGGCTAGCATTAATTGAGGCTCATTTAAGCTGTCACTAAAGTTGAATAAGGTATCTGCGTGTATAAATAAGGTGTCTTGGTTATCTGCATCAAATTTCTTCGCGAGGGCATGGCCAGTAATAAAGGCAAACTTTGCTTTTTGGTCGCTTCGTGCAAAATCTCCCATAAACGCCATCTTATTAACAGTATCTTCAATGTAGACATTGCGTCTCGCCTCTGCAAATTCTAATTTCCCATCGTAAAAAATACTATCAGCAGAGAGAAATTCTGTTTTTCTTCTGATGTAGGCATTTTGCTCGAATACACCTTTTTCTTCCTCAGTATAATACCATCCTTTTTCACAATACATTTCGTCTTCGGATGAGGTCACTGTTGTCGGACCGAAAAAATCAGCGCGCTTTGTTCTCCCGTTAAATTTTAATGTGTCTGTTGTAATGGTATATTGATCACTAACGTATTTTACATCTCCACGAAAGAAGAAATTCTTGCTATCACTGTATAAATACCCAACTTTACTGTTGAGTTCTTCTTTTCCTATAATACTAGAAATGGTTCCCCAATTTCTGTAAACTCCTTTGTTCTCTTTTGTAAAAAACTCCATGGAATCCGTTACTAGTTTGTATTCGCTATCCCTTAACCTTACATTACCCCAAAGTTTTGCAAAATCAGTTTTCAAGTCATAGAATAAGGAGTCACAGAAAAGGTTTAATGTATCTTGCTTATTGATATGCACGTTGCCATAGGCTTTCACATAGCTTTTCTTGAAGTTATAAAAAGCAGAGTCACAATACATTTTGGTATCGTCTTTAACCAGACGCACATTTCCACGAACGATATAATTTCCTGTTTTTCCATCCATGATTAAGTCGTCCGCGCCTTCAATTAGGCGAAGCGGACTACCTTGAGACAATACATAGGTATTACTCAAAAAAAATGCGCTCATAATCATAAGCGCAATTTGGATGAAGTTTATTTTTTTCACGCTATCGGTTACGCAATGTTTGTTTTCGGTCGGGACCAACTGAGACAATGGTAATAGGCACTTCCAATGCATTTTCCAGATAAGCAACGTAATCTTTCAATGCTTGAGGCGCTTCATCCATTGACGTTAACTTTGTTAAGTCACAATTCCATCCTTTTACCTCTTCATATACTGGGATAATTTCTAACCCATTAATATCAAACGGTAAATAATCAATTTTCTTGCCATTAATTGTATAATGTGTGCATACTTTAATTGTATCGAAAGTATCAAGCACATCAGACTTCATCATATTCAGTTCTGTAACGCCATTAATCATGATGGCATATTTTAATGCTGGCAGGTCAATCCAACCACATCTGCGAGGGCGTCCCGTCGTAGCACCAAACTCGAAACCTGCTGCTCTAATTTTTTCTCCTACTTCATCGTTCAACTCTGTTGGGAATGGTCCGCTACCAACCCTAGTACAATAGGCTTTGAATATTCCGATAACATTACCTATTTTTGTTGGTGCTACTCCTAACCCTGTACAAGTACCTGCTGTAACAGTATTTGAGGAAGTGACAAATGGGTAACTTCCAAAATCAATATCTAAGAGCGTTCCTTGTGCACCTTCAGCTAAGATAGTTTTACCTTCTTTCATAGCCTTATTTAGATAGTGCTCACTGTCTATGGTTGTCAAGGATTTTATGAGATCTATTCCTTCAAAAAATGCAGGTTCTAATTCTGAAAGATCATATTCGAAACCTTCGTGATGGCCTAATATTCCAATATGTTTTTCAACGAGTGCGTTGTATTTTTCTTGAAAGTTCGGCGAAAATATATCACCAACTCGGATACCGTTTCTTCCTGTTTTATCCATGTAAGTTGGACCTATACCTTTCAAAGTGGAACCAATTTTTTCATTTCCTTTGGCTTGTTCCGATGCGGCATCGAGCAAACGATGCGTTGGAAGAATCAAATGCGCTTTATTGGAAATCAATAAGTTTTCCTTAACTGGGATATTGAAAGGTGCAAGCGCATCAATTTCTTTTTTAAAAACAACAGGATCTATCACGACACCATTGCCGATAACATTTAAGGTGTTTGCCCGAAATATACCTGATGGTATTGTATGCAACACGTGTTTAATTCCATCAAATTCCAAAGTGTGACCAGCATTTGGTCCGCCTTGAAATCTTGCAATAATATCATACTTTGGAGTAAGGACATCAACAATTTTGCCTTTTCCTTCATCTCCCCATTGTAATCCTAATAAAACATCTACTTTATTCATGCCTCTTGTGCATTTAATTTATTAATGGCCTCTTCAGTTGAGGTGTAAATTTCAAAAATATTATTCAGCTTTGAAATAGTGAGTAATTGAGTCACTACTTCACTAGGCTCATTTACAAAAACGATTTCACCACCTTTGTTTCGAGTTATAGTAAAAACTCTAATTAGTGTATTTAGTCCAGCGCTATTGAGAATGTCAACGAGTGATAAATCAATAATGAATTTTTTGTTCCCATTTTGAATTTCCGATTGAACGTATTCCATAGCATCCTCTTTAAGAGAATTGTTCATTAATTTTCCTGAAAATATAAGTATGCTAACACCATCTCGGTGCTCAAAAACTAATACTGGTTGTTTCACGATTTTGGATCTTCGTTAGTTGTATGGTTTCTTACTCCGTAAAAATATAAGGAATGATGATGTATTTTCACGCCAAATACTTCTTCAATGGTAGATTTGATATTCTGGATTCTTGGGTCACAAAACTCTATTAGCTCCCCAGTATCCGTGCAAATCATGTGGTCATGCTGCTTGAACCCATGCGACTTTTCAAATTGAGCAATATTCTTTCCGAACTGATGTTTCCGCACTAAATTACATGCGAGAAGGAGTTCAATTGTGTTGTACAATGTTGCACGAGAAACCCTGTAATTTTGATTTTTCATTTTTATGTACAAAGATTCTATGTCAAAATGACCCTCATAATTATAGATCTCCTCCAAAATGGCGAAACGTTCTGGCGTTTTTCGGTGACCATTTTTTTCAAGATACGCTGCAAATATGTTTTTTACCTTTTCTTGTACGTTTTCCATGAAAACTTTAGTTAAAAGACAAAAATAAGCATTTTAACGAAAGCAAAAATATTTCTAACTTTTTCTTTTCTT
>JAFIEX010000065.1 GCA_020832365.1 Crocinitomicaceae bacterium
TCTTAAAGTCCTAAAGTCCTAAAGTCCTAAAGTCCTAAAGTCCTAAAGTCCTAAAGTCCTACCATCCTACCATCCTAACGTCCTACCATCCAAACTTAATTCCTCAAAATCTTCCCTTTCTTCACCATGCTTTCCAAACGCTCTAATGTTTTACGTTCTGCACAGAGTTCAAGAAATTTTTTGCGTTCCAAGTCGAGTAAATATTGTTCAGAAACTTGTACACGTTCTGAAATATCTCCACCACACATCACAAAACCAAGCTTTTCTGAAATTAACTGGTCGTGTTCTGAAATATAGTGTCCTGATTTCATTGAATCTGCTCCAACATATACTAAACCAAGCCCTTCTTGACCGAGAATAGTAATGTTTTTCTCCTTTGGAGGCGCTGTATACCCTTTATTCGCTAGTTCTAAACAAGCTGCTTTGGCACGTGTTAATTGGTACTCTCTCGAAACGATTACTTCGTCTGTTCCTTCTCTTAAGTATCCTAAATCGAATGCTTCGTGAGCAGAGGTAGCTACTTTTGCTTGACCAATTGTTAAGAATCGATCACGCATTCTGTTTACACGAATATCTCCTTCGGCTAATTCTTCTGAAAGTCGTTTTACGAACTCTTTTGTTCCCCCTCCTCCAGGAATCAGTCCAACACCAAACTCTACTAATCCAATATATGATTCAGCATGTGCTACCACTTTGTCGGCGTGCATTGTTAACTCACAACCACCACCTAGAGTTAAGTTATGCGGAGCAACTACAACTGGCGCATTACAATAGCGAATACGCATCATCGTGTCTTGGAAGGCTTTTACAGCGAAGTTCAATTCGTCGAAATCTTGCTCAACGGCCATCATAAAGATCATACCAACATTTGCTCCAGCACTAAAGTTTTGACCGTTGTTCGAAACAACTAATCCTTTGTACTCTTTTTCAGCCAAATCCATGGCTTTATTTAATCCTTCAATGACGCCACCACCAATGGTATTCATTTTCGTGTGGAACTCGATGTTTAAGATGCCATCACCCAAGTCAACGATTGTAGTATCAGCATTACCCCAAACTTTATTTTCAGCTCTAAGCACATCTAACATTACCAAGTCCTCTGTCCCAGGAATAGTTTTGTAAGCTTTAGTATTTAAATCGAAGTATTGCTTGTTTCCTTTGTCTAAATTATAAAAGGACTTAATACCAGCTGCTTTCATTTCTTCAACGATAGCACCAGGTTTTTTACCCGCTTCTTCGATTAGTTTTAAGCCTTGCTCCAGACCAAATAAATCCCAAGTTTCAAATGGACCTAACTCCCATCCAAATCCAGCTTTGATTGCATCATCGATTTTATAAAGATCATCTGAAATTTCTGGCATTCTATTCGTAACATAAGCGAATAACCCCCCGAACATTTTACGGTAGAATTTACCAGCCTTATCTTGACCCATAATCAACATTTTTGTGCGTTGTTTTAGGTCTTCAATTGAACGAGCCATGTCTAAAGTTGGAAAAGAAACTTTTGCAGCAGATCGATATTCCAAAGTATTTAAATCCAAGGATAGAATTTCTTTTCCACCATCCGCCGTTTTTGTTTTCTTATAGAATCCTTGCCCTGCTTTTGAACCAATCCAATTGTTTTCTACCATTTTGGCAACATAGTCGGGAAGCTCAAAATAGCTGTTCTCCTCGTCATTTGGACAATTTTCTTTTAATCCATTTGCTACGTGCACTAAAGTATCTAAACCAACTACATCTGCAGTTCTAAACGTCGCTGATTTGGGACGACCCAATACAGGCCCCGTTAATTTATCTACTTCTTCAATGTTTAAGTCCAACTCTTTTATCGAGTGGAATAGTGACATGATAGAATAAACACCTACTCGGTTGGCAATAAATGCTGGCGTATCTTTACACAAAACTGTTTTCTTTCCTAAATATCTTCTTCCGTAATCCATGAAGAAGTCTACCACTGCTTGATCTGTTTTTGGTGTTGGAATAATTTCCAACAACTGCAAATAACGTGGCGGGTTAAAAAAGTGTGTTCCACAGAAATGCTTTTGGAAGTCTTCTGAACGACCATCCAACATCAAATGAATTGGGATTCCTGAAGTATTCGAAGTTATTAATGTTCCTGGTGTACGGTGTTTCTCCACATTTTCAAACACTTGTTTCTTAATATCCAAACGTTCGATAACCACTTCTATAATCCAATCTACATCTTTGATTTTTGCCATGTCGTCATCAAAGTTTCCTGTGGTGATACGACTCGCAAATGCTTTTTTGTAAATGGGTGAGGGGTTGGACTTCAGTGCAAAAGTTAACGCATCATTCACAATTCTATTTCGAACAGCTTTGTCTTCTAGTGAAGCTCCTTTTTTCTGTTCCGCTTCATTCAGTTCTCTTGGCACAATGTCCAGGAGCAATGCTTCAACACCAATATTGGCAAAGTGGCATGCGATACGTGATCCCATGACACCAGAACCTAATACGGCGACTTTTTTGATTATTCTATTCATATACTTGATTTTTGATTTGACAACATTTCAGTGATTTCATTTTCTACGGTAATGTCAATCTGAGCCAATACCTTCAGAAAGATTTCCATTTCCGATGAAGGGATGACTTTTTCGATTTTTTCGTTAAAAGAAAGCACTACTTCTTTGACTTCTTTTCTTAAAACTAGTCCTTCTTGAGTTAAAAATATGAGAACTTTTCTTTTATCTTCTTGATCTATTTTTCGAGTTATCCAGCCTTTTGACTCCATTGTTTTGAGCGTTCGGGATAAACTCGTTGGCTCCATTCCCATCTTTGGGCCTAGCTGAGTTGAAGGGGTGCCATTTTTATCAACGATGAGTAAAATAAAACCAATAGACATCGTTAAACCATGCACCTTTGCTTTCTGGTTGTACATGCGTGAAATCTTGTGCCAAGCATGCCGCAAATGAAAATCAATTAAATCCTCTGCCTTTTTCTTTTTCATACCTCTAAAAGTAGGAAAAATATTAAGCACGCACAATAATTTAAGATTTATTTTGAAGATTTACATTGCTAACCCCTTCTCAAAAAACCACCTTGCACCATTAAAGGTGATGGGGTATTATTGAGGTATAGGCTTCCAGTTCCAAGACCTTGGTGCGATTTCGGTTCATAAAGACTAGTGAACTGGGCTATAGCATCTAATCCCACATTAGATTCTAGCGCACTTGTAATCCACCATTGGATCTTCATTTTCTCGGCATATTGTATCCATTTCCTTGTGCCATAGAGTCCTCCGTGTAAACTTGGCTTTAATATGATGTATTGTGGTTGTATTCCATGAAGTAATTTTTCTCGAATGGCATTGTCGTGAATTCCAATTAACTCTTCATCTAAGGCGATTGGTACAGGAGATTTTTCGCAGAGTTCACGCATCTCATTCCATTGACCAGACGCAATGGGTTGTTCGATAGAATGAATATCAAAATTGGATAGCATTTGTAATTTTTGTAGCGCTTCACTAGCACTGAAAGCACCATTGGCATCTACTCTCAAAACGATTTCTTGCGAACTATACTCACTTCTAATATAATCTAAAATGGCAAGTTCTTGCTCGAAATCTATGGCGCCGATTTTTATTTTAACACAGTTAAATCCTTGTCTTAAAACAGTTTTTACCTGCGCCAACATAAAATCCTTATCACCCATCCAAACTAATCCATTGATGGGAATGGCTTGTTTGCCTTGCGTAAACGGAGTATCAAAATAAATTCCTTTTCCGCCGTTTTTTAAGTCCAACAAAGCTGTTTCTAGTCCAAAATAAATAGAAGGAAAATCAACGATTTCATGCAGGTTGTTTTTGAAGTGATTCACATTAGAAATGATAGCTTGGAGCTTTAATTCATAGGTTTCAAAATCCTTAAAATCTGGTGAGAGACCAATAATGATACTGCATTCGCCAACTCCCTTAATGTCTGGATTTGATGCTTCCCAAACCGTAATGAACCAAGCGTGTTTTTCTGTCAAGATTCCACGACTTGTCCCACTCGGTCTTTTGAATTGAAAAGTTTTTTTCTCTAAGCTTGCATTTAACTCCATGTGGCTAAATTAATGTACTAATTAAAAATAAAATGGCTATGGCGAACGTGCTCAACGCTACTTTTTTTAATTCTGGATCTAATTGATGAGCTGCTTGCGTATGCCATACTTTTTTCAAATGCCAGAAAAGGACGAAATAGGGGAGAAGTGCAATGACACCTATTATATGACTGCTAATCATAAAAATCAAAAGGCAAATAAAACTAAGTATTAGCAGTGAACTGTGGTAAACTTTTGCGCTTTGCAGACCCATTTTAACAACCAATGTTTTTTTGCCAACTTGTGCGTCGTTTTCATGGTCTCGCATGTTATTGAGGTTCAGTACGGCAACACTTAACAATCCGAAGGCTATTGCTGGTAATACAACTAAAGGGTCTATCATTTTGGAATACAAACTAAAAACACCCATAACGCTTACCAGTCCAAAAAAAATAAAAACCATTACATCACCAAGCCCTTTGTAACCATAAGCGCCTTTTCCCATGGTATAAGTGATTGCAGCAATTATGCAGGCTATCGCTAGTACGACATAGGACCAAAGTACACTGTTGGGCATGTCTTGCACGCCAAAATAAATCAGCCAGCCTGCAGAGATAGCAGATAGAATAGCTAAAATAATGACGCCATTTTTCATTTGATTTGAAGAAATTTCTCCTGACTGAACAGCTCTTTTTGGCCCAACTCTACCTTCATTATCGGCCCCTTTTTGGGTGTCGCCCAAATCATTAGCTAAATTTGATAGAATTTGAAAAAACAGGGTAGTGCACAAGGCCAAAATGAAGATGGTTGTATCCCAAAACCCTTGCTGGTAAGCAACGAATGACCCGAAAATAATTCCAGATAAGGACAACGGAAGTGTTCTTAAACGAAATGCTTTTAACCAAACTTTGACTTTAGCCATAAACTAAAATTAATTTCTTACTCAATGCGAAGATAGTAATTCCTCAACAGGGCAGACGGAATTAATTACGTATCTTCAATGTTCTGCCTAATATAAATTTGCCCTTATAATGATACTTTATTTCAATAAATTACTTTTTCTATTTTTTTTGTAACGCCCAAAATAGTAAACAAAAAAGGCTAGTGCATGGAAAATTTTCGACCCAATTTTGTCAGTAATGCCAAAAATTCAAAAGCTCGTCCTGCGTACCAAAACAAATTGCGGTTTTGAAGTGATTTTACATTGTTTTTACTAAATATCTTAAAATTATAGTTGTCCAACTTTTTTGTAATGTTTTTATCCTAAATGCTCAACCACTGAGTGTAACAAATGTTTGGTATTACTTTTTATTTCTAGGGTGAAAACTGATGATAGCTGCCCTTAAATACGAGGTGTCCATATGGGTGTATATTTCGGTAGTAGTAATGGAGGCATGGCCTAGCATTTCTTGAATAGCTCTAAGATTTGCACCGCCTTCAATTAAATGTGTTGCAAAGGAGTGACGAAAAGTATGTGGTCCAATATTTTTGTTCAATCCAATTTTTTCTGCTAAACCTTTAATGATGGTAAAAATCATTACGCGTGTGAGCTGTTTGCCTCTGCGGTTAAGAAAAACAAAGTCTTCATGTCCCTTTTGAATGGATAAATGACAACGAACATGATTGGTGTAAGTTTGTATTTCTTTTTCTACACTTGGACTAATTGGAATCAATCGTTCTTTGTTGCCTTTACCCAAAACTTTTATAAAACCTTCTTCAAAGAAAATATCGGAAAATTTGAGATTGATAAGCTCTGAAACACGCAGTCCGCAGCTGTATAATGTCTCTAAAATAGCTTTGTTTCGATGCCCTTCTTGTTTGCTTAAGTCTATTGCGGTAATTAGTTGATCAATCTCTTCAATAGACAAGAAAACGGGTAATTTTTTTCCGATTTGAGGCATTTCTAATAGTTCCGATGGATCATCTTTGATGGAGTCTTCCAACAATAAGAACTCAAAAAATTGCTTGACACCACTGATAATTCTGGCTTGACTTCTTGCGCTAAGACCTAAGTCGTAAAGCACTGTGACAAAAGTTTGTAAATGCTCCAATTTGATTTCTTGTGGCTGCAAATTTTGAGCAATGCAAAAGTCTTCTAATTTTAAAATATCATTTTGATAGGCTAAAATGGTGTTTTCTGCCAACCCTCTTTCAATTTTAAGGTAGTGAATGAATTGTTTTATTTGTAATTTCCAATTGGACATATAAAATGCAGTTGTTCAAATATAGTAGTTTGTTTTTCTTTAGTTAAATTTACCGCAAACAATTGTTCATGAAAATATTAATCATTAATGGTCCTAACCTGAATTTACTAGGGAAACGCAATACTGCGGTTTATGGAAGTCAATCTTTTGAAGATTTTTTTCAAGCTAGAATTGCTGTTTTTCAGGATGTTGAAATTGATCATATTCAATCCAATGTAGAGGGTGAATTGGTTAATTTTTTACATGATACTGATGCAGATGCCGTCATTATCAACGCCGGTGCTTATACGCATACCTCCGTTGCCATTCGTGATGCTATTGAGGCGATCCAAAAACCGGTTGTAGAGGTGCATATATCTAACATCACTAAACGTGAAACTTTTCGCCATGATAGTTTAATTTCTCCCGTCGCCGTGGGCTGTATTTTCGGTTTTGGATTGGACAGTTACCTGCTTGCTATTCATTACTTAATGAATTACCGAAGGCGTTGACATGAATTTGCTCAGCTATTTTTCAATTTGAACAATAAACTCAGTTCCTTGCCCTTCTTTTGAATAGACATCGATTTTGCCTTTGTGCATGCTAATGATATTGAGGGTTGCAGTCATTCCTAGCCCTAGCCCATCTTTCCGCTCTGTAAAAAATGGATCAAAGATTTGATTTTTAGTAGTTTCATTCATTCCTCTTCCATTATCTCGAATTGAAATAATTGGATCGTCATTTTTAGTGTCCAGTGAAATGATCAACTCAGGATTTGTTTGCTCTGTCATTGCTTCTACAGCGTTAATAATAATATTAGAGAATGCAATTTTCAACTTTTCAGGGTCCCATTTCCCCAATATGAGTTCATTGGGATAATTTTTAATACATTTTACGCCTTGTAACTGCATGCGGTCCTTGCAAAAATCAATAGCTTCGTCCATGACTTTTTGTAAGTTGGTATTAGCCATTTCTAACTGCTGTGGTCTGGCACTTTTAAGCAGGTCGTCAATTAAGCTGTTGATTCTTTTTGAGTTACGACCTATCATTTCTTTGTACATCTGTGACTCCTCATTATCTCTAGTTAGTTCATCTAGCTCACCTAATGCTAATTGGATGTTTGTCAATGGATTTCTAACTTCATGAGCGATAATACGAGCCATTCTACCAGTCATGGATAACTTTTCCATTCGTTGTAACTGTTCTTGAGCAGCCATAATTTTTGAAATATCGTGAAAAGCTATTTGGTAGATAAGTCCCTCTTGTTGTTCTTGTTGCTTTAATTTAGCCAAGGAAATTATTACAATTTTATCTCCTTTGTCTGTTTGGATTTCTGATTTGAATTCACGAACAAAACCATTTTGCTTAACTTTTGAGGTAATAATGTCAAAATCGAAGTCATACTTGAATAATTCTCGTAAATTAATGGATAATGGATGTTTTTGAAATTCAAAACTATTTATAAAGGCATTATTGAATTCAATGATTTGAAAGTTATCATTCAATAATGCAAGAGGCTCCATGCTTAGTTCGAAAAGGCTTCTGTATTTTTTTTCTTGTAATAAAATAACTTTTTGTTGGTGATACCTTTCCAATGCATAGCGCAATGACCTTTCTAAGGTGTCTACTTTTATTTCTGCTTTTACTATAAAGTCTGACGCACCCTTTTCCATTGCTAATTCATCAATTTTAAAACTTCCAGCACCAGTAAGTAATATTAGTGGTTTTGAAAATCTTGCTTTTCTGACACGCTCAATGATTGTTATACCGTTCTCTTTACCAAGGTTCTGATCAATTAAATAAATATCATGTTCATTTTTTAAAATGTCTTTAACAGCATCGTCAATTTTATTTACCCAATAAACATCATATTTAGCTGTGTTTATTTTTTGAAGGTAATGTTTTAAAATGAGGAAATCGTCTTCATCATCTTCGATAATTAAAACTTTAGTAATTGTATCGTTTTTTCGCATGTTTATTCTGGTAAATAAATGATAAATGTAGCGCCTTCTCCTTCTTTAGATTTAGCCGTAATGAATCCCTTGTGATTTTCAGTGATTTTTTTACAAATTGAAAGGCCGATTCCTGTTCCTTTGTATTCGTTTCTACCATGAAGCCTTTGAAAAACAGCAAATATTTTTTCTTTATATTTTTCATCAAATCCAATTCCGTTGTCTATTACTGATATTTTGTGGTATGAGTGTTCAGGTTTAATTCTTCCTTCAGGAGCAATAATTTTATCCCCTTTGATTTTTTCAGACTGTATTTTAATGATTGGTGGAATGTTCTTTTTGTTGAATTTTATAGCATTAGCGATTAAATTTTGAAAAAGCTGTCTGAGTTGTACGTCATGCCCCATAATTTTTTGGGGAAGTTCACCAATAGTTATTTTAGCAGCATTTTCTTGTATGAGGGGCTGTAAATCACCAATAACATCATCAATAATATTTTTTAAATTTATTTCTGATTTTGGAGCATCAATACTTGCTCTAGAATAGGATAATAAATCATTGATTAAATCTTGCATTCTTTCGGCGGATAATTGCATTCTTTGAATATTACTTGCAATTTGATTCAAATCAGGAGAGTTGCTTGCCATATCCTCTTGGATGAGGTCTCCAAAAGTTCTAATTTTTCTCAAGGGTTCATTCAAATCATGGGAAGCAACATAGGCGAAGTTTTCCAAGTTTTCATTGAGTGACTGTAATTCGCTGTTAATTTGAACAATTTCTTCTTTTTGTTTTTCATTTTGTTGTATTTCAGTCTTTAATTTGTCAAAACTTATTAGCACAATTGCGAGCATAACAACGCCAAAGAAGGAGAGCATAAACATAGCATTACGAGTTGAAACAACTGCGTTATTTTGATTTTCTGTTCTTAAATCAGCACTTTCGTTGCGTATTTCGCTCAATAAGATTGTTATACTATCGGCAATCAAAGCCCCTTTCTTCATAGATTCAATTCTCAAATCATTATGCATTAAATGAGTTGAATCAGCGCGAACTAAATGAGATATATTTTCCTTTTTTTCATACACTAAATTTTTTAATTTTTGTAAGTGTAGCTGCGCCAATCCATGTTGCTTGCATTGCTGCCATAATAAGTCATAGTGCTGATCCATTGCGCATTTTGCAGTTTTAAATCGCTTGTAGTTATCCAAGTTGTTTGTTAGTAGGTAACCATGAGCATTAGCCTCCATGATATAAACGGACTTTAAAATGTCGTCCGCTGCATCGCTAATTTGTGCATATATATCTGCTTGTTCTCCTGAATAACTTGTTTTTTTCAGAAAGAATAAAGATGTTACATAATATCCTGCAATCAAAACGGTGGATAGCATTAAAAAATAGTTGTAATAACTGAGTTTTTTTGGTAACATTATTAAAAATCAATTTGATATGCATTAAGTTTATTATACAGTGTTTTTCTATCTATACCAAGCAGCACTGCGGCTTTGCTTTTATTATTTTTTACTTTGTTAAGAGCTCTAATTATAGCATCGGTTTCCGCTTGTTCTACAACATCTTTTAAGTTGAAAAGTTCGTTTTTAGCTATTGATTTTGATGGAATTTGCAGAGCGGTTATTTCCGATGGTAGCACATTATGGGATATTTCTCTAGATAGAGATAATAGAACTGAGCGCTTTATTATATTTTTTAGTTCTCTTAGGTTTCCAGGCCAGTTGTAATTAAGCAAAGCATCCATGGCGGAAGGGTTTATTGCTTCTATGTTTTTGTTTAGTTCTTGATTAGCCGCTTCGAGAAAGTAATTTGCGAATATCAATAAATCCTCTTTTCTTTCACGAAGGGGTAAAATTTCTATGCTAAACTCATTTAGTCTATAATATAAATCTTCTCTAAATTGGTTATTTTCTATGGCAATTTTTAAGTCTTCATTAGTTGCAGCTAAAATTCTAACATCTACTTCAATATCTTTGTCTCCACCAATTCTTCTAATTTTTTTCTCTTGAAGAACTCTCAAAAGCTTAATTTGATTTTCATAGCTGAGGTTTCCTACTTCATCTAAAAATAGAGTTCCACCATTGGCAAGCTCAAAGTATCCTTTTTTGTCTAACATTGCGCCTGTAAAAGAACCTTTAACATGCCCAAACAACTCTGATGCAGCTAGTTCATCAGGCAGTGCTCCACAATCAATTGCAAGAAATGGTTGGTTAAATCTTTTGGATGCTGAATGGATTTGCTTTGCTACCATTTCTTTTCCTGTCCCACTTTCTCCTAATATTACTACAGAAATATTTGTGGGGGCAAGCATAGCAATTTGTTGCTTTAGAAGCTTTGCTGAATTGCTCTTTCCTTCAATAAATTGTTGCGATTTTTTAGTGTGTGTAAGTGGAGCTAATTCAGTAACGTTTTCAATTTGAATAGTTGTTTTTTTGCGTTCTACTACAGCCCGCTCAATCAATTTTAGAATGTCTTCTGGAAAAATAGGTTTGGTTACATATTCAAAACCACCATTTTGAATTACTTTCACAGCCTGTTTTACATCTGAATAACCTGTAATTATAATAACAGGCACCAATGCATCTACTTCTTTAATTTTCGAAAGTAGGCTTAATCCGTCTTCATCAGGCAAACGGAAATCGGTTAAAACAACATCAAAAGCATTTTCTTTGAGTGCCTTTAAACCTGTTTCACCCCTATAACAGATATGAGTGTCATATCCATTACGCTCTAAGAATTTACTAATGAGCGTACAGATATCTACGTCGTCATCTATTATTAATATTTTTTTAATTTTCTCTTTTCTACTTGTCATAACTATTGTAACATCTCTGAAACAGTAGTAAAGACATCATTAAGTGTGAAGGGCTTGCCAATAATTTTTATAGCTCCTAGTTCTTCTGATTTTACTTGTTCTTGCATCTGATTGTAAGCAGTCACAATAGCGAATTTAGCAGATGGCTTTTCCTTCTTAAGAATAGGAACTAATTCAAATCCATCACCATCTGGTAAATTCAAATCCAATAGCGCTAAATCTGGTTGAAATTTTGTTATTTTTTCTTGCGCATCAGTATAGTTTTCTGCTGTGATTATTTCAACGGAAAACTTTTTCCCAATCGCATTTGAAAGCATATACAAAATGTCCTGCTCATCATCAACTATCAATATTTTCATGGACTTTTTCAACTCAAATCTTTATTCTATAACAAATCTTTCAAAGTACGGTTCACTCTTTTTTTGTCTTTAACTGTTTATTTCATGATTTTTTGGTAAATGTAGAGAAAATTCTACAATTTTTTAAATTAATGCAATAGTTCTGTAATGCTTAGAAACATTTTTTCTTTACAAAAAGTTCCCAAAAAAAATGCCGAAGTCTGAGATTCAGAACTTCGACATTACTGCTACCATGAATAAAACCTTGATAGAAAATATTTGGTTTAGTTAATGAGTTATTGCTTAACCCATTTTAAGGTGGACTGGTTGAAAGGAGTGTAGTACCGGACATAGTATATTCCAGAAGGGAAATGTTCCACATTAATTTTGTTTTTCCCTAAATTTACTTCTTGCCAATGAAGTGATTGTCCTAGGGCATCAATAATTTGAATAGTACCGACTTCTTTTACCTCAATATTGATGATATTTTGTGTTGGGTTCGGGTAGAGTTTAACCTCTGAATTTTGTAGTTCATTGGTGTTTACCATTTCCATGAATTTTGTTATAAATATATCCCTTCCTCCATTTGAGTTATTGAATACACCATCATTGGAGTCTGTTCGACCAACTACAACGAATCCGTCACTACTGCGAGCCATTTGGTGTGCAAAATCCCCCTGAGTTCCTCCCCAACGTACAGATTGCTGAATCTGAAAATCAGTTGATATTACCACAAACCAGGCATCAATTGCACCTGCAGGTGTGGAGTTTGATAAATCTAAATCCGTACTTCTTGTTATCCCTGTAACAATGAGTTCTTGATTATTTCTAACAAATAATCCGTAGGGATAATCTAAATCACTACCGCCAAATGTTTTTTCGTTTAAAAGATCACCATTTGCTGCTAATTCGAGCATCCAAAGGTCAGTTGTTCCTAAAAAATTACTTACATCACCACCACTACCACCTGCATTCGCAGCAATATAAATTTTATCTTCTAAGCAAACCACCTGAGCTGCCCAATCACGAGCATTACTGCCATAACTCTTCTCCCAAAGTTTATTACCATCTAGGTCATATTTGTTTATCAAAAGTTTATCAGTGTTGAAATCATTGAAGTCTCCATCAACACCTACAGCGATATAGCCAGAGTTGTCTGGAACTGCTGCAACCGACCAAAAGTTTTCAATGAAATTCGGATTACTTGGTTGTTGAACTCCTGCGGTAACTGTTTGCCATATGATATCACCGTTATCTGAATTTATTTTGAGAATCCAAGCTTGACCAACCCCAACATTTATAGTAGACAAATCTCCGTCCGATGATCCCGCTTCACCCACGACAATCAGTCCACCATTGTGATATATCATTTGATAAAAGGATTCTGGTTGTGTTCCGCCGTACAATTTCGTCCAGAGAACGTTCCCATCAGTATCCAATTTGGTTATAAATCCATCTGATCCACCATTATTTCCTGTAAAATCTCCATTATTTGAATTAGTTCTGCCACAAATATAAACGGCACCATTTTCATACAAAACATGAAATGCTCTTTCTGCTTCGCTACCACCAAGTACTTTAGTCCAGAGCGTATCTCCTGCGAGATCAATTTTTAAAAGCCAAACATCCTCAGAACCTGCATTGGAGTTTACATAGCCATCACTGCTAAAGGAATAACTCAAAACATAATGCACATCTAAATTTTCTCCAGCAGCAATACTAACTGATGGCGACCCAAAACTTCCATTACCAAATCCAGCAGCTTCATTTAATGATCCGCCATATTGTTTTGACCATTGAGGGGTGATTAATTGCCCCAAAACTGGGTAATAGCCTAGCAATATTAACTGAACTAGGATTAAATTTATTATAATTTTATTCATTGTATGATTTTTTCTGTTCTTCAAATCTATGTTTTATTGTTGGTAGTAGTGTTGCGTAATGATTATTCGGTATATAATTATTATTAAACAAAAAAAGCTGTCCTTTTCGGACAGCCTCTTCATAATTTATAAGTTAAATATTATTTGTTTACAACAATTTTCTTTTGTGCATTAATGTTTCCAGATGAAAGGTTTAAGAAGTACATTCCGTTTGCAAAATTTGCTGTTGAAATGTTTAATTCATTTTTACCTGCTCCTGCATTTAACATTACTTCGTTTAACATTACTTTTCCTGACATGTCAGTCACTGTAATATTTACATCAGATGCGTTTTCTAATTCAAAAGCAATAGTTGTTTGGTTTACTGCTGGGTTAGGGAACGCATTTAATTTGAAGCTGCTGTTAGTTAATTCGTTGGTGTTTAAATAACTTACACTTGAAGGTCTAATCATCAATGCATTCATATCCTGGAAAAAGCCTAATGTATTAGATGCGTCAAA
>JAFIEX010000066.1 GCA_020832365.1 Crocinitomicaceae bacterium
CTCCAATACAGGATTCAGAAGTAGTTCCAACAGTTACAGAAATTGGTTGAGGTTCTTGAATATCGAATGGGATTATTTCCTCGCAGGAGCGGCATTCTTTAAAGGAAATATTATCTATTCCAAAATCATTACCCGTGATATCTAAGTTTATACCAATTATACATATTTGAGCTGATGTTGAAGCTCCAGAAAACCAAAATTCACTATGCTGTTCCCAAACATTCATCGCATTAGGCGCTTCAAATGTATTTGGTAAAGGAGTGCCATTAATCTGTACAGATAAAATAGCTGGTGAAATTGCTAACATTGAAGCAAGCTCCATTTCAAACTCATAATAAGTGTTTGGAGAAACTGGAATTGTCTGACACCAAATATTTTGATTGGCTTGATCGGCTCCATCTACTACTAAAAAGTTTCCGGAATTTGGGCTTCCTGTCCCTTGAAAACCTGCATTGAATAAAGATGGATTAAATGTAACAGCGTATGAGCCTGGTAAAAAACTTGAACCATAACTGCCCAAAATCAAATCAGAGGTAAAACCAGTATTCCCTTCTTCAAAATGACCATTGACCACTAAATTATTTCCAAAAATCTGACAAGAGTCTTTAACTGTAACCGAGTAATTCCCAGCTCCCAAACCACTTATACTGTCAGTTGTGATGCCAGAAGGACTCCATTCTACTGAAAAATCAGGTCCATTTCCACCTGAGTACGCAACAGAAGCTGAGCCATTATTGTCTTCAAAACATGTAATATCGTCCACTTGTAAATCTACCATCAATGGATCAGAGTCAAGAAGAGTTATACTTTTAGAAACTACACATGAATTATTATTTTGTGGTCGGACAAAAACATTGTAATTACCAGCACTCAATTGAAAATTGCTGTTTGAAGTGAAATTTACCCCGTCTAACGAAAACTCATAAGGAGGATATGCTCCACTAGCAGCCAACTCAATAATGCCATCAGCACTATTTGAACAAAGTGGATCAGATGAAAACGCTGATAAATGCAACTTATGTGGAAATGGGTCAGGCATGAACTCAAACTGGGGATTACCAATAGGAACTCCGTCCCATTGCGGGTTACCTTGCACATTTTGAAAATTTCCATCAAACTTATAATAAGCCACTAATCCAGCTTGAGTGGTTGGATTTGGTAAGTCTAACATATTGGATTCAATTTGTTGCTGTGTTCGCGCTACGTTCCAAATTCTTACTTCATCAATATATCCATCAAATTGCTCGCACTGACAATCAGACATCTGGCCAATAGCAGTATTGAAATCATTGGTTATCATATTCCCTGACCAAGCCATCTCTCCAGTCAAACAACCATTAACATAATATCTAATCATTTGACCATTATAAGTAGCAGCAACGTGATAAGTTTCGTTCATCACTAGATTTACACCCGCAGCAGCAACACCTCCGAATGCTGCAAAACCATTGGTAGTTGTTAGCTCAAAACTACCAATCCTCAACAAGTAATTAACGTTTCCAGGATTAGTATGTTTAGAAACAACATTAACAGATGGTCCTTTATATTGAATCAAAGCTTCAACTGTTAATTGATCTCCAACAACATCCAAATCTCCTATATCCACATAGTTCACAGGCCCATCAAGGTAAAGTGCAGTATTTTGAGCAATAGAAATAATAGTTGTAAAATAAATAATGCTTAGCAGTAACTTCTTCATAATTTTTAATCTGCTGTAAAAATACAAAAACATTCGCTACATCGAAACAAATGTAAATGTAAAGAAGGAATAATTCATGCCTCAAAACGGCCTCAGGCACAACTTTAAACAGACAACAACACAACACTTAAGTTTCTGAATACATGCATTTTACATTCATCAAAAGCGATGCTTACAAAATTCAATGAACATAACTACACCTTAAGATATAGAAAATGTGCTAGATTGTTTTTAAATTCATATTTAAAAATAAAACAAACATTATGAGCTACAGTATCTTAGTCGCTGATCATCAAAATTTATTTAGAGAATGTTTGGTAGAATTATTGAAATATAGAAAACCCGATTTAAAAATTCTCGAGGCTCAAACTGGAACAGAGACGCTCTTCGTGTTGTCTCAGTTTAAGCCAACAATTTTAATCATAAATTTAGGATTGCCAGAATTGAATGGATTTCATATTATCAAAAAACTGAATAAATATCATTCAGAAACTAAGGTAATTCTTTTACATAATTATGTAACAAGAGAAATAATTCAGATCAGTAAGAAAATTGGTGCTACTGCTTTTGTGTCTAAAAAAGCTGGACTAGAAATGCTATTTAATACCATTGCACAAGTTGAAGTATCAAATGAATTTGTGTGTCTTGAATGGTTCGAAAATAAAAATATAAAAACTTCATTAAACACTTCTTGTTTAGAAGACCTAGTTTTCACCATTGAAGATTTATCAAAAAATGAAAGAAATGTACTTAAATTATTCTGTCAAGGATTTAGCACGAAAGAAGTGGCTGAGCTTTTACATATTAAAACTAAATCAGTTGATAATTATAAAAATAGAATTGGTAGAAAAATCAATATTTCACCAGATGAGTACTTTTTAGATTGGTTGAGAAAAAATCACGAGCAACTGAAACTAGTAGTTTGAGTTTAGAATCTTGGGCTCGTAAATGGTAATAAGTTTCTTTTGGGGGCATCAAAAATCAGCACAATTTCATGCGTGTTATTATGAAATCTAGCTAATTCAGAAATACCTAAGTCATAACTGTAAGAAACAGTAAATCTATCCCAGAATTTAAATGTAGCAATAAAAGCAAAATCCATAGAGCTTCTGAAAGATGTACCCAATCCAAATTGGTCGTTATAAAAAATCTGTAAGTTCAAATCAAACTGCATGGGTGAGCCGATAACACCCTTCACTAAAGTAGAAAACCCCAAATCAAAATTCTCATTCAATGATCTTTTATAACCTGCGGTTGTATAATAATGAAAATCCAGCGGCATAAACAACAACTCTTTATCGGAATAAAAGCCTGTATTTCTTAATAAAGAAGGTATAGCTATTCCAAAATAATAGTTTTCAGAAAACAAATAGGAACTAAAACCGAAATCAGGCTGAATTTCACTTACAGAATTATTCGGGAATTCAGGGTCATTTAAGTCATACAAGGTGAGCTTAGAATAGTCAGAGTTCATGTTTATAATGCCTCCTGTTAATCCAAAAGAGAGAAAACTTTCGGAAGCTACTTGAGCTCGGTAAGCTAAACCAACCTCTGCGCGAGTTAAAGCATGTACTCCAATTCTTTCATACCTAATTAATGACCCGAATGAAAGATTAGTGAGACCAATTGGGGTGTTTACACTAAAAATTGAACTTGAAGGCGCCCCATCAAAACCAACCCACTGTTCTCTATGAAGCCCAGCAATATTTAAGGCATCATTCGCTGCAATAGCAGCAAAGTTAATAGCCGGTTGATGAATCATGTATTGAGTCAAATTAAGCTGATTCTGACCGAACAAAGGGGCAGCAACTGAACATAAAGCTATTACAACAATTATTTTCCTCATCTTTTCAACTCAATATACCCTTTGATAGGAGTTGCGTTTTCCTGTAACTTAAACACATAAAAATAAGTACCTGGAATAAGTTGGTCGCCGCCAATAACTCCTCGGACATTACTCTGTCCTTGCCAATTATTTTCATAAGGCGCTGCATTAAACACCAAATCTCCCCAACGATTAAATATGGACAAAGAGTTATTCGGATAATACTCAATGTTGTCAATGATTAAGAAGTCATTTAATCCATCACCGTTAGCAGAAACACCATTAGGAATGACAATATCCAAGTTTAAATTCACCAAAGTAAAAACATCATCATTAAAATTATTAACAGCATTTTTGAAAGCAACCCTGTCTAAATTGAAAAAATTGTCTGCTTCTATTGTAAAAAAAGCATCTCGATGTTCGTTATTCATCCATTGAGCGACCGTTTCAAAGTCTCCGTCGGATGAATTATAATAAATGGCAATATCCGCATTTGTATTTCCGCTCGACCTAAAGATATTATGGTAAAATGCGTCATTCATCAGATTGATACTGGGCTGTTTAGCATTGATATCGAAAGGTCCTAGTGCACCACTTGCGCTGACGCCAGAGTTATCTATTCCAGGTCCAACTGGCGCTAAACGAACTTGAAAAACAGCATTATTGGATGAATTAGGTGTTACGAAAACAGGCCGAGTATTAGGAAAGAAATTCAGTTGCCCTACGGGAAAGATATAATCCTCTTGCGTATTAGTTGATCTCGCAAAATACCCCCCTAAAAGACTGGAAGAAACAAAACCGTTACTAAAATTAAGTGCATTCCAAGCAGGGTTAGAAAGGTGTACTATGAAATTGTTGGTTTCCATAATTTGTTCATTAATATCAAGAAAATTTCTCACTTCTGCATTTTGATTAAAGTTTTTTATTGTTAACAGACCTCCTTGAAAATGAAGATTATAAAAAGATGTGGGACTTACTCCTCCCAGATTCTGATTGTTACCAATTAACCAAAAATCACCATTTATTTGATTATTAAAAAGTTGATTAGTCGTATTGTTGATTAAATCATCCCTTAAAAATATACTACCAGCATTATAAATTTCAGCGTTTACTTCAGCTTCTAAATCTCCTAAAATAGTCAAGGTAGCATTAGATTGCACATGCAAGGAAGCATCGTTGATGAATAAACCAGAAACCTGAGTATAACTGACTAGGCCATATCCTAGTGTCAATAAAAACAATATGTAATGCCTTATTTTCAATTGCTTATGAACGATTACTTATCCATTTTTTTTATTAATTCTTGCATCTGTTTTTTTAATGATTCCATTTCGCTTTTTAAGCCTTCTATTTCCGAATTTTGATTTTCGATTACAGCTTGCTGCTCCTGAATGGCTAAAGTCAAGAATACTGACAATCGGGAATAATCCACCGACCAAAGTTGCGTACTTTCATCTTGCGGTTTATTGACTAGTTCAGGAAATAAATCGTACAACTCTTGTGCAATAAAACCAAAATCTTGCTTAGGCTCATTTGCACTTTCAAAATAAAGTAGACCATTTTTATACACTGGATTTTTCTTAAGGTAAGTTTTTGGATTCAGTTGCAATACCTTATCTAAAACTGGAGATTGCATAGTCCTGAAATTAGATTTCACCCTTGCGTCCGAGGTTCCAAAGGTACCACCTGAAATAATTAAATCGCCGTCTCCCCAAAGGGTCATTAACACCTCTTCATTAGCACCAGCATCATACCGTCTCCATTGAAAGCCACGATCAACTACGGCATCTGCAGGAGCTTGAGGATTAGTTGTATTCCAAAAATCTACATGGCTATGACCAGCTGTTCTGTTCATCCCTATGGCTAGAGCGCCAACACCACCTGCCCAACTAGTTCCCGGTTCTTGCCCCCCACCAGGGTCACTATTGTAATTTCCTAATCTAGTATAACCATTCGAAACATCTAACTTAATAATTGGCTGATCTGTTAACGCTGGACTAATTGTTGCTGCATTAGGAACACCAACTCTAACATTACCACTTACAATTGCGCCATTAGCTGGAGCAGTTTGGTTCGCAGCAAATGTTCCAACGGCCATATTTCCAGAAACATCAAGTTGATTGATTGGACCAGTTGTATTAATTCCAATGAAATCGTTCACTCCAGCAATGGTAAAAGGAAATACAGGGGCTCCCAAAGGGTCTTTTATTATCCTAAAATCTCCAGCGCCAGTAGAGTTTAATGTATACAAATTACCAGATGCGGCAGTATTCTCCAAAAACAAGTTCATTGCAGGTCCTCTCAAATGTAATGAAGACAATGGATTGTCCGTTCCAATGCCAACTCTACCAAAAGTATAAATTGACTGATTAATATCTGTCGGCACATCTGTAGAATTGCTGACATACCAATCATGATCGGATAGGCTGGATAAATCAACTGACGTAGAAGCTCCATTCTGAATATCAATAGTTAGAATATTATTAATATCCAAAACAGCACTAGTTAAATCTTGGTTATCAGTGCCAATTAATGCGGCTAAATCCACCGTTACAGGACTACCATTTTGGATTTCAATGGTTAATTCTGTTCCGTTTAAAACTGCATTAGTTAAGTTTTGATTATCTGATCCTAAAAGCCCTGTTAAATCAACTGATGTTGATGCGCCATTCTGAATATCAATAGTTAGAATATTATTAATATCTAGGTTGGCTCCCGTAAGGTTTTGATTATCAGAACCAATCAGGGAACTGAGATCAACTGGATAATTTTGTCCATTCACCCACCCTAAAAGGGTCGTTCCTTGTAATGTTAAAGAATCCAAGTAGGAGTCTGTTGAATCTTTTAACTGTTCAATGGTAATGTACTTAACCACACCATTTAATGTGTTTTGAATAAGCACTGCTTGTTCACCACCGCTTATATTTTGTAAACCTTCCACTCTAAGTGGATCATTTGTAGGATTAACAGAGCGAACATGTAGCGCATTAGTTGGGTTAGGTTCATTAACGCCTACGTTTTGCGCCTGAACATTCAAAGCAATAATTAAGATTAGTAATATTTGAAGGCTTTTCAATAGAAATGAAGTCTGTTTCATAAAATTCATAGATCTAATAATAGAAGTTAAGCTTAACTGACAAATTTAAGGAATATAGACCATAACTTGTGAGGTGTATTCCCCTCAAAGAAATAGGTTGTAAACTAAGAATTATTTCAACATTATCGCATTTAATATTATCACCATAGGACTTCATTCAATGCTCATAAGTATTCCGTTCATGACTAGTTGATTCTAGATTTTTTCTTCACGTATTGATTCGAAATAAAATAACGTAAGAAAAACTCCATTCCTCCTCTACCCCTAGATGCTTGTGTAAGAGAAGAAACGTTAAAATCATAAGCAAACCCAAGGGAATAAGTACCAAGTTCAAGGAGAAGTTTTCCAACAAAAGCATCTCCAACGCGATAAAATGCGCCATAAGACAGTGCTAATCCGTCAATAAAACCAGTCACTTTAGAAGGGTCTATTAATATAGTTCTGATGTAGGTACCTGCTAAAATTTCCATATGTGGACCTTGACGATGGAAATACGCCCCTGGCATTAGTCCCCAATTGGTATTTTTAAAACCAAAATCAGCGTGAGCAAATGCAGTCCATCTCACAGCTAAAGCATCTTCTCCACCTACTAAAAAGGTATTTTGCGGCCTATTAATATGGTAAGCAGCTAATCCACCAGTAAAGTGAAGATGATCATTAGAACGAATGGAAGATTCTCTTCTAGAATATCGATAAACCAAACCTGAAGCTAAATCAAAATGCGTAAAGCTTAATTCACCAAAATTTTCTCCACTTGGAATTGCGGTATTAAAGCCCCCATTCTGAAATTGCGATGACCAAAGTCCGTTCTGCGGACTAATTCCTCTTTGACCAAAACCTGGTTGGATACCTAAACCTAGCGTAGAATTTCTATCTAAAATAATATGATAAGCAACATTTGCACTAGCATTAGTCGTTGTCATTCTAACATCACCTGCTACATCATTAAAAAAATTGACCCCCAAGGCTAAAAAACCTTTTTGACCATATTTTTCTTTAAGCCTACTTTCAAAAGAAGCTGCGATGGTAGAAAAAGGATCTGCAACGGAGTTCCATTGATTACGGTAGTTAGCAATAGTTTGTAAACTATGCTCAGCCCCAGTTAAGCCAGGATTTAAATTCAATGGTGCAAAACGCGTCTGCGAAAAATGAATATCCTGCGCAACCCCTTTATTACCAAATAAAGTTACAATTATAATAATAGCAAACAGGTAAAAGTTTTTCATGATGTCAGATTATCAAGTACGAAAATACTAAAGTGATTCTACAATTCCAAAAAAAAAAGAAGTTAACCGCAAAAAATAATGGATTAGCAAGTTATTGTTAAAAATAATCAAAGAACCAGTAATGTTTAAAATTGCATCGAATCAATTTAACTTTTCCATATAGGCCGCTTATTAATTATGTATTTTAGTTGTAAGTTTAAATCCAATACCATGAATATTTTCAATTTGCACTGACGAATCTAAGGAAAAATATTTTCTTAATTTGGTGATAAATACATCTAAACTTCTACCTACGAAATAGTCATCTTGTCCCCAAACTGCATTCAAAACTACCTCTCGAGGAACCACTTGGTTTTCGAACTTACACAAAATTTTAAGAATATTTGCTTCTTTTTTAGTTAGCTTCTTCTGAAAATCTTCTTTTTTTAATACGAAGTTCGACTTATCAAATTGATAGCCCCCAATAGGAATTAGCGTATCATCAATTTCTGAAGGACTATTCTTTGATCTTCTTAAAAGAGCTTTCACTCTGAGAGCTAATTCATCGGATGAGAATGGCTTGGTCAAATAGTCGTCAGCTCCCGCTTCAAAGCCTGCAACTTTATCTTCGGTCATGGATTTGGCAGAGAGAAATAGAATAGGAACATTCTTGTCAATGGATCTAATGTCTTCTGCTAAAGAAATACCGTCTTTTTTAGGCATCATAACATCTAAAATACATAATTGAAAAGGCTGTTCATTGAATAACTTAAAACCTTCCGCACCATCAGATGCCAGAACAACCTTGAAGCCTTGATTAGTTAACTGATCAGCTATAATAAACCCTAAACTGGTATCATCTTCAACTAATAAAATATTGTACTTTTCCATACCTTTAATTATTTTGGCAACCAAATTAAAAAACTTGTACCTTCATCCACTTTACTTTTAACATGAATTGTGCCACGATGCGCCTCTACAATTAACTTTACGTAATATAAGCCAAGGCCAAATCCTTTTACATCATGCAAGTTTCCTGTAGGCACACGGTAGAATTTTTCAAATATTTGTTTTAAATCATCCTTCTTAATTCCGATTCCATTATCCTCAAAAAGTATACTGATACCTCCACGTTCATTTTTAGTTTGAATGCGTATTACTATTGTTTCTCTGGCGTATTTTACAGCATTGTCAATAATATTAAACACAACGTTGGTTATATGTACTTCGTCTGCATTGATGATGTCGTCTGTTGCGTTATAAACAGTCTCAATCAAGCCTCCATTTTCCAATTGATTAAATCTGAAACTCTCTGCTGCTTCTTCCAAGATTTCATGTATCGCAATCTTGGATTTGTTCAAGGTTATTTCATTCTCACGCAGTTTGGCAATATTCAGCACTTTTTCCACTTGATTTTCTAAGCGCTTGTTTTCCTTGTAAATGATACTAGCGTATTTCTTTAATTTTTCAGGATTATGACTAAAATCTTCTCGAAGAATCGTCTCACTAGATAAGCCAATGGTGGAAATTGGTGTTTTTAACTCGTGTGTCATGTTATTAATAAAATCATTTCTCACTTCGGCTAATCTTTTTTGTCGAATGATTACAGAAAGTGAAAAAACGAAGAAGCCAAGAATTAAAACAACTATAATAAGCAGATATAACCATGGGGAAGAGCTTTGAACCGATAATTCTACCAGTTCATTTTGTACATCAGGAAAGAATACCGTAAAATAGTGTCCATCTTTCTTCCATGCCAACTCGGGCGACGTAATACCTGCAATTGTATCGGAAATGGGATTATAAAGTGAATCCCTTGAAAACCGGATCAAATTACCATAGACGATACTATCGTTAAAGCAGTCGTAAATACCATAGAGAAAATTTTGACTTATTCCATTATCGTAAAAGTATCGTTTCAGTAACTGTTCTAAATAATATGGATGTAAGTCTTCGTTTATATCTACCAAAAAATAATTTGTGCTTTTTTGTTTAACAGCGCCATACAAGTCACTAGAGTCAGCCTGTTGTGTATTGATTTCTTCAACAACGTTTCTTAAGGCTACTCTGACCTGTTCTTCAAACTGCCTCATATTCAAACTATCCTGTCTTTCCTGAAGTGTTAATGCAGTTTGCTGTGCTTTCAATGTGGATTTAATCCAAAACACTTGAATAAGCAGTACACTTGTTAATGAAAGTGCTCCAAAAATCACTACTGCATTTATTACTTTGCGGCTCATGTGGGGTGTTAAAATATTGAACTTTAGATTTTGGGCTCTCAGATTTCAGGAATTTAACGAAGTAAATTATATCTTGAGACCCTCCAAGGGGATGCTTAAAATCTTTCAGCGAAGCGATTGTTTTCAAGCTGATTAGCCTATTAGTCCTTGGCGAACGAGTAAATATATTCTTGGTTCGCCAAGGATTTAAAACTTTTCATTTGTTTGATAAAAGTCAAAAAGCTAATAACTGAAACTAATCTATTACCTTTAATTCTTTTCCTACCTTAATGAATGCAGCTATTGCCCTATCAAGATCATCTTTTGTATGCGCAGCAGATATTTGCGTGCGAATTCGTGCTTTTCCTTTGGGTACAACAGGGTAGAAGAAACCAATGGCGTAAACACCTTCTTGTAAAAGACGATCAGCAAACTCTTGAGAAAGCGCTGCATCATATAACATAATCGGTACGATTGGTGATTCACCGTTCACAATATCAAATCCAGCTGAAACAATCGCGTCTTTGAAGTACTTGGTATTTTCTTCTAATCTATCACGCAATTCTGTATTGGCACTTAAAATATCAAAAACTTTATTCGCTGCCCCAACAATAGAAGGAGCTAAAGAATTAGAAAATAAATAAGGTCTCGATTTTTGTCGCAACATTTCGATGATTTCCTTCTTCCCAGTAGTATATCCTCCCATGGCTCCTCCCAAGGCCTTACCTAAAGTACCCGTGATGATATCTACCCTATCCATGACGCCATGGTATTCAGGCACACCGCGCCCCGTTTTACCAATAAAACCAGCAGAATGACATTCATCGGTCATCACCAAAGCATCATATTTATCGGCTAAATCACAGATTTCATTCATTTTTGCAATATCGCCGTCCATAGAGAAAACCCCATCTGTCACAATAATTCTAAACCTCTGGTCCTGTGCTTTTTTCAACTGCTCTTCCAAATCTGACATGTCAGAATGCTTATAGCGGTAGCGTTGGGCCTTACACAAACGAATTCCATCAATGATGGATGCATGATTCAATTCATCAGAGATTATTGCATCTTCTGCTGAAAAAAGTGGTTCAAACACGCCACCATTGGCGTCAAAAGCCGCAGCGTACAAAATCGTATCTTCAGTCCCATAAAAATCAGCAATTTTCTTTTCTAATTCCTTATGTATGTCTTGCGTACCACAAATAAACCTCACCGAGGACATTCCAAAACCATGAGTATCTAGTGCATCTTTTGCTGCTTGAATCACATCTGGATGAGAAGATAATCCTAAATAATTATTAGCGCACATGATGACCACATCTTCACCAGTGCTGACAGTTACATTAGCTCCTTGAGGAGAAGTAATAATTCGCTCTCTCTTAAACAAACCATCTTGCTTTATTTGCGTTAACTCATTTGAAAGATGTTCTTTTAAACCTTTATACATGTTCTTAATTTGCTTTTAGTTATCAAAAGCGAATATAAGGAATGTCTTGGAATTAAAGCGAAAACTAATGTATTTTCCCTCAGAATTCAATTATTTCAGGACAGATTCAGCAAACAAGAATAAGTCATTTGGATTCAGCGCTCCAATACTTCTTTGAATCACTTCACCATTACCGTTAATAAATAGCAAGGTGGGTAGAGAAGTGACCAGGTATTTTTTGGCTATATTTTCTCCTTCTTGTGTTTCAATATCAACCTTAAGATTAATAAAGTGTTCATTAAAAAGCTCTCCCACTAAAGGGTCTTTAAATGTCTTTTTATCCATCCACTTGCATGGCTTACACCAATCTGCGTAGGTATCAATGAATATTAATTTATTCAAATTCTTAGCCTCTTTGAGTGCATTTTCATAGGAAAGTTCGGTAAAACTTATACCTATTTCCTTAGACTGTTTTTGATTTTTTTCAAAACTCGTGAATAAGATAAAAGCAGCTCCAATCAAAACAAAAATTATTTTTCTCATAGCTATATGTGTTAAGTAGTTTCATAAATTTACAATAATTCATGATTTTTCAAAATTTTTGTACCCAGAAGTTTTCAACATATTGTCATGACAAAACTTAATACATTGAAATTTCAATAAAATAATCAGCTCCATAAGTTGATAGAAATATTATGCTATATTCGTAATCTGATCATAATGAAAATTATAGAAACACATGGATGTGGCGCATTGAAAAATGCTTGTGAGTCTTTTCTCAAGGAATGGGAAAACGATAATGATGAAATAATGCTCAAAACTTCAGGTTCAACAGGTCAGCCTAAAAGAATGATAGTTAAAAAAAAGTGGCTTTTGAACTCCGTGAAAATGACAGGGGATTTTTTTAAGCTTCAAGCGAATAAAACTGCGTTACTTTGCATGTCCCCCGAATTTGTTGCTGGAAAAATGATGATTCTCCGGGCATTGATACATGACATGCAATTATTGCTTGCCCCAGTAAATTCCAATCCATTAAAACACCTCACTGTTGAAAAAATTGATTTTGCTGCAATGGTACCATTACAAATTAAAACCATTTTAAAAGAAAACCCTTATAAACTTGAAAATATCAATCAATTAATCATTGGAGGAGCCCCATTATTGCAAACTGAAATCAATGCACTGAAAGATTACGATATTTCCGTTTACGAAACATTTGGAATGACCGAAACATTATCACATGTTGCTCTTAAGCCCATTCATAAAAACAACAATATTTTTCATGCACTTAGTGAAGTTACTTTTTCGAGTAAAAATAGCTGTTTAGTCATTCATGCACCAACACTAGGACAACCAAACCTGCAAACCAACGATGTTGTTGAATTATTATCCAATAAATCATTCATTTGGAAAGGACGAGCAGATTTTGTAATTAATTCAGGTGGTGTAAAAATTCACCCTGAAGAAGTAGAAAAAATGCTTGAAACATTATTGCCTTCTAATCGCTTTTTTGTTTTTGGCGCAATGGATAAGCAACTTGGAGAAAAAGTGACTTTAATTTGTGAAAAAGATCTTTTTATTGATCAAAAACAATTAGACCAACTTTTTCAGCTGCACCCATATTGGAAGCCTAAACACATCATTTATATTCCTCATATCACGCGCACGGCTAATGGAAAAATTAATCGTCCTGCCACAATTAAAAGCATGAACTTTGAATAAGCGGAACTTTGACATATTAGGTATTCCTCCAACAACAGATAAAGAGAAAATTAAGAAAGCTTATCGTAAAAAAGCATTACTGTATCATCCAGATAGAAACTCAGATCCAAAGGCTCACCAACTCTTTATAAAGATTACTGAGGCATACGAAACATTGGTCAGCCAAGAAAAAAGGCAACAAATCAACCAAAATCACACCCCAAAAGAAACGGAGGAGGAGTTAAAAAAACGACAATTTGAAGAGCGATTAAAAAAGGCTAGATTTCGATATGATATTTTAAAAAAGCTTGAAGAAATAGAGAATGAAAAATATTACTTAAAAATAACAAGTGGTTTACAATGGCACGTGTTTATAGTAATTCTATTTAGCTCCTTAATCTTTTCTGTTTTAATCACTGTAGATCATTTTGCGACTCCTCAAACAAGTTTTGAGTTCATTCCTGCAAGCAATA
>JAFIEX010000067.1 GCA_020832365.1 Crocinitomicaceae bacterium
TGGCAGTCTCGGAAAGTCTTCACCATTAAAACCACTCATTTTAGACTTACCATTACTGTAAATGATTTCTATTTCAAAATTGGATGGGTTTACTTGGAAGTTCAAAGGTTGTTCTGGTAAATTTTTTAAAACATCCAAAATTAATTTAGCTGGCACGCAAATCTTGCCATTTTCTCTGGATTCAACAGACAGGGAAGTTTGCATTACGGTCTCTAAGTCAGAAGCAGATACTGTTAATTGGCTATCATCAATATTGAAAAGAAAATTATCTAAAATTGGCAGTGCATTACTCGTAGTTAATACGCCACTAATCCTCTGCAAATGCTTCAACAAAGTTGTACTTGATATAACAAAATTCATTTTATGGTAAGTTTTAATAATCTAACACAAATCTACAATTTTTTTTGACTGGAAAATCATTACCAAAAAGTAATTACTCCGCAAAAACCTCCATTCCAAAAATTATTGGACCAATAGTATAATACTGCATTCTAACAAGTTCACCATTCGGCATAAATCCCCATAGGTAATCTGGATCCCAATAAATTTCTTCTTTATGTTCCGCCTCTGGGTCAGGGCGTCTATGGTAATTCATCTCGAAACTTGACTTTTTCGTCTTAATCTTCAAGATGTAATCAGGCACTAATTGTCTGATACTATCTATTTGTCTATCGTCATAAGCATAATTTGGTTGATTGAAGTGGATATTTTTGAAGCCATTTAAATAAAATAATACATTATCTTCATTAGCTCCTTGAAAAGGTTGACCATTACTAAAGATTTTAACACCTGATTGATCCTGATAAATCTCAAAGCTTTCCGATGCATTAACGTTATTAACTACTTGAACAGAAAGTATTTCTTCTCTATCAAAACTGAATAGCTCTGAACATTGGTACTGTTTAGGATCTGCAGTAAACCTTGGTTCCAATATACCATAAAAACCTTTCATCCCCATAATTACAGGATTATCACTTTTTCTTTTTGGGGTTTCAAGTAACATATGTGTCCCATAATGGTCGGAAGTTGAGTGACCAACGTACCACGTTTTATGCCATTTTCCATTTTTAAAAATCTTCACTTCCTTATGTTTAGCCATCATCAGTTTTTTCATGTTTTCTAGAGCACCATCTGGCACATATCCTTTCAACGTGACTTTTAAAAAAGTTTCTAGCATTGTTTCCACCAGTTCTTGCTTCACACAATCGCCGTTTTCATCCACCCAAACATTGTCGCTATTGCGCTTAACAATAACTTTTTGGTTTAAATAAGAGTCATATATTTCTATGCGATCAACAGCAGCAGTATCAGCAACGGCAAAATCAATTAAGCTTAAGTCGTCAGAAACTTTTTCTTGCTGAGAAAGATTGAGTGCAAAATAACCGAGAATTGCCAGGGTCACCACACCCAAAGCTATTATTATAATCTTTTTCATAATTCATTTTTTTTAGCATACATCCAGCGTCTGTTAAAATACATAGCCACAGCCAATAAAAGAATAAACAATACTGGAATAAAAATATTGATAAACTTATAAAATCCACTGTAGTTTTCAATTTTCAAACGATCTGTTGGATGCAAATCAATTGTTCTACTCCGAATAGACATTAATGTATTTTCCCCCAATAAATAATCCATGGCATTTTCAAAAAAGTCAAAGTTGCCCAACTTATAATTTGTGGCTAAAAGCTCATCAATTTCATTTTGTTTTGGATACCTCGGGATATATCTATAGGCTCCCTTTTCTCGAACAAAAATAGAGTCATAAAAGGAATTTTTGAAAAAAGTACCATTGCCAACCACAAGTAATTTACCATTTACAATACTTTCTTCATGAAAAATTGCGTCAGGGTCTTCTGCATAAGTTGCGACAATACGATTTTTGAAAGCAGATTGAAATTTTCCTTCTATTAAGCCAGCAAGCATTAACCGATTATCTGAATTATCCGGGCCTGGCTGGAAGGTTGGGTTTTCTCCAAAAGTTTGTTCTATTGCAATAGAAAGCAGTGGTGCGGTACCATAAGATTTCGCGTTAGAAGAAGTCGTTAAAATGACTGCTGGTTTAGTTTGGTTATTGGTTTCCACGAATTGCAAACTTGAGGCATAAGGTAATTTCACTGGGTCAACCATGCTTGAGATTGGATGGTCCGTGCCTAAAGCCCTTACATAGAAATACCAATTCACAAAACCACGCGGAATTGCAGGAAATACAAATTGATCATAATTTGCGTCAACCACGAGGTCTTCATTAATTTTAATACCATAGTCAAAGACGAGCTTTTCCAAACCTGTTCTTTTTCGTTGACTATGTACCATACCTTTGCGGCGAATTGTGTCATTATCAATTTTCAAAGGGTTGTAGGCCATTAAAATGCTTCCTCCTCTCATCAAAAACTGGTCGATGATAAATTTGTTTTTATCGCTGTAGGGTTTTGATGGGTCAGCAATAATAATGGCATCTACCTCATCTAAGGCATGAATTGACTCTTCTAATTCAATATCTTCAATGATGTAAGCATCCTCAATATTTTTCCTCGCTCCTTGTGTAAATGGAACACCTAATTCTCCTTGCCCATGAATAAAAGCAACTTTTTTCTTTGTCTTTCTCGTCGCTTTTGCAATAGATTGCATGAACTTATATTCCAAGCTGTTAATACTTTTCTGTATTTGGTCTTCCAACTGCGCATCTAAACGATATTTACCACCCTCCATGAAACGAATGTATCCAGATGTGATTCCTCCGTATTCCACTACTGCCCCAGGGAAAATCTCAATTAATTTTGAAACTCCTTTGCTGCGATACATAATATCGACAGGCCTAATCCCTCTACCCTTATCAAAAAGCTGGTCTTTCAGCGCTTGCTGGTCTTCAGGACTTCCCATATTTGGATCGATAAATTCATATTCGACCCTTCTGCCAGCATAATATTTAAATTCATTCAATTTATCTTTGATGGCATTACGGAGTCTTTTCACCTCCGCAGGTAAATCACCATCCAAATAGATTTTAAATAAAATGCGATTCGGGAATTTTTTTTCATCAGACAGGTAGTCTATCGTAGAGTCAGTAAGGCTATAACGTTGATCTTTTGTGACATCCACGCGGAAGTCCATAAAAGCTACGATAACATTCAGCAAAACAATGATGAGTAAAACAATGATACTTAGAGACCAATAATAGGCCTTGTTGGAAAAGTTTTTAAAAAATCTATTTCTTACACTCATTTTCGCAAAGCTTTTAAAACTAAGTGGGTTGCAAACAAAAAGAAGAAAATAACACTTATAAAATAAACAATATCGCTAAATACCAAGACGCCTTTTTTGATTGATTCATAGTGGTAATCCATTCCAGCATATTTCAAATAGGCATCAAATCCTGCAAAAGTAGCATAAGAGCCTAACATAGATAAACCACTATATAAAAACCAGCACAGAAACATAGCAACGATAAATGCTACAATTTGGTTAGTCGTAATTGCGCTACAAAACACGCCAATGGCTACAAAAGCAGCTGATAAAAGCAAAAGACCTAGATATGAAGTTAATGCCGCTCCTAGATCCATAACACCTACAGGATCTCCTAAAAAATAAATAGAAACTAAAAAAACAAGCGTAGGTAATAAAGTAATAAGCACCAATGTTAGCCCTGCAAAATATTTGGCCAATAAAATTTTCAAATCAGTGAGTGGACGAGTGTAAAGCAACTCTATAGTTCCCGTGCGTTTTTCTTCTGCGAAAGAACGCATGGTAATAGATGGAATCAAAATCAATAAAATCAATGGCGCTAAGTTGAAAAATGGTATTAGATCAGCTACTCCACCTTCCAATAAATTGTAATAATCCGAAATTACCCAAAGAAATAACCAGCAAGTAACAATAAAAATGAGCATGAAAATATACCCAATAATGGAACTCAAAAAACTTCTTACTTCTTTAATTAACAGTGCCCTCATAAATACTGTACTATGTATTGCTATCGAAACGCTTTTTTTATTAAGACATTTGAACTGCGAATATAACTAATCCACATTAAATATATTGTTAGCGCTTGTTAAAAGGTTGTCATGCCATGTTATTTTAAGCACTTTCTTAGTGTCTGAAGTAATTTTCACCCTATCAGCAATTTGATAAATACCCACAGCAATAATTCCATGATCGTCTCGAAGGATCGGTAACAATGACTTCATGAAGTTAGGGACTTTCCAATCTACAAAGCAATCAGATAATAGTTTTGATTTTCTTTTTCCAAATGGCACGAATCGATCTCCTTTCTGCCAATTTGCATAAACAATTTTACCTTGAATGCTATCTAAATCTAAGTACAGTATGTTTTTATTAAAATCTTTTGGTACGCTTTTCTCCAACTGACATGTGACACTAATTTTTTCCCTTGAGAGAGTTGCTTGAGGTACCCACCAAAGTCTATCCCTATCTTTAAAAATGTGCCAATTTTCAAAAGTGTACTTTGCGCCAGTTGAAGCTGAACACAATTCTATTATTCGGTCAAATGCTGCTTTGGGAAGCTTCAATTCATGCAAGAAAAACTGCCAAAAAACCGCAGGTAGCTTCATCCAGTGTTCAATGAAAACCCAGTTCCAAGCATTTTTATTCAAAGGAGGTATCGCTGGCTTGGTTAAAATATGTAAGCGCTGGATGTTTTCAATCATTGCAATCAATTGCTGCTTTTCGACCCCTATGTGATAGAGCTGGGGAAGTACTTTCAATCGCCAAAAATTTCTGCGATAAGCCGCTTTTTGGTTAGAAACATCCTCTCGCCATTGCCAACCTTGCGCAATCGCTAACTCGGCTAATTCTTGTTTATCCAAATGCAACAATGGGCGAATAAAAACTCCTTTAACACTAGGCATAGCACGCATTCCTGACCAACCGGCTCCTCTTTCAAGCTGTAAAAAAAAAGTTTCAATCTGATCATCTAGATGATGTCCTAAAGCAATACAGGCATGATCTCTCTCAGCAATTTGTTGAAACCATGTATAACGTAAATCTCTTGCTTGAAGCTGTGTATTCTTATTTTGTGCTAATTTAAAACGCTTGACCTCAACAGCTATATTCAGTTGATTAGCCAATGCCACAACAAATTGCTCATCTTTATCAGCATCTTCACCCCTCAGTTGGAAATTAGCATGTAATAAACCAATTTTCTTGGAGGTCTTATGGAGTAAATGGGTTAAAACAACAGAATCCAACCCTCCAGAGCAGGCCACCCAAATATCAATATTATTATGTGTTATTGCCCCCATTTAAAACGTTTGTTAACGTAGAAAGCTTCCACAAACACTCTTGGTATTCAGCAGCAGCATCGGCTTTTAATGTGATCGCACTGCCAACAGGACATACTAAATCACCAGAGGATTCATTATATAATATGCTTCTGATTACCACATTCCAATCGAAATCGCCATTGGGCGCAATGTATCCAATAGTTCCAGAAAATAAACCTCTACGGAAATCTTCTTGCTCTTCTATTATTTTCATCGCACTGATTTTTGGCGCGCCAGTCATGCTACCCATTGGGAATAAAGCTTTTATGATATCACTTAACTTGCAATCTGGCGCTATTTCTGCTCGAATTGTAGAAATCATCTGGTGAACAGTTGGAAAAGAATATATACCAAAAAGTTCATCAACCGAGACACTGTTTTTTTCCGCAATTCTAGATAAATCATTTCTAACTAAATCAACAATCATTACGTTTTCTGATCGTTCTTTTTTACTTGCCAGTAATTGCGCTTTGTTTAGGTTGTCCTGATTTTTATCTTTAGACCTTGGTGCTGTGCCTTTGATTGGTTGAGAAATCAACACGTTTGCTGTTCTTTTTAAAAACCGTTCAGGAGAAGCACAAAGCAAATATTTTTTATCGTGATAAACAAAACTTGTAAAAGGGGCTTGAGCTGATTTTTGTAGGTTAGCGAAGATTTTCAATGGTGCTATTGCTTTGTTTTTCGCAGAAAAAGTCTGACAAAAGGTAACTTCATAAATGTCACCTCTTTGCAGATGTGCTTGGATTTGCTCAAACTTCTGAAAATAACTATCTTTTTCGAAGTCTGGCTTTAAAGCAATATTTTCAAATGAATGTTTGCTGCCTAAGGTCTTAAAAAAATAGTCTTTGAAAAAATCCGATTTAGTATCAGCGTTGCCTTGTACTAAATCCCACTCTCCTTTTTTAGATTTTTTATACACGTGGGAAGGCACATAGAATAAAAAACCTTCAAAACCTATGTGATCAGGGTTGTTTGAATGCAAATGCTCGATTTGATTCTTTAAATCGTAACAGAGATAGTTAAAAATGTAGCTGCCTTTGTGCAATTCAATAAATCTATCCAGCGCTTTGAAGTCCTTAGCGTGAATTTTCGGAAAAGAGGTGCTCGTGTTAAAAGCTAAAAACCCATTCCCGTTAGGATCATCCAAATAGAAAACAGGACCAAAATCATCTAGAGACAACTCCATTTAGATTACTTTTTTTTCCGGCGTGCAGTTGATTTCTTTGGTTGGTTGTTTGCAATTTCTTTGCACTCTTCCAGCGTAAGCTTTTCAGGCTCTATATCTTTAGGAAGTTTAAAATTGTTTTTACCAATCTTCAAATAAGGTCCCCACCTGCCATTTAATATTTGAACAGTTTCATCTTCCTCAAAAACTTTGATCATTTTCTTGGCATCCTCCTCTTTTTTCTGTTCAATTAACTCAATAGCCCTGGATAAATTGACTTCCATAGGGTCGTCTTCTTTTAGAGAAACAAATTTCCCATCGTGTTGAATATAAGGGCCAAATCTCCCAACATTTGCTTTAACCACCTTGCCTTCGTATTCGCCAAGATTTCTAGGCAATTTAAATAAATCTAGTGCATCTTCTAGCGTTATTGTATTCAAAGTTTGATTTGGCAATAAACTTGCAAACTGAGGCTTTTCCTCCTCTTCCGAGTCACCAATTTGTGCCATTGGACCGTAACGTCCAATTCTTACAATCACTTTCTTTCCAGATTTTGGGTCTTCGCCTAAATGGCGTTCTCCTGATGCACGGTCAGAATGCTCTAATGTTTCTTCAACATTTTGGTGGAATGGGTCGTAGAAGTTTTTAATCATCGCCGTCCACTCTTTCAAACCTTGTGCAATTTCATCAAACTCATCTTCAACTTTGGCTGTGAAATTATAATCTAATATGCGCCCAAAGTGTTCAACTAAGAAATCCGTAACCACAATACCGATATCTGTTGGAGAAAGTTTATTGCGATCTCTACCAGTAATTTCTGTTGATTTACCTTCTGTGATTGACTCGTTATTTAAGGTAAATACCTCATAGCTTCTTTCCTCACCTTCCCTTTCTTTTTTCTCGACGTAGCCACGCTTTTGAATGGTAGAGATGGTTGGTGCATAAGTAGATGGTCTTCCGATTCCTAATTCCTCCAGTTTTTTCACCAAGGACGCCTCTACATACCTCGGAGGAGCTTTTGTAAATCTTTCTGTTGCTATAATTTCCTCAACGCTAAGCGCATCACCTTGCTGGACATCAGGCAGCAAGCCATCTAGCTCTTGATCATCATCTTCGTCATCGATATTTGACGCCAAATAAACCTTTAAGAAACCATCAAATTTGATAATTTCACCTTTAGCAGCAAAATGATCCGATAGTTGACTGCTTCCAATCTTGATAGTTGTTCTTTCCAATTTTGCAGCAGCCATTTGCGAGGCGATAGACCTTTTCCAAATTAAATCGTACAATCTTTCTTCATCTGGGCCAGCATTTACACTTGATCTTAAAAAGTCAGTAGGACGAATAGCTTCGTGCGCCTCTTGCGCTCCTGTGTTTTTGTTTTTATACCGTTTTGGATTAGAATAATTAGCTCCATAATTAGCAACAATAGCGTTTTTCGCGCCTTCCATTGCTGTATCAGAGAAATTCACTGAGTCTGTTCGCATATAAGTAATATGTCCTGCTTCGTAAAGCTTCTGTGCTACGCTCATTGTTCTTGAAACACTAAACCCGAGTTTCAAACTGGCCTCTTGTTGTAAAGTAGAGGTTGTAAAAGGTGCACTTGGGTGCTTTTCTGCTGGCTTCTTATTAACCTCCAAGACCTCAAAATCCACAGCGTTACATTCATTTAAAAATTGTAAAGCTTGCTTTCGATCATCTAGGTTGTGCGCTAAAACAGCCTTAATTTTTTGACCATGTGCTATAAAATCACCAACTAACCTGAAATAGTTCCCAGGTTCGAAAGCTAAAATCTCCTTCTCTCTTTCAACAATTAATCGCACAGCAACAGACTGAACCCTTCCAGCGGATAAGCTTGGTTTTACTTTTTTCCAAAGAACAGGAGAAAGTTCAAATCCAACCAAACGGTCTAAGACTCTTCTAGCTTGTTGCGCATCTACGAGCTCCTTATTGATCTCCCTTGGATTTTGAATCGCACGCTGTATAGCGGATTTTGTAATTTCATTAAAAGTAATGCGCTTGGTATCTTTTTTACCTAATTTCAAAGTTTCGTAAAGGTGCCAAGAAATCGCTTCTCCCTCTCGGTCTTCATCCGTTGCCAACCAAACTGTCTCCGCTTCCTTGACTAATTTTTTTAATTCAGATATGACATTTTTTTTGTCTGCACTTACCTCATATTCCGGCTGAAAATTATTCGCAATATCAATAGCAAGACCCTTACTTGCTAGATCACGCACATGGCCATAACTTGATTTTACAACAAAATCCTTACCTAAATACCCCTCTATGGTTTTCGCTTTTGCTGGTGACTCAACGATAACTAAATTCTTTGCCATACCGTGTTTTAATTTTATTTCATTCGTAAAAAGAATCGACAAAATAACTTCAAATAATTGCTATTACCAAACGATTGAATTGAAATTTAGTTTACAACAAGCACTTATTGTACTGATTTACAACACTCAATGGTGGTGTAATAATTTAAATAATTTTCAAAAAATGTATATATCGATGAAAAAACTCGCTTTATCGATCAATATTTTCCAGACTGACATTTTGACACCTACAATTTATAATGTATTTTTGCAATCGTTAAATAAGGATTTGAACAAGAATCTCAAAAAGTTAATTAATAAGATGCAAACAATAGATAAAACAATGGATGAAAGCCGTCAGGGTGAAGCAATTGCAATGACACCCAAAGGCCATACCAATGGAAAAAAATTATACCTTGAAAGTTATGGATGTGCAATGAATTTTTCTGATTCTGAAGTTGTCGCTTCCATTCTTATCGATCAAGGATTTGTTACAACCAGAAATGAAAAAGAAGCAGATGTTGTTTTAATCAATACCTGTTCTATTCGTGAAAATGCGGAACAACGGGTTAGGAATAGACTGAGTAATTTCAATAAAGCCAAAAAAGAAAAACCAGGTATGGTGATTGGTATTTTGGGCTGCATGGCTGAAAGATTAAAAAAAGACCTACTTGAGGAAGAAAAGTTAGTTGACTTAGTTGCTGGTCCAGATGCTTACCGTGATTTACCTAACCTGATTGCTGAGGTTGAAGGGGGACATAAAGCCGTAAATGTGTTGTTGTCGAGAGACGAAACCTATGCTGATATCAACCCGGTTCGTTTAGACCAAAATGGGATTACAGCATTTGTAAGTATTACAAGAGGTTGTGACAACATGTGTTCGTTTTGTGTTGTGCCTTTTACAAGAGGTAGAGAAAGAAGCAGAGACCCACATACTATCGTTGAGGAATGTAGGGATTTATTTCAAAGAGGTTATAGGGAAGTCACACTTTTAGGACAGAATGTAGACAGCTATCGTTGGAACATGACCTCGAAAGGAGAAATAAAAGACGAGACAAAACCAACGACCAATTTTGCCCAATTGATGGAAATGGTAGCGCAAGTTGACCCGAAATTAAGAATTCGTTTTTCCACTTCACATCCAAAAGATATGACAGATGATGTTTTGCATGTAATGGCGGCACACAAAAATATTTGCAATTATATTCATTTGCCTGTTCAGTCTGGCAATACGGAAAACCTCAAAAGAATGAACAGAGGCTATACTAGAGAGTGGTACCTAGATAGAATTGATGCGATAAAAAGAATTGTTCCAAATTGTGGGATTTCAACAGATATCATTAGTGGATTTTGCGGTGAAACAGAGGAAGAACACAAAGATACTTTGTCCATGATGGAATATGTCAAATACGATTTTGCCTACATGTACAAATACTCTGAAAGACCCAAAACATTAGCCGAAAGAAAATACGAGGATGACGTTCCAGAAGAGGTGAAACAAAGGCGATTAGAAGAAGTGATTGAACTGCAAATGGCCCATGGTGAAAAAATAAATCAAGCGCAAATTGGCAAAACCGAAGAAGTTTTAATTGAAAGGGTTTCTAGAAGGTCAGAAGCGCAATTCGTAGGTCGAACTGACCGCAATCATAAAGTCATATTCGATAAAAAAAATTATCAAATTGGCGATTATGTGATGGTAAAAATTACGGGTTGCACTAGGGCTTCTTTGTTAGGAGAAATTGTAGATTAAAAAACAATAGCTTCAAATGGACGTTCAGCAATTAAAACAAAGGTTTGGAATTATTGGAAATGCGCCACTTTTAAATAGAGCATTAGAAGTGGCTATGCAGGTGGCTCCTACGGATATTAGTGTTTTAGTAACCGGTGAAAGCGGAACTGGTAAAGAAATTTTACCTAAGGTTATTCATCAGTTGTCGGCAAGAAAACACAATAATTTTATTGCAGTGAACTGTGGAGCAATTCCCGAAGGCACGATAGATTCTGAGCTATTTGGTCACGAAAAGGGGGCTTTCACAGGTGCTAGCGGAGCTCGAAAAGGCTACTTTGAGGAGGCTGATGGTGGTACTATTTTCTTAGATGAAGTGGCCGAACTTCCTATGCAAACACAAGTACGATTGCTACGGGTATTAGAAACTGGTGAGTTTATCCGTGTTGGTTCTTCAAAAGTTATAAAAACCAACGTGAGAGTGGTTGCAGCAACGAATGAAAACATGCAAAGTGCTGTGCATAAAGGGAAGTTTCGAGAAGATCTACTATACCGTTTAAGTACAGTGCCTATACAACTTCCGCCCTTGCGAGAAAGAAAAGAAGATATTCATTTGTTGTTCAGAAAGTTTTCTGCTGATTTCTCTGAGAAATATAGAATGCCGCCCATTAAATTGAATGATGATGCCGTTAAAGTTTTGCAGCAATATCCATGGCCTGGAAATATTCGACAATTAAAAAATATTGTGGAACAATTATCTGTCATAGAAAAGGAAAGGCTGCTCAATGCTCAACAATTACTAGCCTATCTTCCAAAAATTGAGGTTTTTAAAGGTCAAATAATCCCTTCAAACAACCAAGAAAATTCTTCAAGCTTTTCAGATAGAGAACTCATGTATAAATTTCTTTTTGATATGAAAAAAGATTTAAACGAGTTAAAGAAACTGGTGCTTGAAATCCTAGACAACAATGGCGAGATTGATTTAACCGGCAAGCAAAGAGCCATTCTAAAAGATGCTTTTACAGATTTCCCTTCGGAAGAGAGTCGGAGATTACTTGTGGCGCCAAGCTATTCGGCTAATGACGCTCAAGAGCTTGAAGAAGAATTGCCTAATATCATAGAAAGTGACTTTCAAGATCACGAAGAGGTAGAAGAATCTCTTTCTCTAGAGGAACGAGAGAAAGAACTGATACAAAAAGCCTTAGAAAAACACCATGGCAAAAGAAAATATGCTGCCAATGAATTGGGGATTTCTGAACGCACATTGTATAGAAAAATTAAAGAATATCACTTAAAATAAGCAATAATGCTAAGAGTTTTCCTCCTTTTATGGATACCGTTTTTTCTGAGCAGTTGTTGGCCAGTAAGTATTTCCTTTAGAGATGGTAGTGTCCCGCCTGAATGGAAATTATTCATGGTAGAAACTTTAGAGAATAGTGCTGCGAACGCTCCAATTAGCTATGCCCCAGAACTGACAGAAGAGATAAAAGATGCTGTTCAAAATCGCGTCGGACTGAAGTTGGTTTCCAATGAATCTTACAATCCTCAAGTTATTATTTCAGGAAAGGTTTTGGATTATGATGTACAACCACTTGCTGTTCAAGGAGATGATATAGCCGCAAAAAACAGGCTGACTGTAAGAGCAAGTTTTGAAATATTTATTAGTGCTCCTGAGGAAGATGTTATGGAACTCAATGCAAGTCGATTTGTAGATTTTGATGCAGATGCAGATGTAGGAATGATTCAAAATCAGTTATTCGAAGAAATTAATGAACAAATCATTCAAGACTTATTGAATAAATTATTATCTAATTGGTAAAATGCTTAAACCCGAAGAAATAAAAGCGCTAATTGAACAAGTTCATCCTCCGCGTCCCACCCAATTGGAAGATTTAGAAAAGCTATCCAAAAAGTATAGTTTTTGCCCTATTTTTCCAATGCTGTTATTGCAAGGTGTAGCCAAGGAAAACCCATTGCAGTTAGATGAGTATTTATCTCATTACGCTTATGTTATTCCGGACAGAAACCGACTACATTTTTTGCTGCATAGTGAGGATCATAATGACGATTTTGCTGGCGCTGTTCAAGAAGAATTATCAGAAGTACAAGAAAAGCCCTTAACTGAGGCGGAAGAATTAGATGCGCAAAAAGAAAATACATCAATACTAGCGAATCAAGAGGAAATTAGTGCATCAGAAACAGTTATTTCAACAGACACTGAAGAAATAGTAAAGGACCCTAATGCTCCAATTGAAGAAGCCCATGGACTCAATAAAGGAAAACTAGACGAACTAGACGAACTTGAAAAAGAAATATTAGCTGCAGCGGTAAGCAATACCATTTATCTAGAAGTTGATGCTTCCGTTGAGTCAGAAGAAATAGATTTGACATCGAAGTATAGGCAGCGAGAAAAAAAGGAAGAAGAACAAGTTATTGAAGAGCAAGAGGTTACCGAGGAAACAAATGATATTACTTTGTCGACTTTAGAAAATATCAATGTCAAGTCAGACGAGCTTACTTTGCAAGACGCAGAACCTATTAAAAAGTCTTTCCTAGATTGGTTAACAAGTGAGCAAAGCGAGGCAGAAGTTGAGATAAAAGTTACAGAAAGTAACTTTTTCAGCGCAGAAAATCAGGACATCAAACCAAATGCTCAAGTTGAAAACCAGAATGAAACTCAAAAATCAGAAAAAGAGGTCTTAGAAAAAGAGAAAAAACCCTTTTATTCTCCACTGCAAAAAGCAAAGGAAAGTTTAGATGAAACAAGACTGCCAGTAACGGAAACACTAGCTAAAATTTACGCAGCTCAGGGTAACTTCCCTAAGGCAATTGCATCTTATGAACAATTAATTTTGAAAAATCCAGAAAAAAAGAGTTTCTTTGCACTCCAAATAGAATTATTAAAGAAGCAAATTAAAAAATAGTATGGCACCATTTATTACCATTTTAATTATTTTGGCATGTGTATTGCTAATTTTGGTGGTTTTTATGCAAAACCCTAAAGGAGGAGGATTATCTACTGATTTTGGAGCAGCACAGCAGCTTGGAGGCGTTAAACAAACCAATGATTTTGTTGAAAAAGCGACTTGGAGTTTAGCAGGTTTCATAGCTGTAATGAGTAT
>JAFIEX010000068.1 GCA_020832365.1 Crocinitomicaceae bacterium
TTTACCCCCATTAGCTTAACAGAACGAGCAACTCTTCCAGGCTCAAACTCATCTACTTCCTCAGGTCTTCCCGTTTTTACAGCGCAAAAACCACAAGATCTTGTACAAATGTTTCCAAGTATCATAAAGGTAGCAGTGCCTTCCCCCCAACACTCTCCCATGTTTGGGCAACTACCGCTTTCGCAAATCGTATGTAGTTTGTGCTCATCCACTAACTGGCGAACTTTTCTGTAGTTTTCGCCAGTGGGCAACTTAACACGTAACCATTTCGGCTTTCTTACGGTTTTATCTAATTTTTGGTCTATTGTTGTTTCCATTATTTCCTAAACAAATCTATTCATAAAAAGATTTCCGATCAAACGGATAATTATATACTTTCGTATTTTCCAATACAAAATTAAAAATAATTTACGCAAATGCCGCACATAAAGTTAAAGTATAAAGAAAACTTGAATGTTGAATCCTGTCATGTACCTACGGATACAATGCTCCATACAGATGCGCCTTTGGATAATCAAGGTTTGGGTAGAAGTTTCTCACCAACCGATTTGTTAGCTGCGGCTTACGCTTCTTGTATGTTAACGATTATTGGTATTTTCTGTAGAGAACATAATTTGTCTTTTACTGACTTGACAGCAGAGGTGAAAAAACATATGAGTAGCAATCCTAGGCGAGTGGGAGAGTTGGATATTGTAATTGTTTGCTCAGGGATGCGGTGGTCTGAAAAAGATATTTTAAAAATGGAGCGTGCTGCTAAAAAATGTCCAGTGGCATTATCTTTGCATCCAGATACCAAGGTTAATATAGATTTTAAATATTTTTAATTTGGCTCATTTATGAAAAAAATGATTTCTCCATTTTTAATAGTGGCTTGTGTATGTTTTGTTGTTGCTCCAGCTTGCAGTCAGAACAATGCTTTTACTGAAATTGAAGTTGATACTTTGAGTTCAAATGAATTAGCAAAGTCGATTTATAAGTTGTCAGACTACTTTTCAGATAACGAAGATTTGAGTCGAAAGGTAGAAGATGTTTTTCTAAAACTATCTGAAAGGCAGAGAATAGCTCAGGTCATCATGCCAGCTATGGGTAAACATGGACAGCCTAAAAATATTATTGACGGTTTGGTAAAGGATGAACTTATAGGGGGGATATTGATGTTGAATGGGACTGTGGAAGAATACAGTAGTTGGGTTGCTGAATATAACGAGTTAAATAGTAATAAGGGAGTGCCAGGTTTTTTATATAGCGCCGATGCAGAACCAAGTCTAGTTAATAGGAAAGTCGTAGGAACCAGACCGGTAGCTAAAGCGAATACCTTGCAAAACATCGAAGAGGTTAAAACTGTCGCACAAACGATCAGTGAAGATTTAATTAAAATTGGGATTAACTATAATTTCGCACCAGTTGTAGATATGGCACCTAATAAAACAGTTGGTTGGCGCAGTTTTGGTCATTATCCCGATTCTGTGATTTCATGGTCGGCTGAGTTTATTGAAGCGAGTCAAAATCTACAGGTTATGGCAACAGCAAAGCACTTCCCTGGCCATGGCTATGTGGTTGGGGATACGCATGAAAAGCTTGTTTTTATTGATGGAGAAATGAGAGAAGTGAAAAATTACCCTCCTTTAATAGAAGCTGGCGTTATGAGTATTATGATTGCGCATATTGCAGTAAAAAACAATGAGAAGTATAACACCAACGGAATGCCTGCGACCACATCTAAGGAAATCGTTACGGATTTATTGAGAGGAGAATTGGGTTACCAAGGGCTAATAGTTACCGATGCACTAAATATGGGAGGAGTGAAAAATGTCTCTAATGCAAATGTTTTAGCCTTAGAAGCGGGTTGTGACATTTTATTGATGCCATTAAATGCTCGGCAAGCTCATGCTGAAATTACCGAGGCTTACCAGTCAGATATTGATTTCAAAGCAAATGTTGATGCTGCTGTTAAGCGAATACTTCGTGCTAAAATTTGTCTTGGATTGATTTAGTTGTGATACTCTTTTTTTTTTAAAAAAAAGCTATCTAATCCGATTTGTTTTATTTACTATCTTTGCCAGCTCATTAAAAAATAACCAATGACATTGAATGAGCTAACGGCTATCTCCCCAATTGATGGCAGATATCGAAATAAAGTTGCTGATTTAGCACCCTTTTACTCTGAATTCGGATTAATTAAATACCGCGTTTTAGTTGAGATAGAGTATTTTTTAGCACTTGCAAAAGAAGGCATAACGCCATTTGAGAATTTCCCATTTGATAAGTCAGACGAGTTAAGACAAATTTATTTGAATTTTACAGAGCAAGATGCTTTAATAATAAAGGAAACTGAAAAAACGACCAATCACGATGTGAAGGCCGTGGAGTATTTCGTTAAAGAAAAAGTACAAGCTATAGGCTTATCTGAATATACTGAGTTTGTGCATTTTGGCTTGACTAGTCAAGATATCAACAATACTGCGATACCACTTTCGTTAAAAGAGGGCTTGTATTCATCTTATTTACCAGCATTAAAGCAATTGGTTCAACAATTAGATCAATTGTCTAATGATTGGTCAGCGATACCGATGTTAGCTAAAACACATGGTCAGCCTGCCTCACCTACGCGTTTAGGTAAAGAGATTAAAGTTTTTGTAGAACGTTTAAATGTGCAGATTAAGCAGTTGGAGAATGTGCCATTTTCGGCTAAATTTGGTGGAGCTACAGGTAATTTTAATGCACATCACGTGGCTTATCCCCAGACTGATTGGGTGCGTTTTGCAAATGCCTTTGTAAATAAAACGCTTGGTTTGGATAGAAGTCAGACCACTACACAAATTGAGCATTATGATAACTTGTCGGCATTGTTTGATGCCATGAAAAGAATCCATACAATTTTGATTGATTTTGACAGGGATATGTGGACTTATATCTCTATGGAATATTTCAAACAAAAATTGAAAGACGGGGAAGTGGGTTCAAGTGCGATGCCGCATAAAGTTAACCCTATTGATTTTGAAAATGCTGAAGGGAATTTTGGAATTGCAAATGCCATTTTAGAACACCTATCTGCAAAACTACCTGTATCTCGCTTGCAAAGAGATTTAACTGATTCAACCGTTTTGAGAAATATTGGTGTACCAATCGCGCATGGGTTATTAGGTATTCAGTCTACGATTAAAGGAGTTTCGAAGTTGTTATTGAATGAGTCGGCACTGAAAAGCGACCTAGAAGAGAATTGGGCTGTTGTTGCAGAAGCTATTCAAACTGTTTTGCGTAGAGAACAATTTCACCAGCCTTATGAGGCCTTGAAAAGCTTGACGCGTAAAAATGAAAAAGTAACGCAAGCTACTGTGCATGCATTTATCGATACTTTGGCAGTTTCTTCTCAAATAAAGAATGAGTTAAAATCTATTACACCTTGGAATTATACTGGTGTTTAAATAATTGATTGTATTACACTTTTTATATTTCACGTTTTGTATTGCCTTGATACTTTAGCAGTATGTTTTGCTGATTGTCATGAATTAATGTAACTTTTGCTACAATTTTTTGTTAATATTTTTTTTTGATGCGCATACTCAGTATATTTACAAGTAATTGTATTGTAAAATGAAAAAGTTAGTTCCGTTAATGTTGCTGCTCGTGTTGTTCTCTTGCAGAGACAAAGAACCCGAAGAAGATCAAGTTAAATCTCCACAATTGGAGGTAAATCTTTATGCCAATTATGAGGGACAAGCTTTATCTTTTAGCGACATTTACCTGACTCAAGAAGGTTATAGGATACAGTTCAACAAGTTCAATTTTATTTTAACTGAGTTTTCGGATGGTAATAACAAGCTTTTTGAATCAGCTGTTTACAAATACGATGATCGCCCGCACTTGGTAAGGAGGATAGATGGAGATTACACCAAATTCAATAATTTATCAGGTTACCTTGGAGTTCCAGAAAGTCAAAACCACAGGGATCCTGCTGCCCGACCTTTAACAGATCCATTAAATATAATGAATACTGGCGATATGCATTGGGGATGGAATCCTGGTTATATCTTTTTGATGATTGAAGGGCGTATTGATACAACTGGAGTTGAAGGCAACCCTTTAAGTCAGTTTTTTCTTTACCACGTAGGTTTTAATCCGTTTTTGAGAGGTTTAGCTTTTAATGATATAGCATGGTTGAAAAAATCTGATGATTTGCATGAATTGCGCATCGGTGTGGATATGGCAAAAGTTTTTAACGGTAATGAAACTGTTGATATAAAAAACGAGCGAAGTTCGCACACAAATCCAGGAGAAGAGCCTTTATCCGAAAAAATTATTGCTAATTTTATAGATGCTTTGTTTTTATTAGACTAATGAGAAAGATTAGATACATATACATACTCTTAGTAGCGATTTCGCTTCTTGCGTCTTGTAGAAAAGATAAATTGGTTTACCAAGTTACACCATATAACTTGAATATCCCTTCTCATTTTCCACAAATGCAAATACCTGAAGATAATCCAATGACAGTGGAAGGTGTGGAGCTTGGAAGGCATTTGTTTTATGAAAAGCAATTGAGTAGAGATAATACTATTAGTTGTGCGTCTTGTCACATCCAAGCGCATGGTTTTGCAGATCCGAGCAAGTTTTCTGTTGGGGTTGGTGGTGTAGTGGGAAGAAGGCAGTCCATGGCTATTGTGAATCTAGGTTGGCAAACTTCTTTTTTCTGGGACGGAAGGTCAGGTTCTTTGGAAGACCAAGTTTTTCACCCTATTCCAGACCCAACAGAAATGGACTTACCTTGGGATGCTGCTGTGAATAGGTTAAAAGCTATTGAGAAGTATAATAATATGTTTTTGAAAGCATTTGGCACCCAAGACTATGATTCAACGCACGTTTCAAAGGCAATAGCACAATTCATGCGTACAATGATTTCTGGAAAATCTAAGTATGATGTTATGTTTAAGTTTAGAAACAACCTGCCTTTAACAGCCGAGGAGGAAGCTATTCGCCAAAGCATTCCTACTTCTGAATGGGCTGCTATTGATGCTGGATTTGATATCTTTTTTAGTTTGACTTCTGGTGATTGTTTGCACTGTCATGATGGTGCCTTGATGCATGTTAACATGTTTTCCAATAATGGTTTAGACATGACTTTTGAAGATGAAGGAAGGTATGAAGTAACTGGAAACCCAAACCATAAAGGACATTTTAAAGTACCGACTTTAAGAAATATTGCTCAAACAGCACCGTATATGCACAATGGAAGATTCCAGACTTTAGATGAGGTGATTAATCACTATGCTTTTGGAGTTGTGGTGAGTCCAACTATTGACCCGATGATGGAATTTGCACACCAAGGGGGTAATAATTTGGATGCCCAAGAAAGATCGCTTTTAAAGATATTCTTAGAGTCGCTTACCGATGAAAGCTTTTTGAAAAATCCTGCTTTTAGTGACCCTAATTAAGTGTTGAAATTACCCAAGATTTTTCTTGCTGAATTGCGAAAGTTCAATATTTTCTTATTTCAGACTACAAAACAAAGACTGTTGGATAATATTGGTCCTGTTGTTACTTAAAACAATCCGTTTATCTCAGTGTCAATGGCGTGAATAATTTTACCTAAATCCTCTTGATTTTCGTGATAGTTGTTATTGTCCACATCTACGATTAGTATTTTTCCTTTGTCATAGGTACTAATCCATGCTTCATAACGTTCATTGAGCCTTTTAAGATAATCTAAACGGATACTTTCCTCGTAATTTCTACCTCTTTTTTGAATTTGGTTTACCAATGTTGGAACAGAGGCTCGCAGGTAAATCAGCAAGTCAGGAGCTGAAATAAATGACTCGATAAGACTAAACAGAGAAAAGTAATTTTCGAAATCTCTGGTAGTCATCAGTCCCATAGAGTGCAAGTTTGGTGCAAAAATAAAAGCATCTTCATAAATGGTTCTGTCTTGGATAACCATTTTGTCTGTTTGCTTGATTTCTTGAATTTGAGTAAATCTACTATTCAAATAATACACTTGTAAGTTGAAAGACCAGCGTTGCATATCTTCATAGAAATCGTTGAGATAAGGATTTTGATCCACATCTTCATAGTGCGTTTCCCACCCATAGTGTTTAGATAATAGTTCCGTTAGGGTTGTTTTTCCAGACCCAATATTTCCAGCTACAGCAATATGCATAATCTTTTATGTTTAGAAGGTTACTAATATAGAAAATATACATTAATAAATACAAGTCTATTGAGATTAATCTATCGCAATTCGTATTTTTTGAGATGCTGTGAAGTTTTTAAAAAAACGTAACTACCTAAAACCTTGAAGGAATTAACGTTTTCCTCAGGCAACACAAAAGTTCTTATTCTTCTATTTCTTAAATTCATTCGGTTTAAATCTTTTTCTGTGAGATAAAACAGGAAATTATCTGTGTAGTGCATACCAATTACATTTTCAACTGGAATAAAATCAATAAAAGAGCCATAAATATCAAAGAGGTATATTCCTTTTGTTTTATCTAAAAGAAAAAGCGTGTTTTCAATTTCGAGTATTTCGTGAATTTCTGGAGCACCAACTAATCCGGCAAGATTTTCTAATACTTGAGGCCGACTTTTTAATTCATCGATCAAAACTAACTTAGAGTTGTCTCCGTCAAACACCCAATACCTGCTAGATTGCGCAGAGTAGCTTGCCGTGGTGCCGTAGGAAACATCTATGGCTGTCAAGTCTTTTAATCCTTTGTGCATGGTTAGCGTATTGTCTATAAAAGCAATGGCTTGTTGGTCTTCTGAGAATATAAGAGATTTTAGCGCATGTCGTGCGTCGATTTTAGTCACATTACCAAAACTCTTCAGACTTTGGGTAAATTCAACATTAAAACTAGTGTCTAATTTCGTTAAAACATCTCGCCTTGCGAAAATCACTTTGCCCATTGGGTCAACGTCCCATGCGTCAAATGCTTTTTGCGGAACAGTTCGAATAAGTTGCCATTCATGTTGAGCTTGTGCATATGGAAATAATGACATTAAAAAAAGGAATGCTATAAAAAACAATTTAATCATGAGCTCGAGTTCTTAGCGTTCATATCCAAAACCGTACCACATGAAATACTCAATACTTCGTCAACAATAATTCTGTCGTTTGATAGTCGCGGAACTTTATGTTGCCCTCCTAATTTACCTTTTGTTCTAAGCCAATTTTCAAAAGTTCCGCTTTTCAAATTATTCAATTTTGGAAAAACTAGCGTGAGATCATTTGTTCGTTTAGCGTCATAATCACTATTTATTGCCCTCAAGGTATTGTCTAAAACACGCATGAAGTGCTGTATGTCTTTAGGGGCTTGTCTGAACTCAATGAGCCATTCATGACCTCCAGATTGACCATCCTTCATAAAAATAGGGCATGCTGTATAATCTTTAATATTAGCGTTTGTTGCTTTGCAAGCCTCGGCAACGGCGTACTCTGCATTTTCAACGATGAGTTCTTCACCAAAAGTATTGATGAAATGTTTAGTTCTTCCAGTAACCCTAAATCGATAGGGAGTTGTGGAGGTGAATTGGATTGTGTCTCCAATGATGTATCTCCATAATCCACCATTGGTAGAAATAACAATGGCGTAATTTCTATTTAATTCTATATCCTCCAAACTGATTACATTTTGGGAGTGAGTACCCTGAAAATCGGACATAGGAATGAACTCATAAAAGATGCCATAGTCGAGCATCAAGAGTAAATCACCTCCCTTGATGTCCTGAATACCGAAAAATCCTTCCGAAGCATTGTAGGACTCAATGTAGTTCATTTTTTCGCTTGGTATGAGTTTCTTAAACTCTTCTCTGTAAGGTTCGAAGCTGACGCCACCGTGCATGAATAGTTCCAAGTTTGGCCATATTTCCAAGATGTTTTTAGCGCCAGTGATGGATAAAATGCGGTGCATGAGTACCATGGTCCAGCTAGGGACACCAGAAATGCTATACACATCCTCTTTCATGGTGGATTGAGCTAATTTTTCTATTTTTTCGTCCCATTCGCTCATGAGGGCGATTTCTTTAGAAGGCGTTCTTTTAATCTCTGCCCACCAAGGAAGATTTTTTAGGATAATTGCTGATAAATCTCCAGTATAGCTGTCTTCTCTTAATGCATGGTGTTCGGCAGAACCACCAACCACCAAATGTTTCCCTTTGTATAATTTTGAATGCGGGTGTTGGTCATAATAGATGGCTAATAAATCTTTACCTCCTTTATAATGACAGTCTTCAAGAGAGTTTTTAGTTACTGGAATCAACTTACTTCTATCAGAGGTAGTGCCAGATGATTTAGCAAACCACTTTGTTTCTCCTGGCCACAAAACATTGGGTTCACCCTCCATTGATTTTGATACCCAAGTTTTTAATATTTCGTAATTGGAAAGTGGTACTTTAGATTTGAAATCCTCATAGTTTTGAATAGTAGATAAAGAATGTTCTGTTCCAAATTGCGTAGTTTTTCCCATTTCTATGAGATAGTCGAAGCATTCCTTCTGCACCTCAATCGGATACTTTCGAAATAAGTCTATTTGATGAATTCTTTTTTTCATCAACCACCCAAAAATAGAGTTAAATGGCATATTTGGAGATTTGTATATGGCATCAAAAATAGTAAAAAAACATCCATTATTTTGTTTCAACGTTCTAATTCTGTTTTAAGTTTTGGATTTTTTAGATGAGGTAAAGGGATTTTTAATCTTATTCAATTGCGCTCATCCTTATTTATTGCCAGATATCCTATTTTTTAGTCATTTATGTCTTTATTATTAGTCGGAATAGACTATTTTTGTATATTCGTTGACAAAATAAAAGCCATGAAAAAAATACTACTAAGTGTGTTGAGTCTAGTAGTCAACATTTTAATTATTGCTCAAATGCCCATCGGCCATACGACGATTACCTTTAACGATCCAAATCGTTCTGGGGGATTTGGCAGTGGAGGTGGCCCAGGACGGCAAATTCAAACGGAAATTTATTATCCTGCTGTTACAGCTGGTATAGATGTGCCTGTTGCACAAGGGGAGTTTCCAATCATTTCTTTTGGTCATGGCTTTGCAATGGCTTGGAGTGCTTATGAAAACATTTGGGAAGAGCTTGTGCCCTTAGGATACATCATTGCGTTACCTCGAACAGAGGGGGGCTTATTTCCGGCACCTTCACATCAAGATTTTGGTTTAGACCTGAGTCTTGTTTTAGATAGGCTACTGGATTTAAATAACGATGCAACTACTTTGTTTCATAATAAGCTCAATGGTAAGTCTGCATTAATGGGGCATTCCATGGGTGGAGGAAGTTCTTTTTTAGCAGCAAATGTTAATGCCAATGTTACAACATTGATTGGACTTGCACCAGCCGAAACGAATCCGAGTGCTATTGATGTTGCGCCAAATATCACAGTACCAACTTTAGTGCTTTCAGGACAACAGGATGGTGTTACACCTCCGAATGAGCACCATATTCCAATGTATGACGCATCAGCTGCACCCTGTAAATATTTCTTATCTATCCTTGGTGGTGCACACTGCTACTTTGCCAATTCCAATTTTAATTGTGACTTTGGTGAATCAACTGCCTCTAGTGGTATTTCTATAACTCGAGCAGAGCAGCAACAAACGATGTATGATGCTATTACGCCATGGTTAGACTTTTATTTGAAGGGTGATTGTCAGGCAAAATCAGTATTTGATAATTTTGTGGATAATGACGCTAGGATTACACCTACTTTTGAATGTAATTATGAGCTACCAGCTCCTCCAACGATTTCAGTAGTTGGTTCAGATTTGGTGTCCTCCTCTGCACATGCTTATCAGTGGTTTTTAAATGGTCAACCTATTACAGGGGCGACAAATCAGCAGATTGCCTTATCAGATTTAGGTGAGTATACAGTTGTAATAACGGACGAATTTGGATGTACTGCGGAATCAGAACCATACAATCATCAAGGCGCTGCTAGTATCAATGAAAATGATTTCAAATCTCATTTGAAATTAGCTCCCAATCCTACATCTCATAGTTTTAAAATCATTGGTTTGTTACCTAATATTCCTTATCAAGTTACAATAATGGATAACTTAGGAAGAGAGGTGATGAGCGCAAACATTGATGAAAACACTGGCGTAATAGCTATTAATTCTTTAAAAACGGGGGTTTACTTTGTGAAGGTTTCTTCAAATGATGGTTTGGCTGTAACGCATCGTTTAGTGAAAAACTAAAAAAATAATGATAATCTCAAACTGGCTGCAGCATTTTTGTTGCGGCCTTTTTATTGCCTCAGTTTTTCGCTCATCCCAAAATTACTGTTTAAAACTTTTTTTTGTCGCTGTATTTTTGTCGCCTTTATGTCTTTACTTCGCTAAATCAAAACAGGATTTAAAATGAAAAAAATTGGCATATTTTGCGGTGGCTTTTCTTCTGAGTTTGACATTTCAGTAAAAAGTGCTCGGAACATTCAACAAGCGATTGAAACAGCTGGTAATTACATGGCCTATTTGGTTTTTGTAACAAGAAATAATTGGGAGATAGAGGTGGATGGAGAACGCAAAATATTAGCTCAAGAAGATTTTTCATTTTTATCAAAAGGTGAAAAATTAAAGCTGGATGCAGCCCACGTTTATATCCATGGTAACCCTGGAGAAAATGGTAAACTGCAAGCTTATTTTGAGATGAAAGAGTTTCCATATATAAATAGTGGTTCTTTAGCCTCAGCAATGTCTTTTGATAAATGGTTTTGTAATCAATTTTTAAAATCTTTTGGAGTTAAAGTTGCTAAATCTGTTCTTTTCTCTAATATTAATCAGGCTAATATTGCTAATGTTGTCTCAGAACTTGGATTGCCCTTGTTCGTTAAGCCTTCTGACTCTGGATCTAGTTTTGGTATTTCAAAAGTATATAAATCGGATGAATTGTTTAAGGCATTAAGCCTTGCTTTTCAAGAGGGAAGAACTGTTGTTTGTGAAGCTTTCATGGATGGGGTAGAGGTAACTTGTGGAGTTTACGAGGATGAACAAGGGTTGCATGCATTACCCTGCACAGAAATCGTTTCTGAAACTGACTTTTTCGATTATGAAGCAAAATATTTAGGGAAATCCCAAGAAATAACACCGGCAAGAATTAGTGATACTTTGACAAAACAAGTGCAGGAATTATCGAAAAAAATATACGAGTTGTTACAATTACGCTCTTTAGCAAGGATTGACTATATCTTAATAGGAGACGTACCACATGTCATTGAAGTGAATACAACCCCAGGCTTTTCTTCTGAATCGATTGTGCCAAAAATGTTGCAATCAGCGGGTATTTCTCAGGCTTATTTTTGGAAAACCATTTATGATTTTGAATTAAAACGTAACAACAACTCAATCTGACTTATTTGTATTTGCCTTTCCAAAGTTCTTGCAATTGCGCATACAGCTCTTGTTCTCTTTTGCTACTTCCAGGGTTAATAAAGTTTGTTCCAGCCAATTCCGAAGGAAAGTATTCTTGATCAATGAAGTTTCCTTGATGTTCATGGGCATATTTGTATCCAGCTCCATAATCCATTTTCTTCATCAATTTTGTTGGTGCATTTCTCAAATGCAGTGGTACGGAAAGATTACCTGTTTCCCTGACTACGCTTTGCGCATGATTAATGGCTTGATATGCAGCGTTTCCTTTTGGTGATGTTGCTAAATAAATTACACATTGTGCTAAAATAATTCTTGCTTCGGGAAAGCCAACAGTATTTACTGCTTGAAAGGTGTTGTTAGCAAAAATTAATGCGGTTGGATTGGCCAAACCAATGTCTTCACTTGCACTTATTATTAATCGTCTAGCTATAAATTTAGGGTCTTCACCGCCTTCAATCATTCGTGCAAGCCAATAAACCGCTGCATTGGGGTCACTTCCTCTGATGGATTTGATAAAAGCAGAAATAATATCGTAATGTTGTTCGCCATCTTTGTCATAAATAGCAATGTTTTGTTGTGCACAGGTAGTTACTAATTCGTTGGTAAGCTCAATTTTTTCTTGATTATCAAATGTGTTAACAACTAATTCTAGTAAGCTCAATAATTTTCGGGCATCGCCTCCCGCTATCCGGAACAGCGCATCACTTTCAATAAGTTGAATTTTTTTCTGCGAAAGAATTTCATCTTTCGATATTGCACGATGCAAAAGTAATTCTAATTCCTCTTTAGAATGCGACTGCAAAGTATAGACTTGACAGCGGGAAAGTAAAGCAGAAATTACTTCAAAAGAAGGATTCTCTGTCGTTGCTCCGATTAAGGTAATGACGCCTTTTTCAACAGCATTAAGTAATGAGTCTTGCTGTGATTTTGAAAAGCGATGGATTTCATCAATAAAAAGAATCGCACCACTATTTTGAAACATGCCTTGTCCTTCAGCTTTTTGAATGATTTCTCGGACATCTTTAACTCCTGACGAAATAGCAGAAAGGGTGTAAAACGGTCTTTTTAAATGGTTGGCAATGAGCAAAGCCAACGTTGTTTTCCCAACACCAGGTGGCCCCCATAAAATAAGTGATGGTAGAACGCCTGCATCAAGCGCTTTGCGAAAACCAGTTTGTTTTCCTACCAAATGCGACTGTCCAATATATTCCTCTAAATTTTTAGGTCGCATTCGCTCTGCTAAGGGTGCAAATGGATTACTCATTGCTATGCTTTTTATGCTTCCACCTTTTGTGTGACCATAACCAATAAGAAGGTTCTTCATTAATTACACGTTCTAATTGTAAAGCGTGTTGGTCTGTTACATATCCTTCTTTTTCATGCTGTATTTTATCTGTAATAGGGTAAAAGGTAACTTCATAGTGTCCTCTTTTTCTTTTTCGAATGCAGCCAAAAAATACCACTTGATTATATTTTCGTGCTAATTTTTCAGCACCAAACATCCAGCCTGTTTCTTGGTTCAAAAACTTATTCCAATGGGCAGTTTTTGGATTACCCGGAGATTGATCATTCACCATGATGGTCATCGTCGGTTTGGAATCATTCAAGCTAGCAAAGAACCTTGGAGCATTCCGCATGGTAATCATTTTCATCCCAAATCGTTGACGAGACTCCTTAATTAGTTGATCGAAAAAGTTGTTTTTTAATGGCCGATAGATGGATGCGGTTTGATGTTTCATTTGTTGAGCGATACCTACGGCATAATATTCCCAGTTATTGTAATGTCCGCAGAGAACTAAAACATCTCTACCTTCTTCATAGTATTGGTGCACAATTTCTGGGTTAATTAACGCACAACGCTCCTCGATGTCCTTGGCTGAGATACTCAAAGATTTAGCACTTTCCACTAAGAAGTCAGTGAAGTGTCGGTAAAATTTTTTTTCTATGGCTATGATTTCTTTCAAAGGATAATGTGGAAATGAGTTTCTTAAATTTGTTCGAACTACATATTTTCGATAGCCAATTCCAAAATAAACAACGAGGTACAAGAAATCAGAGAAAATATAAAGTAAACCAAATGGCAGACGAGAGACAGGAATAACTAAACAGTAATAAACGAGGTAACTCAGTAATTTTTCCATGGATATTTTAGGCTATTTCTCAGCCATATGGAACAAAACTACATATTTTTTTGAATTTTGAGTTTTTGAAGAGATTGGAATTT
>JAFIEX010000069.1 GCA_020832365.1 Crocinitomicaceae bacterium
AATAATTTTTTATGATACCTTGCCAATATGTTTTTTTCGATTGAACTAAGTTTTCCTTCGTTCTGAGAAAATAGGGTTAGTGAACACCAATAAAATAGCACAACCGTTAATATACTTTTGAATTTTATGCCATACGAATATCCTGCTACTGGAAAAGACTTATTAACTGTTCTTGAAAATGTTTTGACAGGTGCTAGAAATTCGTCAAGATTATGGGTGTAAACGCGAAGTAAAGAATTATTAAATGAATAGTTTAAACTAAGTTAACGCGCCCTGTAAAAGTTCTAACAGCATGATGCCAAATTACAAGCGTGCGCTTATAAGTGCGAATTCCGTTGAAATTGCTAACAATATTAAGCTTTTGCGGTAAAAACAGACACCAGTAAATAGGTGAGTATAATGATGGGGAGTGCCCAAACGAACAGGAAGGTGATGCTAATCAAGCTAAACAGCAGGAACAGATAACGTGTTTTATTATCTTGCCAACTAAAGTTCTTAAACTTCAAAGAGAACAGACGAATTTCTGCAATGAGTAAGTAAGAAAAAATGATGACAAACACCATCATAATTTGGTCGCTGATTAAAGTTAAGGAAAGTGATGCTCGCCAATCTGAAGTTCCAAACCCATCCCATAGCATTAATGCAAAAGAAGCGAAAAACAAACTGTTAGCAGGAGTAGGTAAGCCAATAAAAGCATCGGTTTGTCTATCATCTACATTAAATTTCGCTAAACGAAAAAGACTCATCATGGGAATTAAAAACGCCACAAAAGGTAAATACAAATACCAACCAACAAAGAAGGGCTCTTTTTCAGGGAAATTATTGGATAAATCGGATAAATAAATATTGATCCAAGACTGAATATTCGCACCCATGGTGCCATCCATCCATAACTGACTTAAGTCGTTTTGTGTAATCAATAGTAACTCTTTTGCACCAAAAATTATGGCAAGAACAAAAACAATAAAAGCTGGAGCAACGCCAAAAGTGACAATATCTGCCAAAGAGTCAAGTTGCTTACCAATTGGACTTTGTTGTTTCAGTAGTCGCGCAGCAAAACCGTCTAAAAAATCGAAGATAGCACCAATCAGAATAAACAAAGCCGCCAGTTCAATTCTTCCGGATAATGCAAATAAAATACTCAGACATCCTGCAATTAAATTCCCAGCAGTAAGCAGGTTGGGGATATTAAACAATTGAATTTTCATGACAGCTAGTTTGCTTTTAATTCAATTGCTCTCAGCGTGTTTTGCATCAAACTAACAATTGTCATTGGACCAACACCGCCAGGTACTGGTGTAATAAATGAACACTTTGGTGCTACATCTTCAAAATCAATATCGCCTTTCAGTCGGTAACCTGATTTAGTTTCAGGAGCATCAATGCGAGTAATGCCAACATCAATAACAACAGCACCTTCTTTCACCATGTCCGCTTTCAAGTAACCTGGGCGACCTATAGCTGTGATTAAAATATCCGCTTGTTGGGTAATTTCTTTTAAGTTTTCTGTTCTGCTGTGTGTTAAAGTTACGGTGGAATTCCCAGGGTAAGAGCTTCTTCCCATCATGATGCTCATAGGGCTTCCAACAATATGACTTCTTCCTACAACCACACAATGTTTTCCTTCGGTTGGAATGTCGTAGCGTTTGAGAATTTCCAAAATACCAGCTGGCGTCGCTGGCAAGAAACCTGGCAAACTCAATACCATTCTCCCCAAATTTTCGGGGTGAAAACCATCGACGTCTTTTTTGGGGTCTATGGCCAACGTAATTTTTTTCTCGTCAATGTGTTGTGGTAATGGCAGCTGAACGATAAAACCGTCAATGTCATTGTCTTGGTTTAATTGATTGACTTTTTCCAATAAATCTGCTTCAGAAATATCAGATGGCAATTGAATCAAAGTACTATTAAAGCCAATCTCTTCACAAGCACGAACTTTTGCGCCTACATAAGTTCTTGAGGCACCATCATTTCCAACGATAACAGCAGCAAGGTGAGGGACTTTTTTACCAGCTAGCGAGAGTTGATTTACTTTTTCCATTAACTCCACTTTGATTTCTTTCGCCAAGGCTTTACCGTCTAATATTTTCATGCCATTACTTTTGCGCAAAGATACAATTTATTCGTCTTTGATAAAAGAGCGTATTTTGCTTTTTCAAACATTGCAAGCCGCTATCGCAAAGATTTGTAGTAGTTAATCCAATTGTCATCAATCACGTGTTTCAGCAATTTATAAAAACTAGTATCGATGAAATAGTCTTGATCGTAGCCCTTGATACCGTATTCATGAAAGATGTAGCCCTGTTGTTTTAGACTTGGTTTAACGTCTCCTTGACTCCATCCTTTGCCTAGTCGTCCGTCAAAAGGATGCTCTACAAATCTAATTTTCCAAATGGAATCAAATGGCGCTGTTTCTTTTAAATGTTCTTTAGCGGAAATAGCTTCTTCAACACCATGGGCTTCCAAATAATTGTGAAAAACTTTGGTGCCAGGAATAGGCCATTTACCAATTGCAACGTTGTACATCTCTGTAAAACTAACTGGTTGAATGCGCATTCCTCTTTGGTGAACTGCATGAACGATGGCATATTGCTGAATTTTTCCAGTCGGCATAATTCCAACTTTCACCCCAAAGGAAAGATAAGAGATCGCCTGAGGATTTTGCGGATAAAAACTACCAAAAAGCAACAGGAAACACAGTCCAAATAAGAACGATGCTATGCGACAATAAAATGTGCTTTTCATATGTGGTTTCATGATCGGAGTACTTCTGTTTTCCTACAACTCTTGCTTTTTCAATTCTACAGCTAATATTTACTTATCCTAATTTTGTATGTTTGCTTTATAAACGAAATATTTGCGGCTTTTGTTACATCTACAAAAATCCTGCAAAAAAGATTACTGGCATGGAGTTACTTGTTTTTGTGGATCAAATTACACCTCGGTTGAAATACACTTTCGATATCATTTGTCGATTTTCGGAAATCAACTATCGCCTGACCAACGACGCCTATCAATTTGAGCGTGCAGATGAGCAACATTTAAAATTAGTTTACTCCGCTCGATATTTCTCCAACGATTATGCGCAAATTAACCCATCAGAATTATTGATGGAAGAGGACCTGCATCCATTTGGGATTGCTTTTGGTGAATGGGAAGGCTTGTCTGTAATTGCATTTAACGGAGAAAAAGATATTTTGGCAACCATCTTTTATACCATTACGCTTTATTCGGAACATTTGAGCCAAAAAAGAGATAAACACACAAGGGTTCCCTCGAGTGAAAATATTTTAGTACAAATGGGTTTGCATCGCCAGCTTATGATTCCTCGTTGGTCAAAGCATTTATTAACTTGGATAGCTTCTAAGTGTCAGAAAACGATTGAATTTAAAAAACCAACGTTTCGTGTTTTGCCAACTTTTGATATTGACAACGCTTATGCTTTTAAGCACAAGCCGCTTTGGCGAAAGTGGATGGCTTCGGCTAAGGATGTTGCTCAATTTAATTGGAAACAAGTCCAAACGAGGTGGAAAGTTGTGAATGGTTTAGTAAAAGACCCTTATGATACCTATGACTATATTTTGAAATTAAAAGAACGAGGATTTGAACCTATACTTTTTTGGTTGCTTGGGGATTATGGTCCACATGATAAAAATTTAGCCCACACCAATCCAAAATTACAGGAGTTGATTCGACGCATGCAGCAACATTTAACGATTGGAATTCATCCTAGTTATGCATCGAATGACGCCTTGCATAAAGTTGCAGTGGAAAAATTGAGATTGGAAAAAATTGCCAAATGCAAGATAAAACAATCGCGGCAGCATTTTTTGAGGGTTGCTTTTCCGGAAACTTTTCAAATTTTATTGCAATCCCAAATAACAGCAGATTACTCCATAGGATTCGCAGACCTAGTTGGTTTCCGCAGCGGAATTGCAGCGCCATTTCCTTGGTTTAACCTGAAAAAAAACCGAGAAGAGGGACTGATGTTACACCCTTTTACCTACATGGATGGCACTTACAAAGATTACCTTAAAATGTCAGTTATTGATGCGGTTCAAGACATGTTAGCACTGCGAAAAGAAATCCAAACACATGGCGGGGAGCTCATTGCCATCTGGCACAATGAAACGATCAGTGACGCAGGAAAATGGGTGGGCTGGAGAACCTTATTGGAGGAAACAATTCAACCGAGTGTTGAAGTAGAAGATGTAACAACCTATAAAAAAGCGGCAGAAAAATGAAAAAGACATGTGTTGAATGGCCAGTTATAAAAAAAATAGAACTAAGTGCTCCTGTTGCTTTTATTGGTAGTTGCTTTGCAGAGCATGTGTCGTCGCTTTTTGCTCAGCATGGATTGTTTGTTAATACCAACCCATTTGGTGTGATTTTCAACCCTGTTTCACTTCACAACATGTTACACGCTTTTAATAACCCGATGCAGATTGAGGAAAATATCTTTTCAAAAGAAGATGTTTATTTACATTGGGGGGCAAACAGTAAACTTCATGGTTACAGTAAAGTTGAGTTATTGGAAAAAATGAACCATCAAAGGTTGTGTTTTATTTCAAATTTAAAAGATTCAAAGGTGCTATTTATAACCTTGGGTACAGCGATAGTTTACGAGCGCATATCAAATGGAGCTATTGTGGCCAACTGTCATAAAATGCCTGCTCAAGATTTCACCAAAAAGTTACTTTCATTAGAGGAGGTAATTGTTGCATGTAAAGGCTTAGTGGCAGAAATCAAAGCTATTCAACCTGAAATCGATATTATTTGGACTATCAGCCCCGTTCGACATAGCAAAGAGGGGCTATCGGAGAATAGTCTGAGCAAGGCCACGTTGCGATTAGCCTTGGCTCAAGTTTGTGCTGAGGATCAAAACAATTACTATTTGCCTGTTTACGAATATTTCATAGATGAATTGCGCGATTATGCCTGGTTTTCCGCCGATGGTGTGCATCCAAATTCAATCGCCATTGATGCCCTTTGGGAACAGTTAACAAGCTTGTTTTTCACGAAAACAGACCAAGCCATTTTAAAACAGTTTTATCGATTTTTACAAGCAAAAAATCACCAACCAATTCATTCCGCCTCTGAAGCCAATATAGCTTTTCAAGAAAAATTAAGAAAAGACATTGCGGATTTTACGGCTAAACATGGTCATTTGAACACTCAAGTTTTGTTGAATACATCATCTTAGGGGATTGAGTTTTAAGCGACCTAAAAACTTCGTCTTTCACCATCTTCTCAATTGTCCCAAAAACATGAATCAACCATTAACACTAAAGTTCCCTAGCGCAAAAATGGTAGGTCTTTTGCTCAGATCAAAGGCATTGTCTCTCCATGCTTTAACTGTCATGGTTTGAATGTGCTCAGTTGGCAAGGTAATGTCACAAGCCACACAAAGCAAAGTATCATCCATGAGTTCATTGAGTAAGTCCTCAAGTAAATTCATGTTTCGGAAAGGTGTTTCCATGAACAACTGTGTTTGTTTGGTGTATTTCACATTGCGTTCCATTTCTTTTAAATGTTTGATACGCTGTTTTCTTTCTTTAGGTAAATAACCATGAAAAGCGAAAGATTGTCCGCTAAAACCACTGGCCATTAAAGCCATAAAAATGGAAGAAGGACCAACATGCGGCACTACATGAATCCCGCTTGAATGCGCCAGAGCTACCAAGTCAGCTCCCGGATCTGCAATGCCTGGGCAGCCTGCTTCAGAAATGACACCACAATTTTTTCCATTTTTAATTTCTCGCAAAATAGCTTGTAATTCCTCAGGATTTGTGCGCTTGTTGATCTCAAAAAACTCGGACTCATCGATGGGGAAAGCTCGGTCTAATCGACGAAGAAACCGTCTTGCAGATTTGATGTTTTCTACGGCAAAAAAGCGCAGTGCAATGGCATTTTCTTTTACCATTTCTGGTAATACGTCTGACCACTGTTCTCCTCCAAGTAAATTGGGAATGAGGTAAATTTTTCCTTTTGTCATCTCTTGACCTTATTTTAATTGCTCAATAATTTTGTCAGTGGCTAAATCTAGCATTTGAAAAACGTCTTCAAATCCTTGTTGACCACCAAAATAGGGGTCTGGCACTTCTCTACCTTCTCCTGGATAAAGCTCATCCAATATCAATTTTACTTTGTTTCTATCTTCGGGGGTTTGTGCTAATCGAAGCACATTGTCTCTGTTGCTTTTATCCATGACATAAATCCTGTCAAATTCCTGAAAATCACTTTTTGTAAACTGCCTAGCACGAAGCTCGTCAATGGGATAATGCTTAGCGCTTGCCGTTTCTCGCATGCGTTTGTCTGGTGCTTCACCAACATGATAATCTCCAGTTCCAGCTGAATCGACAAAGACATCTAAATCATGGTCTTTCACCTTCTTTCTTAGTAATCCATCTGCCATTGGAGAACGGCAAATGTTACCTAAACATACCATCAAAATACTATTGTTTTTTGCCATTTTAATTTTTTATGTTGCTTTTTGTTTCTTGATAATTTTCCAAAATAACTTCGGGAAAAAGCGTTTTAAGGTCACCGCCTTGATTTCTTTATTGCCGATTAAAACTTCTTTTTTTCTTTTTTGGGTAGCCATTAACATTTGACGCACACATTCTTGAACTGACATTCCTGTTGCTTGATTATGGTCCATTTCTCCATGTGGTTGTCCATCAGCAGTCAGCGCATTGATAGAAATAGGTGTGAAAATTTTCCCTGGACAAACGATGGTTACGTAAATATTATTCTTCGCTTCTTCCAGTAGTAAGCTCTCATAAAATCCATGCAAGGCATGTTTAGATGCCGCATAAGCAGAACGTAAATAAAACCCAAATTTCCCGGCAATACTTGAAGTTACGATAATGTGACCACTTTGCTGCTGCTGCATAAAGGGTAAAACCGCTTTTGTAAGTGCAATATTTCCAAAATAATTCACTTCCATGATGGTTCGATCTACATGTAGTGCTGTATTTGCTGCTTCAGAACGCTGTGAAATCCCTCCACTGTTAAATAGATAATCAATGCGACCATAATGTTGAACAACAGATGCTGCCAAAGACTGAAAATCATCATTTTTTCCCAAATCTAAAGCTAGCACCATGTGCTCATTAGCGCGATGTAATTTGTTTTTGAGTTGTTCCAAAGCTGCCGTATTTCTTGCAGAAAGAATCAATTTTGCGCCTAGTTCAGCCAATTGTATAGCTAGCTCCTCACCAATTCCTGAGGATGCGCCTGTAATCCATATCACTTTATCGTTAAATTCTTGCTTCAACTTTTGCATAAAGAAGTTTACTTTGGTTTTCAAATTTAAGAATATCTTTGATAGAAATTATGATATTAGATTGTTATGGCCATAAGACCTTTGGAGCTCGGAGAAACTCAAAGTTCAGCAAACAATTAAACCTTACTCAATTATATCATATTTTAGTTTTGCTCTTTCTCTGCTGCAAGCATTAAAATGCCACCATTCACTTGGGATGTTGTAGAAGTTTTCCGAACGCATTACTTCTCTCAATAGTTTTCTGTTATTAACTTGTGCTTGCGTCAATTCCCCTGTTGCTAAAAAATGTGCTTCTAACTCTGGGTAAGCTATTTTTCGCATATCATCAAAACCAGCGCCCATATCTAAAAGTGTATCGGTGCGCAAATCAAAGATGCTTAAGTCCACGGCAGCGGCATAATTATGTAAACTTCCATTTTTGGGGTTGCTAAGGAACTTTCCACGTTGACTTACAGGAATCGAGTCTAAAGCATCCCACATTTTTTGCTGAATATTTCTGGGGCGAACAGCATCCCAAACATAGAGCCGTAAAAGACTGTCTTTACTTTCCAAGAATTCTTGCACTCTTCCCAATCTCGCGGCTATATCGGGTTGTAAAAACGCTTGTTTTAAATCTCCATAAAGATTTTCTCCCATAAAATTATCCGTTGTGCTATATTTGATATCGACGATAATATTCGAATTTACACTTTGAACATCTACCAATCCAAGCGCTATTAATTTTTGAGCAATTGTATCCGACTCAGTTATTTGATTAGTTGAGCGATATTCCAACAAGGTGTCCAAAACTTCATGCTTTTGATTAATTTCATCAAAATCCTGAACTACATTCTCATGTGTTACATTTTCACATCGCAAAAATGAGTTGGCAATAAATACCAAAAAAATAAAAGTAGCAACTCGGTCTCTTAAACTATTTTGCATTGAATAGAGAGAATAGATGCATTTTCAAATTTCCAATATTACTAACCATTTGAATTCGTCGTTAATAATTTAGTAACTTCTCAACAGCTTGAGCAAATCGATTTTGTGGTAAAAAATTTTGCTCAAGTTGCGCATTGAATGGAACTGGTGTATCTAATGATCCCACCCTTAATACTGGCGCATCGAGTTGTTCAAAACAGTTCTCGTTAATCATTGCGGCAATATCCCCTACGATGCCTCCTGTTAAACAATCCTCTTGCAAGACTATTGCTCTACCTGTTTTAATTACAGAAGCAAAAATGGTTGCTTTATCCAATGGTGCCAAAGATCTCAAATCCACAATTTCCATCGAAACCGCTGGATGCGCTTCTGCATAAGCTAGCGCCCAATGCACGCCCATTCCATAAGTAACGACAGTAATATCTGTGCCTTGTTGAAGAACTTTTGCTTTTCCGATAGGCAACGTATAATAATCGTCGTAAACCTCTTCCTTTAAACTTCTGTACAAAAATTTATGTTCAAAAAACAGTACAGGATTAGGGTCATTAATTGCTGCACAAAGCAAACCTTTAGCATCTGCAGGGAATGCTGGATAAAGAATTTTCAACCCGGGGGTATGGTAAAACCAAGCTTCATTACTTTGAGAATGAAAAGGTCCAGCAGCAACTCCAGCACCTGTTGGCATGCGTACAACAACATCTGCATTTTGCCCCCATCTCCAATGAATTTTAGCCAAGTTATTTACAATTTGGTTGAAACCACAGGTAACAAAATCAGCAAACTGCATTTCTACCATTGCTTTCATTCCGTTGATAGAAAGTCCAAGTCCAGCGCCAACTATTGCCGACTCACAAAGGGGAGTGTTTCTAACTCTAGCCTTACCGAATTGCTCCACAAAGCCTTCCGTAATCTTAAATACGCCTCCATATTCCGCAATATCTTGCCCCATGAGCACCAAGTTCGGATGTTTTTCCATAGACTGACGCAGACCATGTGAAATGGCGTCAATAAAGCGCATTTCAGATTTGGATTCTTTTACTGGATCAATAATCACTTCATCAAAATCCATAAAGATATCATCCAATTCTTTTGATGTATTGGGTTCAATCGAAGGAGCGGCATAAGCAACTTCTAAAGCTTCATTTATGGCCTGCTTGAAGTTCTTTTTGATCGCTGAAATTTGTGCTTCGTCGCAAATATTATTATGAAGAATAAAATTTTCGAAATTCACCACAGGATCTTTTGTCTCCCATTTTTCCTGAAGTCCTTCCGGATAGTATTTTGTTCCTGAAGCCTCTTCATGCCCCCTCATTCTAAATGTCATTAATTCTAATAGCACAGGCTTCGGATTTTTTCGAATATCAGCAGCTAACTTTTCAACTGTTTCAATTATCGCTAAAACATTATTACCATCAACTTGCACGGCTTGAATTCCATATCCAATTCCTTTATCAATAAATTGCTTACAGCGAAATTGTTCGTTACTTGGTGTTGAGAGTCCCCAACTGTTGTTTTCAATGGCAAATATCACTGGTAAATCCCAAACAGCAGCAACATTCAATGCTTCGTGAAAATCACCCTCACTTGCCCCGCCATCGCCTGTGAATACTAAGGTTGCTTTTTTCAAGCCCTTTAAAATATTCCCTAATGCAATACCGTCAGCAATACCTAATTGAGGACCTAAATGAGAAATCATTCCCACAATATTATAATCTTTTGCGCCGAAGTGAAATGAGCGATCTCTTCCATTCGTAAAGCCAAGCTCTTTTCCTTGAAATTGTGCAAAAAGTCTCTCTAAAGGTATATTTCTTGAGGTGAAAACGCCTAGGTTTCGATGCATCGGTAAAATGAACTCATCCTTTTGCATTGCCATGGTGGTACCAACGCTAATTGCCTCTTGGCCCCATCCCGAAAACCACTTGGAGATTTTACCTTGCCGCAGCAATATGAGCATTTTTTCCTCAATTAATCTAGGCAAAATCAATTGTTTGTAAACTTCAATTAATCTCTCATCTGAAAAGTAGTCCCTTTTATATTCAATAGCTAAATCTGAATTTTCCCTTACCATGGCATTCACTTTAAATGAATAACAAAGCTAATTAATATTCACAGACAATGTGATGATACAAACTAAAATTAACAATCCATATTCTTCAATAACTGCATTATTCCAGTTAAGAAATTATCATTTTCTCATGGATTCAGGTTCCTTTTAATTGCATGAAGGATTGTAATATGATTGTGGCGCTTACCTCATCGATTAAAGCTTTATTGCTTCTCTTCTTTTTAGAAACGCCCCCTTGAATGAGCGATTGAAGTGCCATTTTTGAGGTGAATCGTTCATCCATTAAAACAACTTCCGTGTCTGGGAAATTACTTGCTAAGGCCTCCTTCAACAATCGGACATTTGCAGTAACATGAGAATCAGAAGTATCCATTCTTTTTGGCTCACCTATTACGATTGTCCCGATAGCTAGCTTTGGTATTTGCGCCTTAAGAAATGTCATTAAATCTTTAGATTCCACCGTTGTTAGACCATAAGCTATGATGTTGTTCTCATCTGAAACAGCAATCCCTGTTCGCTTTAATCCAAAATCTATGGCGAGGTATCTTTTCAATGTTTTAATTTTTAACCAATTTTCTTTGAATAGGATGCAACAAATCACCGCCACTCACTTCAATGAAATATACTCCACTTGGCCAATTGGCAATCTCTAATTCTACCTCTTCCTTTGAAGCACAGTTTAATTTTTTAACTATCTGTCCTGCTTGGTTGCGAATAATTAATTGCTCAGGACTTAGCGACTTCCAACTAATTTGAACTTTTTCATTACTTGGATTAGGAAAAACAGAAACATATTTTTGCATAACCACCTCATTGATGGTATTAAGCGGATTTTGTCTAAAACCAAAAGTGTACTCTCCTTTTTTTAAATCTAGAATGTCAAATCTACAAAATCCATCAGTTGGCGGCCCCATAGTCGAGCGAATATAATTGGGGTACTCTTGCCACTCTGAGCTGGTATGAGGTCGATAAAGTAATACGATGCTATCTTCATGAAAGGCAATAGCACCATGAGCTTGAAACAAGTCATTGTCCAAATTCCCGTTATTGTTATTTCTTGCGTCAAAAAATATCCTGCCATCGAATTCTGTTTGGGCGTCCCAAATACCACTTACTGTCCAATACCTTTCAGAGGACAATACAAATTGGTGGTTAACCGCTGAATTTTGAATAGGGTCAGGAGCTACTCTATGGTGTGCAACACTTACAAAGGCACTATCATTAGCTAAATGCTTTGTTTGTAATCTGAAATAAGCGTAAAATAAATCTTGTAAACCTGTATTGGAAACTGATATATTTTCCGCTGTTACAGCCTGAAAGAAACGTTCATTTTCATTGATAAAAATATGGATGGGTTCAAAGGGGATTACAATGTCAAATGCAGCAATTTCTTGGTCAAACGCTACAGCTACAGTATGTGTCTCCCAATTAGCCCCCATAAAGGTTATTGGGAAATTACGATAGTGAAAAAATAAATCCGAAATTCTCTTTTTCTGCTCTAAAACCAGACTGACTTCATAATCAGATCCATTGTTATTGATTACCTCCCATGCTTTCAGTTTAACTGCATTAAACCCTGGCTCAAAAATATATTGATTAAAAAATTGCTCCAGATTTATATTACTGTATTGTGAAAGGTTGTTTTTTAATTCTATAGCATCCATATCCTGAAAAGCATGATTTTCAAATAATGCTTGGAAAGCATTGAAAAATAAAGAATCTCCTAAATAGCTTCGTAAGTTATGAACCATAGTTGCTCCTTTTTGATAGGTATGAATTCCATAGGTTGCGTTAGCTGGGACACCTGATAAAGGTAAAAAACCACCATCTTCTAGATGGGCACTCTGAATCACCCTCCTATGCTTGGACTTAAGCTCACCTAACCCCATTGCAGGGTTGTATAGTTTCTCCAAAAATAGTGCTTCAGAGTAGGTGGCAAAAGCCTCGTTAATGAACATATCTTCAGCTGATCTACAGGTAATCAAATTACCAAACCAACTGTGCGCCAGCTCATGAGCCATAATCGTTTCAAACTGAAGATTACCCGTTGCAATAGCCGCGGGGTAAGTAACCATTGTAGCGTGCTCCATTGCTGCGTTAGAAAAAGGAGTAAACACATAACCAATTTTATTCCATTGGTATGGACCAAAAGCCTCTTCATAAATATCAAATGCAGCTGTTAAGTTTTGGAAGGAGTTCTTAATGTTTGTAGTATCTTGACCTAAGGCTACTAACATAATTGGAATGACATTACCATTCAAATTTGAAATATGCGTTTGATGAACAACAGTATAATCGCCAACTGCAATAGCCATTAAATAGGTAGGGATAGGCTCGTTCATTTCCCAAACAGATACATTATTACCATCTCCGTCAGTAAATAAATCCGTCAATTCACCACTGGCGTATGCAGATTTATTGCTCAGAGAAGTAACCGTTAAATTGTAAGTTGCTCTTTCCACAAAATTATCAAAACAGGGGTGCCATGCTCTTCCAAAATTATGCGGTTGTGCAGCCAGCGCAACACCGAAATTAAATGCTTGATTATTCATAAAATACAATCCACCAAAACCTGCTGGATCTATTGGAGGCGTGCCGCTATAAGTCACCTCTAACATGGTTATATCTCCTGCGTTTAACGTCTGGGAGAGCGCAACAACAAGCAGGGTGTCATTGTATGAATAATTCAAAGTTTGACCATTACCATTATTGATATCAATGATTTGAAAGTTCTCCAAATCCAATGAAATAGAACTCACGTCCGAAAGCAAGGCTTGAAATTCAATCTTAGCAGTGCCTGTAATTTTTTGCTGATTCATTTCTAGAAAAGAAATGGATAAATCATAATGCAAAACATCTATGGTATCACTGCGCAGATTTCTTAATTCACTTATAGAATTTTGGCTGAGAAGTGCTAAGGGGGACACTACTAAGAAAAACACAAAAAATCGGGTTGTAATCAAATAAGTCCAACGCATAAAAGGTAATTTTTAAGTAAAGTTAAAAAAAATCTCTTTATCGTTTCGTATAATTTTTGGCTAAAACAAATAATTAGGGTAATTCTCGAAAACAAAAAACTGATTTTTTCGAAGGCATCTTATTAATTTTATACAAGCTCCTCCTTAACTTTAACGAGTTGAAAAGGTAGCGTTACAACAGTAGAAAAATCACTACCAACTTCTTTCATAAAGTCATCCTCTTCAA
>JAFIEX010000070.1 GCA_020832365.1 Crocinitomicaceae bacterium
ACCAACAATACCAATAACGCTGTCACAGAGGAATGGCTTCTAAATGGCGTCCCAATAGATTTAGAAAACGACACACTCCTTTTTACAGAAAATGGAGAATACCTGCTAACACTAATTGCAGTTGGTGAAGATGGATGTATAAGCGAATGGTCACAACTCTTTAACGTAGAAAACAACTTAACCATTTACCTTCCGAATGTAATTACGCCCAACGGTGATGGCATCAATGATTTTTTCACCATTAGGATTAATCAGCTTGGAAGTTTAACTTTTGAAATTTTAAATCGTTGGGGAAACATCATGCAAAGCGGTCAAATTGAAGTGCAACCCGATGAACCAGTTGCATTATGGAATGGATTTAGCAATAATGTGGCAGCTAATGATGGCGTGTATTTTTATAAAATTAATTTTCAATCTGCTATTAGTGCTACTACCGAAAACTGGCATGGTTTTTTTCATGTGCACAGATAGTAAAAATTTATTTTGCATATTCCAAAGAATACACTAATTTTGCCGCTCATTTATTATTAACCGAGGTTTAGTACCTCAACCAATAAAATTATTTTATGGCAACAAGAATTAGATTGCAAAGACACGGTAAGAAAGGATACGCTTTCTTTCACATCGTAGCTGCGGATTCCCGCGCGAAAAGAGATGGTAAATTCATCGAGAAATTGGGCGTTTACAACCCAAACACTAACCCAGCAACCATCGACATTAATTTCGACGCTGCTTTAAAATGGGTGCAAACTGGAGCTGAAATGACAGATACAGCGCGTGCTATTTTAAAGTACAAAGGGGTGATTTACAAAAACCACCTATTGAACGGTATTAAAAAAGGTGCGCTTACAGAAGCTGATGTAGAGAAGAAATTTGAAGCATGGTTAAGCGAAAAAGAAGGTAAAGTAACTTCTAAAAAAGATGCACTTTCCACTGCTGCTGAGAAAGAAAAAGCTGCTCGTTTAGCTGCTGAGAAGGAAGTAAACGAAAAAAGAGCTCAAGAATTAGCTGCACAAAATGCACCAGTTGAAGAGACTACAGCTGCTGAGGAAGCAACAGAAGCTCCAGAGGCAACAGAAGCTCCAGCTGAAGAGGCTGCAAGCGAAGAAACTTCTGAGGATAAAGCAGAGTAAATAATGGATAAAGCAAATTGCTTTAATCTAGGTCACGTAGCGAAACTTCACGGATATAAAGGTGAAGTTTCGCTTTTTTTTGACGTAACAGACCCCAATAGGTATAAACAATTGGACGCTGTATTTATTGAAATCAATCAAAATCTGACGCCTTTCTTCATAGAGAAAATTCAGCTATCTGGAAAAGGGTTTGCCAGGGTTAAGTTTGAAGGAATAGATTCCGAGCAAGATGCACGTGCCCTATTACAAAAACAACTTTTCTTGCCGGATTCGCTACTCCCAGAATTAGATGATCAGCACTTTTATGACCATGAAGTGATAGGATTTGAAGTCATGGATAGTCAATACGGTAAAGTAGGACAAATAGCACAAGTCATTGATAATGCCGTCAATCCGCTTTTACAAATCATGTCTGGTGAGAAAGAAGTGTTACTTCCGCTAATTGAAGGTTTAGTTCAACGAGTAGATCGCACAAATCGCACGCTTTATGTTACTGCACCAGCAGGTTTAATAGCACTCTACTTAGAGGGGTAAACCAATGAGTGTCTTCCAATTCAAATATTTTAAACTTGAACAAAGCAATACTGTACATAAAGTTGGAACAGACGCATTGGTTTTAGCTGCTTTTGTAAAAGCGAAAAAGCCGAAAAACATTTTAGATGTAGGCTGTGGAACGGGGGTACTAAGCTTATTAATGGCACAAAAATTCCCTGATGCGACCATTCATGGAATTGATATCCAAGAAGAAAACATCTTGTTAACTGCAAAAAACATTACTAATTCCCCTTTTCAAAATCGCATTACTGCTCAGCATTCTTCCTTTCAATCATTGCAAACAGCTCAAAGCTTTGATTTAATTGTTTGTAACCCACCTTTTTTCAAAAACAGCACAAAATCAGATAAAAGGGAAAGAAACTTAGCCAGACAAGACGACACTTTATCGTTAGAGGACTGGTTCTTTCACACAGATCGTTTATTGCGTCCTGAAGGGCAATCATGGATTATTTATCCTATAGAACGATGGGAGGAATTCGAAGCAATTAGGAAAACCTATCTAATGCATACAGTAGCTTTTACAAAGGTTTTTGGCAAACCCAATAAACCCATAAGGTTTATTGCTAGTGTTTCTAAACTAGCCTCCGATTGTACTTTTGAAACTTTTACCATCCGAGATGAGGAAGGAAGTTACAGTGCAGCTTACAAAGAAAAAACGATGGCTTTCCACGATAGGGAGCTATAATTCAATTGGTATCGAGCTCATCCTCAAAGGGTTTATGAAAAAGTTGCCTTACAACGATTATTGTTGCGTGAAAAATAAAAAACAACCACCAACCCCATTGATTGATCATAAAAAATTCATGCTTATTGGTTTGTCCAAACAATACTAAAGCAAGCAATAAAATCAACAAGCTCAAAAAAGGTATAAACAGCCGTAATTTAGCAAATGGCAAAAATAGAAGCTGTAAAAACAACAGGCAAGCTATACTAAAATGCGTCCAGTTACTCCAATCAGTTTGTCTCGAAAAATCCGTTTTCCAAAATTTTTGAACCGCACCAATGGCCGTCCAACCATTGCCAAAACCATAAAAAATAGCCCGTTCCCACTTTTCTGATGTCGTTAGTGGCTTTGGGGTCTTGTTAGATTGTAGCCATTTTTCCTTCCAATCATCAATTATTTCTGCTGGTTTTGACCAAATTTTATCTGTGATATATTGCCAACCTTTTTCAACATCATATAAAGGTGTACTCTTAAGCTTACGCATAGGAACAAAAGCCGAAGAAAAAATACAAATGAAAAGCAGCAATGGTAAAAGTTTCTTCACTATTCAAATTTTAAATCCAACTCAGGGTCTGGCAATAACTTAAAAGATTTTCTATGATGCTCCGTCGCACCAAATTTCGCAATTTGTTCTCGGTGAAAAACAGTAGGATAACCTTTGTTTTTTTTCCAGTCGTAATCCGGATAATCCGTATCTAAGGTTTCCATCAGTTCATCCCTATGACATTTGGCTAAAATAGATGCTGCCGCAATAGACAAAAAACGACTGTCACCCTTAACCATGCAATCAAAAGGAATATTTTTATAGGGATGAAAACGATTGCCATCGATCAATAGCGCATCAGGGATCACTTTCAGTCTATCCAAAGCCCTATGCATAGCTAAAAAACTAGCATTCAAAATATTGATTTGGTCAATTTCAGCAGGGGAAACGATACCCACACCATAAGCCAATGCTTTTTCTTCAATGATTGGACGGTATTTATTGCGTTGTTTTTCAGATAACTGTTTTGAATCATTGATCCATTCACCATCGAAATCTGGCGGAAGAATCACCGCAGCAGCAACTACCGGACCAGCTAGGCAGCCTCTTCCTGCCTCATCGCAGCCTGCCTCAACACGATTTTTCTGATGGTACTGTTTCAACATGATTAATCATTAACTTTAATGCGCTTCTAACCAATTTTTCGCAAATTCAAATTCCACTTTCATAGGTACAATTAAGTCAATCGCTCCTTCCATTTCTTCTTTGACTAAATTACTCATGATTTCTTTTTCATAAATTGGTACATCAAACACCAATTCATCATGCACTTGTAAAATCATTTTAGATTGAAGTTCCTCTTTTTGCATTCTCGCAAAAACTTTAATCATCGCAATCTTTATGATATCAGCTGCGCTACCTTGAATTGGGGCATTGATCGCATTGCGTTCTGCATACCCCCTAACAATAGCATTATTTGAATGAATATCCGGCAAGTACCTTCTTCGTTTCAAAATGGTTTCCACGTAACCTAATTCCTTTGCACGCACTTTGGCTTCCTCCATGTATGATTTTATCTTCGGGTATTGGGCAAAATAACTGTCAATAATTTCTTTGGCTTCCTTCCTAGAAATGTTTAGGTTTTGGGATAAACCAAAAGCAGATTGGCCATAAATGATTCCAAAATTAACCGCTTTAGCATTACCTCTTTGTAGCCTTGATACTTCTGTTAAATCAACGCCATAAACTTTCGCCGCAGTTGCTGCATGAATATCAAGTCCTTTTTGAAAAGCCTCCACCATATTCTCATCTTCACTAAGTGCTGCAATAATCCGCAATTCAATTTGAGAATAATCCGCAGCCATCAGCAAATGATTTTCATCTCTTGGAACAAATGCTTTTCTGATTTCTCTACCTTTCTCAGTTCGAATAGGGATGTTCTGCAAGTTGGGGTTCGTTGAGCTCAACCTTCCAGTAGCTGCAACGGTTTGCATAAAATGAGTATGCACGCGACCATCTGCCTCATCAACAAGTTCGGGCAATGGATCTACATAAGTGTTTTTCAACTTACGAAGCGAACGGTAATCCAAAATTAGGGGAACAATAGGGTGGTCATTTACATGATTCTGTAGGACATCTTCCGAAGTGGAATATTGACCAGATTTTGTTTTCTTGGCTTTATTTGAAATGGCTAATTCATCAAACAACACTTCTCCCAACTGTCTTGGAGAGTCCAAATTAAAGGTTTTACCCGCTAATTCGATTACTTGTTTCTCAATCTTATCCAGCTCAATTTCTAGTTCTTTCGAGAATCTTTTAAGGTTCTCCACATCAATATTGATCCCTTCCTGCTCCATGGATTTTAGCACTTCCACCAAAGGCATTTCAATTTCATAAAAGAGGTGCTTCAAATGATCTTTTTGAATTTCTGGTTCGAACAACTCCTTCAATTGCCAAGTAATATCTGCATCTTCACAAGCATAATCAACAAGTTCAGCTTGTGGAATATCTCGCATGGATTTTTGATGCTTTCCTTTTTTTCCGATTAATTCAGTTATACTGATTGTTTGGTACTTCAAATAGTATTCAGCAAGAAAGTCCATGCTATGTTTACCATCAGGTGAAAGCAAATAATGAGCAATCATCGTATCAAAGCGTGGCCCTTTGATAGCAATGCCATAACGATTGAGTACCTGTTCATCATACTTGAAATTATGTGCGACTTTTTCAACTATATCCGATGAAAAGAATGATTCAAAAAGGGCTAACAATTCTCTTGCGGCTTCAAATTCTGCAGGAAAAGGAACATAATAAGCCTCGTTTTTTTGAAAACAAAAAGCAATACCAACCAAATCTGCGTGTCTGCTTTCCAAACTGGTCGTTTCTGTGTCAAAACAAACTGATTTTTGATTCAATAATTTTTCAAGTAAAGCCTTTTGATCCGCAAGTGTTTCAACAAAATGATACTTTTTATCAATACTATTAATATCTTTCAATTGAGAAGCGGTAAGGACTTCTTCGTTTCCACTTGGAGCTTGTGTAGCGAATAAATCCAATTGGTTGCCATTTGCGCTAGGTGAGCTTGCAGTCACGATAATTTCCTCACCAAGAATACGCTTGGCCATCGTTCTGAACTCAAGTTTGGTAAAAACATCTCTAATCTTTTCTGGATCTGGATCGCACATTTTTAGGTTTTCCACATCAAAAGGTACATCAACATCCGTAATGATAGTTGCTAACATTTTGGACATCAAGCCTTGATCGGCAAACTGCTCTACATTCTCTTTTTGCTTGCCTTTTAGTTCATGACTATGCGCAATTAGCCCTTCCACACTTCCATACTGTGCTATTAATTTCTTGGAGGTCTTCTCCCCTATCCCGGGAATGCCTGGAATGTTATCCACGCTATCTCCCCATAAACCCAAAATATCGATTACTTTGATAGGGTCGTCTACCTCAAATTTCTCACAAACCTCAGCCACGCCTAATACCTCAGCAGGTTTACCCCCTCTTCCTGGTTTGTACATAAAAATATTTTCAGAAACCAATTGACCAAAATCCTTATCGGGGGTCATCATATAAGTAATAAACCCCTCTTTTTCGGCTCTTTTTGCTAGTGTGCCAATGACATCATCTGCCTCAAAACCTTCTTTCAAGAGAATAGGGATGTTGAAAGCAGTAATAATTTCTTTAATAGGTTCGAGCATATTTCGAATGTCTTCTGGCATTTCTTCCCTATTTGCTTTATAGGCAGCAAAGTCTTCCATTCGATTGGTTGCTCCGCCAGGCGCATCAAAAACAACAGCCATATGTGTTGGCTTTTCTTTTTTTAATACGTCTAATAGTGCGTTAGTAAACCCAAATGCAGCGGAAGTGTTTTCTCCTTTAGAATTAATACGCGGAGTTTTAGAAAAAGCAAAATAGGCCCTATATATCAATGCAAAGGCATCTAAAAGAAATAATTTTTTGTCGCTATCTTTTGTGAGCATAAATCAATTTTAATGGCTAAAGATAAGGATTTCAAAATGGATGGTGTAGAATTTTAAAATGAAATTGATTGTTGTTGTTCCGAATTCTAAGACTTGGATAATATACAACGAATAATTGTAACAAAAAAGAAAAAACGTTAGTGCTTGGTTTTGAACCATTGAGGCATTAAGGGTGATGAATACGGTGGTTGAGCGAAGTATTAAAAAGTAGTTGAGGATTACTTAAACTAGGATGGTATTAACGTGATTGATGCTTAACTCACCTTAAATCGATATTTTTATTGCCCGAGGAATGTTAGATTCATAAATCAAACGGGTTAAGTCTTTTAAACTTTTTAAAGTGATTCAATAAATAATCTCATAAAGCAAAGTATCAAAAGGCTGTAATAAAAATTCTTGCTCCGAAAACTGCTCATTGCCATTCACCCAATGAAAGATTGTTACGCTATCCTTGGCTCGACTGACGCAAGTAAACGTCGTATCTACTATGCCATTGAAAAAAGCGAAGTTGTAATTGCAGCAATCTGGACAGCCACTTTTGCCTCCTTGTTTCAGGATTTTTAATTCATCTGTTGGTGCTGGGTTATTTTGATTTTTAAAAACAAATTTCAACCATGAATTAGCATGGATCCCCATATCAAAAACATTATCTTCATTTGGCTTTAAATCAGAGAAAGGGATGGTTAAGTTTTCAACAAAATAATTATTGCTACTAATTTCTAGCACAAACTTTTCAGTTGGGTTCCTTGATACCTGTATTGTATAATTTCCATTCGCATCTGTTTGAGTTTCGCCAGCAATTATACCAAATGTAGATCCAGCAGCAAACTTAAACAGTTTAACATTCACATTTTGGGCAGCATTTTGAAAAGTCAAATCTGTGACCGTTCCTTTAAATGTAAAAGACAGCTCGTTTCTTCTGCAAGAAATCAATACGAAGCAACAAAAGCACAAAATAATCCAATTCTTCATAACCTAAAATTAATAAAAAAACGAACACTTAAAAAAAATGTTCGTTTTAAAAGTTCGGATTTTTTTTTAGGCTAGATAAGGCTCACTTACTACTTGACAATAATTCTTTCTGAAAACATTTGCGCTCCTGATTTATCTAGAATGGTTAAAACAAATACTCCTTTATCTTTTATTTGAAGGTCTAAATTACCATTGCTCCATGTTTCGCTTGCGCTAATTCTTTTTCCATTCATGTCAAACAAAACTATGGATTCAGCACCATCTGGAATATTTTTTAGCTGAATATTTCCATTACTTGGATTCGGAAAAATCATGATTGTATTTTTCAGGGACTCTTCCAAACTATTTGTTGGTTCATCCGAAACGTTAATTGCCTCCGGGTGACATTGTTCCAAGATACATCCATTCTGATTGTCTATCGTTACACATAAGCAGAAAGTACCTTCTTGATTCCAACTAATGGTGAAGTCATTGGTGTGCGCAGCGGTCGGACCATCACAAAAATCCCATTCGAAAGTTGCATTACTAGCAAAATTATCAGGCGTAAAAGAAACCGTTAACTCTTGACCTATTGTCAACTCATTTGAAGGCTGAATAGCAATGTTTGCCGTAGGTGTTTGATTAACTGTCAAAGAAATCGACAACGAATCTTCGCAAGTTCCATCTCCTGCCACTAGTTTCAAATCGAAACTGCCTTCATCTGTAAGAATAACAAAGGGATTGGGATCATTGGAAAAAATAGTATTATCCAAACTCCATTGATATACATTTGCATTTTGACTGGCGTTTGTTAAAAACACTGTATCGCCTTGACACACTGTTGTGGCGCTTGCTTGAAAATCTGCGTCTACGTCACATGGAGGCTGGTTTCCAACCACTGTAACAGAATAGCCTGTACAAGATAAACCAGAAACTAATTCGGCAATTTCACAATGCGATTGATTCGCACAGAACATATTAAAAGTACCAGGTGTGGTGAACGGAGGAGTGGTAACAGTTGTTATTGGGCTTAAAATATTGGTGGAAATGGGTAGCATAACATTGTTAGCTGGCGATCCAGTAAATTGGATATCATGGGTTCCACTGTAGCCGCCAAGTTGCACAAAATAGGTAGTAAACTGAATTTGATCTCCAACTTGAATGGTGAGGTTGCCAGGGACAAAAATCCCAAGGGCATTTGCGCCGCAAGCGCCACTACTCAAAACTTCTGAAATACAAACTTGGTGAATTGTTTGGGCATTACCGTAAAAGCCCATAAGCATCAAAACGAATAAAATTTTCTTCATGGTATTGTCTTTTGCACGAATTTAACGCTATACAACCGCTGTAACATCAAATTATGAAAATAATTATTATTCGGTACTTTTTATTTATTTTTAGGTAAATCCAAGTTGATTAACGTAAGTTTATTTCAAATTATTTTCAGGCTTAAAAATTAATGATATCGAGTTCACGCAGTGTCGTGTATTTTTTGCCGTAAATCGTTCTCCAATAAAAACATGTCCTAAATGACCTTTACAGTTAGCACAAATGATTTCAGTTCGTCTTCCATCAGCATCAATAACCTTATCAACTGCACCTGGAATTTCATCATCAAAAGATGGCCAACCGCAATTCGACTCAAATTTATCGGAAGAGTTGTAGAGTGGTGCATCACATTGCTTACAATGGTAAGTACCCTGTGACTTATTGTTGTTATACTCTCCTGTAAATGGTCTTTCTGTTCCTTTCCTTAAAATAACATAAGCCTCAGCTTCAGTTAACTCTCTGTATTTTTTGTTGTCTGTTTTCATATTTATTTGAACAACTGAAATGTTAAAGAGTTTAGGCTTATTCTTCAGACTCAAAATAATTTTTCACCTCAGCTAAAATGGCATCCATACTAATACTTTCATCTAAATAGGGCTCAAATTGATGATATGCATTGGCAACAAATTTTTCTATTAAAGAAAAATCATTTGCCAACATGGCCTCTAGTAAGTGATTTTCTAGTAAATTGATAAAGACGTATTGATTCAATTCTGGATCAAATTCATGCATTTGTGCAATATATCTCACTACGTTAGGATCTGAAATTTCGTTATCATTAGATAGAAAAATAATCATTTCAATTTCGTCTGTAAAGTCAATTTCAGGATAATTCTGGATAAACAGTTCAAAAGCTTGTTCAAGATCATCCGAAGTATCACCATTGTCTTCAAGCGCTATAGCAATCCAGTTTTTTAAATCTGCTTTTTCCTGAGAGGCAAGGTATTTTTCTCTCGCCTGAACTGTTGGGGTAGTTCTTGGATTCACAAGGTACTGGGCCTCTTTTAAAACTTCACTGACATCAGCAAAACCTCTTATTTTTCTAACATTACCAGACATGGGGTCAATAAATAATAATGTTGGGTAAGCGTCTACTTCAAAAAGTTCTCGCACTTCTCTGTTTTCTGGCTTATCACCATCTATTTTGACACTAACAAAATGTTCATCAAAATATTTACCCAGTTTTTTATCTGGGAACACATCTCTGTCAAGCATTTTGCAAGGACCACACCAAACAGCAAAGACATCAATGAAAAGCATTTTATTTTGTTGTTCTGCCTGCTTCAAACCCTCTTCAAAGGTAAGTGCTTGAAAATTCACTTGACCATTCATAATAATGGAAAAACCAAGTGTAAATACTATAATGGAAAATATTTTTATCATGCTCGTAAAATCTTTTCTAAAATTAATAAATATATAACGTCGTGCATCAATTAGGTAACAATCTTTATGCCGAATCTGGAAAAATATTGAACTTTGTCATATTCTAATTAAGTGGAATCAGCTTGAAAAATCCTGCCCCGAAATTAATCGAAATACAAAAACATTACCTTTGGAATAAAAAAATGAAAATCGAACGACTGCTCATATTAATTCTTTTGATTGTGCTAATGGGCACGGCTGCCTATCACAAACTCGCAGGCGATTTCCCACCTGAATGGTTTATTCGAAAGTTTGAAGCTACATTTTTTGCCTTCATCCCCGGTGGGCTAACTTTCGCTTTTAGCAGTATCGTGTTGTTAGAGGTCGCCATACCCATCGTTTTTACGCTTGCAATAATTAAGAAACAATTTTCATTGAATAATGGCAATCAAACCAATTTCCTGCGCTTAGGATTTATTTTTTCATTGCTGCTTTTTGTGATGCTTACATTTGGCAGCTTTCTGGTGCAAGATTACGATAATGGATTCAAGGATTTCCTCTATTTTGTTGGAATTTATTTCCTGATGAAGCAGTTTAAAGAATAGACACCTTAATTCCTCAGCGCTTCCAAAGCTCACAGCAGACCCTCCAAACTAAAACTATGGAATCCAAGAATAGGCCAGGAATTTGTGCTGAATCATTTTTTGGCTGCCTCTACCGTCTGCGGGCTTTAGTCACAAAAAAAGTCCTTGTGCCATTACTGTTTGGCTGGTGCGTACCTACTCGCCAAAACAGTGTGGCAACTACGGCCTTTTAATTTGTGAGCTATCACCCTACGCCGGGGCAGGGTAAAAAACTGGTTAAAAAATCAGCATAGTATCCGAATAAAATCAATCAGCTTAACTTTTCATGTTTTTAATCAATTTATCAAAGTCGCTTTCGTAGTTCTGGTCTTGAATTACTCGGAATTTTTCGAATTGAGTTTCAGCTTTCAACTTGGCTTCAAACATATTGATTTTTCCTTTATCTTTCAAAATGGGGTAATTCGAAAGTTCTAGAAACCGATCTAAAAATGAAGCCCACTGTCGCATATCAAATGCCAAACCCCTTTGCGCATTATTTTCTGCTAAATCCAAGTATGCAGAAACAATTCTATTGAGTTCGCTAACATGTTCATGCGACAAATAGTTCTTTGCAACCGCTACATCACTCTTCATGATTTTACCATTTGGTGCATCTTTCCATGTTTTTAACCCCATGTATAATTTTGTCGCATCAGCTTCAGAATAAATGATTTCAGCAGCTGTTTTTCCTGTAATCGCCCAATGAAGCTTGTTTTGAACAGCAGCAAAAAAGTCCCGCGTTTGTTGACTATTTTTATCGTAATCCGTGCTCAAAGCAAATAAATCCGTGACCTTCTGATAAAACCGGCGCTCACTCGCTCGAATCTCACGAATGCGTTCCATCAACTCATCAAAGTAGTCTTGTCCAAAGTTTTTACCTTGTCTCATCCGTTCATCGTCCAAGATAAATCCTTTGATAATAAATTCATTCAATGTTGTGGTAGCCCATTTTCTAAAATCTGTAGCTTGGGTTGAGTTAACACGGTAACCGACAGCTAAAATGGCTTCTAAACGGTAAAAGTTGGTTTGATAGTTTTTCCCATCTGCCGCAGTAGTTTCCAAAATGGAAACTACTGCATTTTCATCTAATTCCTGAGTAGCGAAAATATTCTTCAAATGTTTACTTACTGCAGGTGTTTTTACCCCAAACAATTCCGCCATCGCCTTTTGCGTGAGCCAGAACGTGCCATTTTGAAAGTAAACAGAAACATTTACATTTTTATCCGCTATTGTATATAAAATTAAATCCCTAATTTTCATTTGTTATGCTTAAGGTTGTAAAGTAAATATAAGCAAGATAAATTAAAAGTCCCCAACAAAACACGCTACCTCCTCCGCTCTTCAAGCACTACCAACACATCCTCTAAGCGATAGCCTTTGGCTTGCAATAAAATCAAGTAATGAAAAAGTAAATCCGCGCTTTCGTTGAGGAAAAGTGCTTCGTTGTCGTCTTTGGCTTCGATGACCACTTCCACGGCTTCTTCGCCTACTTTTTGGGCAATTTTATTAATGCCTTTAGCGAATAGCGAAGCCACGTAAGAATCTTTATTCTCCGGGTTTTCTTTGCGGTCTTTGATGATGTGTTCCAAATCGCGAAGAATTCCAAACGATGTCGGGTTCCGCTCTCCCCAGCAGGTGGTCGTGCCTTTGTGACAGGTCGGACCCACAGGTTTTGCCTGAACGAGCAGCGTGTCTTTGTCGCAGTCTAATTCAATCGCCAGTAGATGCAAGAAATTTCCGCTTTCTTCTCCTTTGGTCCAGAGGCGGTTCTTAGAGCGTGAGAAAAATGTCACTTTTTGGCTTTCCAAGGTTTTCTCCAAAGCTTCACGGTTCATGTAACCGAGCATGAGTACTTCTCTGGTGTCGTTGTCTTGAATAACAGCGGGAATTAACCCGCCAGACTTTTCAAAATCGATGTCGTTGATCCAATTTATAGTCATCTTACTGGAATATTTTGTTGTTTTAATTCAGTTTTTAATGTTGGGATGGCCACTTCTTCAAAATGAAAAATGCTCGCTGCCAATGCCGCTGATACATCCGTTTGGGTAAAAGTATCGATAAAATGTTGAATAGTACCCGCTCCACCCGAAGCGATTATCGGAATCGACACGCGTTCGTTCAGTTCCTTCAACGCTTCATTGGCAAATCCATTTTTTGTTCCATCGTTGTCCATGGAGGTAAATAAAATCTCTCCAGCGCCTAATTTTTCGGCTGTTTCGGCCCATTCAAAAAGATCCAACTCGGTTTCTAGTCTGCCGCCATTCAAAAAGACTTTCCATCCATGATCGGTTTTCTTGGCATCGATGGCCACTACCACGCATTGATTTCCGAAGCGCTCAGCCAATTCGCTAATTACCTCTGGTCGGCGAACCGCAGCAGAATTGATGGCAATTTTATCAGCACCTGCGAACAATAATATTCCCGCATCTTCAACGCTGCTCACGCCTCCTCCTACGGTAAATGGAATATTCACCTCGCGCGCCACACGCTCTACCATGGGAACTAATGTTTTTCTTCGTTCATGGGTCGCGGTGATATCGAGAAAGACCAGTTCATCGGCTCCTAAATTGGAGTACTTTTTTGCGAGCTCTACAGGGTCGCCAGCGTCTCTTAAATCAACAAAGTTAACACCTTTAACGGTGCGACCGTCTTTGATATCGAGACAAGGGATGATTCGTTTGCTTAACATTTGTTTATTTT
>JAFIEX010000071.1 GCA_020832365.1 Crocinitomicaceae bacterium
GTTATTCCAACTACTAAATACAACTCATTCCCGACTGACAGCAAAAACAGAATTGAAAATTTGGGTAATCAGAATTTAAGCATTTCAGATGTTCAAGTTAAAGACCCTAACAATCCTGCAAATTTGATTGATGGTAAGTTAATTGTTTATAAACAATGAAAATAGTTTCACTAAAGAGCACAAATTTTCGTCATTTTTCTGAGGACACAGAAGTTTCTTTTGGAGATAGAATTACTGTGATTTCTGGTCAAAACGGAACTGGTAAATCCTCGTTACTCGGTTGGGTTGCTCAACTCTGTAAGTTCGATTCAGAAAACAAACAAATTACAGGTGTTAAATTTGAAGAAGATTGGGGTAAAATTTTTAGATTTTGTAAGGAGAATGATTACAACAAAAAGTACAAGGTAGTTTTTGAAATAGAAGAAAATGAAATAATAAATCATGTGGAATTAAGCACTCGATTTATTCCTTCTGTTAATCGATACAAATGTGATTTTGATAGAAATATTAAAGGAAGTCCTAAGAGAGCTATTCAGTTTCCTCTAATTTATTTAGGTTTAAGAAGATTAATTCCTCTTTCAACCGAAAGTGAAAATAAAATCAAGAAGAATAATATCCAACTTTCGGCATCAGATATAAGCTTGTTTAACTCGCTTTCCAAGGAAATTTTACTATTAATAGATGAGTCAATAACGCCCGATGCAGTGAAGTCTCCAAATAAGAATGTTTTAGCAATGAAAACTATGCATTATAATCATTTGGGCAATTCTGCTGGTCAAGATAATATCGGTCAAATTTTAGCTGCAATTATTTCATTTACTAAGTTAAAAGAAAAATTAGGTACTGAATACAAGGGTGGTATTTTATTAATTGACGAAATAGATGCAACATTATATGCGGGCTCACAGATTAAGCTATTGACCATTTTAAACAAATATGCTACATCACTCAATTTACAGGTGATTTTTTCTACCCATTCAATTGAAATATTAGAGTTTATAAGCAATGAAATTGAACTTAAATCTTTCATAGGAAAAGGGAGTGTCATCAATTTTCTGAAAACAACTGATGGAATCATTTCAAATGAAATAAATCCGTCCATAGATTGGATAAAACTTAAGATAAAGGCTTTAAGAGGGATAAACCAAAAACCTGAAAAAATAGATTTAATTTGTGAAGATTTATCAGCGGAACTTTGGATTAAAAACCTCATACAAAATTCTGATTTAAAATCATTCATCTCAATCGGTGGTGCTAACTTAGGAAAAGGGACTTTGTCTAGTATGGCAAAAAGCAACTCAAAAGAGCTTCAGGAGCTTAAATATGTATTAGATGGAGATGCAAGAAAAGACAAAAATATAGATTCGTCTAAAAGAAATATTACCTTTCTACCTGGAGAATCTGGAGTCGAAATTATAATGTATCACTTCATAAGGTCTTTACCTGAAAACGATGAGTTTTGGAATGATTCATTGAATTTAACAAAACAAATTTGTTTTATGAACCATCAAAACAGCTCAAATCAAAATGTTGCAAAAGCTTGGTTTGACGATATTGACAATAAACGTGATTTTTTTGGAAGAGGCTATTCAAAATTATTTAATCGTTGGAAACGTGATAATATATCAACAGTAAATGAATTTTTAGAAAACCTCAGAAATATTCTATGACCCTACTCCGTAACAGTCACACACATTGCCAAGTCGCACTAGCCAACACTCAAACCAAAACTTGGCAAAGAGTGTGTCTGTCCAATCGCACGACCAAAACGACCGACAAACAATCGGACGAAAAAGAACACCGAAGCGATAACAGCGTGTATGTGGCAATAGCGGGTGTAGTGGTAAATCGAAGGTATGTGCCTCTAAGAAACTTTGTGGTAAACGGACAGGTAAGTGCTTCTAATCCGCTACTGCACATACACGCAAAACGTTAGCACTCACCCTAAAAGACAACGACAGTGATAAAAATAAAGAACATAGAAATAGGAAAAAATGCCAACGCACAAATGGCACATTTGCAAAACCGCGCAAGCCAACACAAAACCCAAGTTTTGCAAAAGAGCCATTTTTTTGCCATCGCTCGACCGAAATAATTAAGTAACAATAAGACAAAATAATAAATGGATTTTCTTTATAAACTTTTCCCATATAAATCACTCTTTCAAATTGACGGAAATACCCTTACTGCTTGGTGGGTTGTTGTGATAGTTGCAATTTTCTTGTTCTATGTATTCAGACTACTTAATGTAACTCGCAGACTAAGAAGAAAATTGGAATCCCTTTCCAAAAACTTTTCAGAGGAATTGATCAAGAAAGATAATCTTTTCACACAAGTGTGGAAAGACTACCAAGAATCTTTTATTGAGTTTAACGGTGGTAAAAAAACTGATGAATTTTCGTATGACTACTTCAATGAGAAACATTTACTTTCAGCAAATACCAACCTCCGACTTATAAATTCTATCCCTGCAACGCTTGTTGGATTCGGTATTCTTGGAACTTTCATAGGCTTGACTTATGGAATATCCAATTTTCAAACAAGCTCAACTGAGCAAATAAAAGATAGCATCGAGATCCTACTTTCAGGCATGGGGACTGCCTTTGTTTCTTCAATTTATGGTATGCTCCTTTCTTTGGTCTTCACCTTTTTCGAGAAAGTACAAGTAAACTCTTTACATAACTCAATTCATAGCCTATGTTACAATCTTGATAAAAAGTTTAAAATATCAAAAGAAGATGAACGGACTATTGAATTAATAAGACAAGAAAGGCTGCTGAATGAATATTTTATTTTCAAAGATGAAAGCGGAAATGATGTAAAACCAGGCAACGTTTTTAGAGACATTTTCAATGAAAACAGAAAACAATCGGTTGCTCTTCAATCATTTTCTACTGATTTAGCAAATCTAATTGAAGCAGGATTCGAAAGAATCTTAAGTGACCCAGATAAAAAGGAGCTTCAATCATTATTGATTCAGCTTAAAGAATCTACTGATTTAATGAAAATTGCTATTGAAACCGAAATACAAAAGTTAGGTGACAAACTTCAAGACCCAGCTACTGATATGATTGAAAAAATGCTTAATGATTTAAAATCTTCATTGGGTGATATGGTAAAGGATTTTAATAAATCAGTAAGTGGCTCTGCAAAAGATGAAATTGAAAATTTAACAAAACTTCTCGGGCAAGCAGGAGGCTCATTAAATGATTTTCCAAATAAATTGGAAGATATGACTGATAAGCTAAACGAAAATTTCAAAGGTCTCCAAGATATAGTAAAAGAGATTTCAAAGCAAACATTGGAACAATCCGAAGATTCAACTAGAAAAATGAAGGAACAAGTTGAGCAGACAACGCAATTGCTTGGTAATAAAATTGGTGATTTACAAATAGGGCAAGAAGTTTTAATGACAAAGCAGACAGAAAACCTGCAAGTATCTGAAAGCTTACTTAACTCGTTTAACGCAAGTATTGAGAGACTAAATGAATTATCTAATCAGGTTAACGAAACAATCTCCAGTTTCAGCAAAGTGCAAGGAGAACTTAACTCTGCATCAGGTCAGCTAAAATCAATAACAGAAAATGTACTAAGCTCATCAAATTCTTTCAAGGAAGCTCAATTGAAATTCGCACAACACTCCAATGAATTCTTGAAGAATAACGCATCTACAATTGAAGAAATTCAGAAATCATTAAAACAAGCAAAAGAACTCTCAACAGAATATTCTTCAAAATTTGAGATTATTGAAAAAGGACTTCAAGGGATATTCCAACAAATAAACACAGGTCTAGAAGATTACAGAGATACAGTTGGGGAAAGTGTTGAATCATTCCTTGGAAAATATACAGAGGCTTTGACCAATACTGCAAAATCATTATCGGGAGCTGCATCTAAGCAAGAGGAAATTCTTGAAGAACTTACAGAGCAATTGAGCAAATTACAGAATAGAAGAGTGCAATAATGAAAAGAGGTGGCACTACATATCAGGAGGAAGAACCTCAAAATCCTTTTGCTCTCTCAATTGGGGATTTAATGGCGGCATTGCTGTTGATTTTTATTCTTTTACTTTCATCAACTCTTCTAAGACTTCAAGATGAATTTGAAAATAAAACTCAAATAGCTGAAAGATACACTGCAATAAAGGAAGATATCTACAATCAATTGATGATTGAATTCAAAGAGGATTTAGAAAAATGGAACGCCTACATTGACCCAGATGAGCTAATTTTTAGATTCAAAGAACCTGATATTCTTTTTGGAATTAACCAATACAAAGTAAAACCTGAATTCGAAGCAATATTGAAAGAGTTTTTTCCGCGGTATATTACTGTGTTATCAAAGCCTGAGTTTAAAGAGAATATTGAAGAAATCAGAATTGAAGGGCATACTGACAATAGTGGCTCGTACTTTCATAACATGGAATTATCCCAAAACAGAACTAGAAGTGTTTTAACCTACGTTTTAGAGAACACCTTGGATGAAAATATTGATAAAAATTGGGTGCAACTTAACCTTACAGCAAATGGACTTTCATACAGCAAACCTATTGCTGATAATGAAACAGAATTTGGTAGAAGCTTAAACAGGCGTGTTGAGTTTAGAATAAGAACAAATGCAGAAAAGCAGATTGATGAAATTTTGAAAATTAATCTAAATGAATAGTATTAATGACATATTAGAATTTAGGTTTTCTCAGAATTCATTCTCTGAAAAAGGCAAAAATATTATACCATCCCACATTGTGAATCTTTGCCAATCAAGAATCTCAACCTTGAATGCCATTACTGAGAAGATTGGCAACTCAATGATTGATGAAAAGCCAACCAAAGGGATACGAGAGGTATATCTTAAATTCATTAAAATATACAAATCAGAAAGTGGATTTGATGACAAATTTGATAAACGTGAGTTAAGAACTCTTACCTACTCCCTGACTTTTAAGGAAAACCAAGAAAATTCAATTTTTGGAAATTCAAACTATTTGAACCAGTGCATTTTACTTTTGAATGACAATTGGAGAGATTCATTCATTTCAGGATTACTTGATTGTTATTTGGCAAATTGGGGTTGTTCGAACAGAGAGTCCTTTATTACTCTTTCAAAATTCTTAACGGATAAAATTAGCAACTATCAAGGCTCAAGAAGTTTGTTTCAATCACTTAAAACAAACTCAAGATTTTTTGACAAAGAAAAGGGAGATATAGACCTTGGTGCTACTTTGGCAATATCAAATAGAAACATTTCAGAAGCGACAAAGTATTTATCGCTTCCAGACCATTGGATAACATATCCTTATTTTTATGGCGTAATCAATGGATATTTTGAAAAATCAAAAAATCGACTTGATACAATCCTAGATGATATTTCCCTTACACTTGAAAAACACAGTAATTCAACTAAAGCCACGAGAACAAACAAACTTATAGTAAGCAAAATCATTTGTCACACCACGACAGCAGGTGAAATTGTCCAGAATAAAGTTAAAGATATTGCTTTCAAATTAGTTGGAGACCCAGGCATCACTTCTATATGGAGACCATTTGAAAATGCTAATCAAACAGAAATTTTAACAATCAACAAAGCGAGAGAAATTCTTAATGAATGGGTTACACGCCAATTTATAAATGTATTTTTTGAGAAGTGTATCAATGATAATAGAAGAAAACGCTTTTGGTTGCAATACAGTAAAAAGATAACCGCATTTAAAGTTTTTGGTCCAAGCCATATTAAACGAATTTTAAAAACAGACCAGAGAATTTCAGAATATGTTGATGGGCGTTTTCATTCGGTTGACAGCAATAGAGATGTATCGGCCTTTATGTTTCTTATTGGCGACCATAAAATGATTGAGTTTAGTGATCCAGGTTATGCATTTTATGCCTATAAAGCTACTAATTCAGCAGCTCCATCATTTGACGCAAAATATGTTTCATCAGTTGACAATTTCAGGGATGGAAGTATGCCAATGTTGGTTTACAGAAGCGGTTATCACTTACATTCATTTTCCGATGAAGGAAGATTGAGCCACAATGACGGAGATATGAAATGGGAAGATGTTTTTTCAAATTGGTTAAAAAGAAAAGCAGGAATTAATGTTTAAATGGAAATACGATAACAAGTTTTTATTTTCCTTAGAATCATCAAAAGGAGAAATTGTGCCATTTGAAGAATGGGGCAATTTCCAGTCAGAATATCTATCTCAATTATCCATAATTCAGGAGCTTGTTGATAATGGTCTTGCAACAACAACGAATTCAACAGTTGAAATAGAAATTGAAGACATATTAACTCTCGATGAAATCGACAAAAGATTGTTAGGTCTTCCGTCTGATTATCCATTCGTAATCTATATCGAAGCAGACGGAATTTTAAGTCAAGGTTCTTTTAAGTTTAAATATGGTTACTTTGATTTTGTGCCGAATGGGAACAGATTGTTTTTTAATAAAGATGGCGTAGTATTAAAAAGTAACGAAACACAATATTTACTTTCATTAAACCAATTCAAAGTACTTGATGCTGTTGAACGATTTAATTCCCTTCCAGAATCATCGAGAACTTTCCATCATAATCTAACTTGCTTTGCAGACATAAAAAGTCTTTCAGATGATGTGGCAACTATGTTAGACAGTTTTTTGCAAAGTCAAAATGTACTGCATCCTGAAAAAATCAAAATTGATGTTTCCTTTGATAATGAGATTTTAGAGCTAAAGCCAAAAATTGATAACCTAAAACAAGAATCACTTGAAAGAGCGTTTGATTTAAGCCCAACAATCAAACCAATCTACAATGTCGCAGATGACAACGGTGGAACAACAAGAGTAATAATTGATGGTATCCAAAAGGAAGAATTAACGAGATTAAAACGAAATAGAAATATTTCCGACAAGGATTTAATCGAGGACATTGCAGAAAATCCAGAAAATTACTTTGATGACAACATCATTGATTTAGCTTATTTCAGCCAAAGGGTTAGAGAAATTGGAATATATAAACCAAAGTTCTACCCTTTTGTATGTCCGTATAAATCTGAATGGATTCCGGGTTTTGTGATAAAGGACAAAGTAAACGGGGATAAAAAAATCCATTTTAAAACACCTGTTGAGCTAGCAGAATTTGAATCTGAAAGAAATGTTGCGATTAAAGAAGGTAAGACTCACTTTACCTATAAAAATGAACAAGTTTCTGTTGAGGATGCAGATAAGATCGTCTCAATTGCAACTAAGCAATTTGAGAATCCCAAAGAGCCAATTGTAAAGGAATCAAGCACAAACTCTGACGAAGTTCTAATTATCAAGGAAAATGCAGACCTATTAGAGTACATTGAAAACAACCGAAATCCAGAATCTCTACAACACAGCTTTTTTAATATAGAAAATCTTAAAGCCCCAATTGAGTTAAAAGAACATCAAGTTGAGGGTGTTGCATGGTTGCAATCTTTATTTCGTGAAAATCTAAATGGATGCTTGTTGGCAGATGATATGGGTTTGGGTAAAACCCTTCAGCTTCTTTATTTCATAGAGTGGCACGCACAGAATATCAATGATGACAAACCGTATCTTATTGTTGCTCCTGTATCATTATTGGAAAATTGGGAAAGTGAATACAAACGATTCTTTAGTCCAACAAATTTAGAATTACGCTTTCTTTATGGAGTATCAGGAATAGGTCGAGATTTTTCAAGAAGTGCAGTTTCTGATTTACAGCGGAAACAATTAATTCTGACAAACTATGAATCCCTTAGGTCTTATCAGATGAATCTTTGCGCAGTTGATTATTCGATAGTAGTTTTAGATGAAGCACAAAAGATTAAAACACCAGGAACTTTAGTCACGAACGTTTCAAAAGCACTAAAGGCAGATTTTAAAATTGCAATGACAGGTACACCTGTTGAAAATACATTGGTTGACCTGTGGTGTATCATGGATTTTTCTGTTCCGGGTTTACTTGGTAATGCTAAGGACTTTGCTAAAAACTATCAAAAACCTTTAAGTAATGAAGATACAGACATTCACGCGTTAGGTGAACAACTAAGAGGTCAAATAGGAGTTTTTATTAAAAGACGACTAAAACAAGATGTCGCAAAAGATTTACCAAAGAAAAATTTAAAAGTCATTTCAAGGACAATGCCTGAAATGCAAGCGAACAGATATGCTGATGAAATAGAGTTAGCCAAGAATGAGCAAATGGAGGGAGTAGAAAGGCGTAATCAAATTTTGAAATCATTATGGGCTATTCGTGACATTTCTGACCATCCTTTTTTAGTTGACAATCAAATAAATATGTATAGTTCAACTGACTTGATTTCAAGTTCTGCGAAGCTTCAAATACTTATTGATGTATTGCAAGAAATTCAGAACAAATCTGAAAAAGCTATAATTTTTGCCGATAGGAAAGAAACTCAAAAAATGCTTCAAAAAGTAATTTATGAAACATTCAAAATATCTCCACCATCAATAATCAACGGTGATACTCCATCATCAAAACAAAAAGAAAGCAGTAGTAAATTATCTAGACAACAGACGATTGACCGTTTTCAAAATGAAGAAGGTTTTAATGTTATAATTATGTCGCAACTAGCCGCAGGTGTAGGTCTTAATGTAGTTGGTGCAAATCATGTAATTCACTATACCAGACATTGGAATCCTGCAAAGGAAGAGCAAGCAACTGACAGAGCATACCGAATTGGTCAAACAAGGGATGTAACTGTTTACTATCCAATGGCAGTTTTTCCTGACAGTTTCCAAAATGAAAAAGGAGAACGGCAAAAATCTTTTGATGAAATTCTAGATGTTTTGTTATCTCGAAAAAAATCACTTGCATCAAGCACACTATTTCCGACTGAACAAAGTGAGGTTAGACCAGATGAAATATTTGATGATGTGTTTGGAGATATTAGAAAACAAAGCACTAATAAGCCATTAACATTCATTGAAATAGAAAAATTGAATCCAAGGTTATTTGAAGCATATGTAGCGTCACTTTATACAAAACAAGGCTTTCAAGTTTACTTAACTCCCTTTGCAAATGACAAAGGTGCTGATGTAGTTGCTTTAAGCCCTAGTGGTAACTATTTGATTCAAGCCAAGCAGAGTCAATCAAGTGTTAGCAATGATGCAATCCAAGAAGTGGTAACTTCAAGAAACTACTATGAAAATCACTTTAGTGAAAAATTTAAATTGGTTGTTTTGACCAATAATTTCTTTGGTTCATCAGCAACGACACTTTCAAACTCTAATGAGGTAGAGAAAATTGACCGATTAAAACTTGAAAGATTGACACAAACTTTTCCAGTAACAATCCAAGACGTAAACAGACATGAATCACAGCGACTTCAAAGGATATAAGCCCACCCAAAAGCAAGCACATTTGCAAACCGCACAAGGCCAAAACGCAAGCCAAAGTTTGCAAAAGAGCTTGCTTTGCCAACGCACCGAGACAGAGAAAATTTACAGACACAAACACGACAGAAAAGAAGGGCGAAGTGCTAACATCGGTTTTGCAAAATGGCGGGTTAAGTGCTTCTTTGACAGTATATTGCAAGGTTCAAGTTCAGTTTTTCAAATGAAGTTTTGTGCTGAAAATCCGCCACTTCGCAAAGCCGAGAACCGTTATGGAACAGCTTAAATAAAAATTTACGACATGTACAGTGTGGACGAGCAAAAGTATGAGTTTATACAGCGTACAAATAATTCTTATCTTCGTTGAGTTGACGGTGACCAAATAAGATACAAAAAAGTAGTTATGAAACTATTGTTTTTATTGATTTCCTTAAGTTTTTCATTTGCAATCATGGGGCAGTCTGTGTCTGAATTAATTCAAAGTGGAACAATAAAAGACTCTTTACATGATTTTCAAGGAGCATTAATTGATTTTAATAAAGCGATAGAACTAGAATCAGAAAATGCAAAACTGTATTACTTAAGATGTAAAGTTAAAGCTAGTTTATCTGATAATAAAAGTGCAATTGACGATTGTAATAAAGCAATATCCATTAACCCAAGATATACAAAAGCATATTATTTGAGAGGAGTAGTTAATTTGTCGTTAGAATTATATTTAGAGGCTTTGAAAGATTTTACTAAATCAATTGAAATAGATCCAAATCAAGATGAAATTAATGTTTCCAAAGCAATGTTAGAAATGTATCTTGAAGATTATAATAGCTCAATGAACAGCTTAAATAAAGCTATAGAAGTAAACCCCGATTATTCATCCGCATACATCGCTAGAGCAACACTTAAGATAATTCTTGAAGAATTCGAAGGAGCGGTGAAGGATGTTGATATTTCCATTAGACTGAAACCAGATAATGCTGAATCATATAATATTAGAGGGGCTGCAAAATTTAATTTAAAGGATTATACAGGGGCGTTAAACGATTTTAATCAAGCAGAAGAATTAGATCCCGAAAATGATTTGATTTATATAAATCGCGCACGTACATTCGAACAAATGAAAAAATATAAAGAAGCGTATAGTGAGTACAATAGAGCACTGGAAATAAACCCCGCTAATCCAGAGGTACACTTTAACAAAGGGCTGATAAATTATGAGATGGATGATTATGAAAAAGCGATTGAAAATTTTAGTAAAGCGATCTCTCTATCCGATAACTATTTCGAAGCCTTCAAATACAGAGGAATATCAAAGGTTCAAGCCGGTATAATTGAAGGAGCGGCAGAAGATTTTAACAGGTCTAATTTTGATAACCAAGAAGACTATGTAGTGCATCATAGCTTAGGTTTATTAGCTTATCAGCTTGGCGATTACGAGACGGCAATTAAATACTTTGACACTACTCTTCTTTTAAATCCTAATTCTGTAGAGGCCTTAAGTAACAGAGGTAGTACGAAGCTTGAAATTGATGATTTAAGTGGAGCGTTTAGTGATTTCACCAGGGGGATAGAACTAGATCCAAACGTGGCGGATTTATATCTCAACCTTGGGGCACTAAAAATGAACAAAGGCGATTATGAAGGAGCTATAGACAACTATAATCAAGCGATTACAATTAATAAAAACTTTCACTTAGCATACTTTAATAGGGCGCTTGTAAAAAATGAACTTGGCGACCTTAATGGAGCTTTAAGTGACTACCAAATTTCTATAGATATCAATTCGGATTTTGCCGATGCACACTTCAATATTGGTCTTGTTCATTTCCAGTTAAACAATCATGAAGAAGCATTAGAACATATCAGCCTTGCCATTGAATTGTCTCCAGAAAATGCTTACTATTATTATGGAAGAGGTCATTTCAATTATGAGTTAAAACGATTCAAGGACGCTATTAATGATCATAGTAAAGCGATCCTATATGACCCAGAGTTTGGCATGGCTTATTACAGTAGAGGTGTGAATAAAGAGAAAGTTGGAGATTTAAAGGGAGCTTGTAATGATTTAAGAGTTGCGGCAAAACTTGGTTATACAGACGCATATTCTAAAATCAAGCAGTGGTGCCAAAACTAGTTGTAAACTTTTATTTCAGCCGATTCCATAACACAGGGCTAGCAATCAAGCCTTAGTGAACGGCGTTTAATGAAATTTATGTAAATTAGCAAATAAAAAGCGTTGAAGGAAAGTCAGTGGGTTATTTCGGCTCGACTGCCAGCCCTGGGAACGTTATCAGCAACCTTAAAAGGCTACCGTTCAATGAATGTTATGTAGAAAGAATTTGCTGCTCTTGGCATTAAAACCATTTCTTGCCCCATTCGACTATCAGAATTAACATCAATTACACCTTCTCTATTTACATATACCCTGACAGAATTTAATTTGTTCTTACCTGTCTTAAATTCAATACAAGCATTATTCATTAAAGGCTTTGAAGTCAACCCTTCGACTAAGTGAGTATTGGTTTCAGATTCTCCATTAAATTCAGAAAGCCTTTGCTCTAAAGTTTGTGTTAATCCTTGCAATCTTTTTATTTCTGATTGCGCCCATTTAGGGAGTTTTTCAAGTTGTTCTTTTGTGTAACTCATTTTGATATTTATTTAGTTGTTAAAAAATCGACTGAAAGAAAGGCTGCTGATAACATTTACCCGAGTAGTCGACAAAAGCGCTAAAAAAAAGCGATGAATTTGCTTAATCTTCATCGCTTTTTCATTGAAATGCTGTTAGTTAACTGATTGCTTTTGTCGATCTACTCGCTGTTCAGCGAACCGACCAACGGGAGCTCAACGCAGTTAAATTGGTGCAAGTTTCACTAGCTCTTTCTTAGGGAATTTGTAGCCAAAAACGTATAATCCATTTTGCCATGGGTAAAAGTATAAATCACTTTTCTTGCTTCTATATTTTAGTATTTCATCCATTTTTTGTCATTTTCGAATGTTTTTCGCTCAAAATCACTCTTTTTTTCGTGTTTTAAGTCATTTTTGGGCACAGTTGTGGCTGTACCCGTTGTTTGGTAACAATGGCATTTTTAATTTAATACTCCAAACCCCTGCTTTTCAATGGCTTTTGAGGGTCCATCTCTGCTACGTGGCAGTAAAATATCCAGCAAAACGAGTTTTCCTTTTTTGCATTTAGGGCAGATGACTTGCGAACTTCCAAAACGACATAAGTTAGCTATATCGGTCGGGACTTTCAGTTTTTCGGGGTGTGCAGGCACATCAAACAGGGCTAAAATTACTTTTAAACGCTCCTTTCGTTGGTAGTTTCCCAAAATGCCATAGTGACGAATGCGCACAAAGCGAGCGGGAAGAATGTGCTGTGCAAAGCGACGCAAAAACTCTTGTCCAGTTAATTTCAGCAGCTTTCGTTTGCCCTCGTCTTTGTAGTCTTTGTACCAAAATGTCACGTTTCCATCAGCATCCACTTCCTTAATGCGGTGGTTGGAAATGGCGATTTTTTGGGTGTATCGGCCCAAGTATTCAACCACTTGCGCTGCGTTCCCCATGGGACTTTTAGCATACACAATCCACTTTTTGGCATAAAGTTCATTTTTGAGGGATTGCCAATCGGTGTTTTGGGGAAGTTGCACTTCTTTTGCCTCAATGAGCTTGTTTAGTTTGTCCAAGAAAAACCCTTTGTAAATAGGCTCCATGACCGAGTACGGAAAAAGATAGGTTCCATTTCCTTTTTTGAGTTTTTTCCAAGTAAACTCCTTGTCACCTTGTGTTGTTGTGGTTTTGTTAATGCCGCCTCCACTTACGATGCAATGCACGTGGGGATGAAAATCCAACCTTTGCCCCCATGTATGGAGTACAGAGGAAATACTTGGCACACCACCCATGCGTTTTTCATCCTTGCTGAGCGTTAAA
>JAFIEX010000072.1 GCA_020832365.1 Crocinitomicaceae bacterium
ATATGATTTTGTACAATATAACCATTAGTATTGACCCAGCTATTGAATCTGATTGGTTGAAATGGATGCGACAAGTTCATATTCCAAGGGTAATGGACAAAGGAGGGTTTATTGAAAGTAGACTTTGCAGGGTGCACGGAGATGAAGAAGGTGGTGTAACCTATGCTATTGGGTATATTGCGCCTTCACAAGAACATTTAGAGAAATATCAACAAGTTTTTGCACCAATAATGCAAAAAGAACACGAAGATAGATTTTCAGGAAAATTCGCAGCATTTAGAACATTATTAACAGTAATTCAGGAATTTAAAGTAAACCCTGAATGAAAGTAGCTCCCAAAAAATATCTAGGACAACATTTTCTAATAGATGAAAATGTAGCTAAAAAAATTGCGGAACAATACCAATGTCATCACAATTGTGCTAAGGTACTTGAGATAGGCCCAGGAATGGGGGCTCTGACCAAACATTTGATTACAAGAAACGACTTAGATGTTTTTGTCATGGAAATTGATGATGAATCTGTTACCTATCTGAATAATAACTTCCCAGAATTACGAAACAAAATATACGGTTGTGACTTCTTAAAAGTCAATTTGTTAGATGTTATGGGGGCCTCATCTTTCGGAGTTGTAGGTAACTTTCCATACAATATATCTTCTCAGATTCTATTTAAATGTATTGAATTTAAAAATCAAATTCCTGAAATTATGGGCATGTTTCAAAAGGAAGTTGCACAAAGAGTTGCCGAAAAAACAGGATCTAAGACCTATGGCATCTTAAGTGTTTTGTTGCAGACCTATTATGATATTGAATATTGCTTTACCGTAAATGAAAACGTTTTTAATCCACCGCCAAAGGTGAAGTCGGGTGTGATTAGATGTACAAGAAATGAACGAAAAGAATTGCCATGTAGTGAACAACTTTTTAAAAGAGTTGTGAAAACATCGTTCAATCAACGCAGGAAAACAATTCGCAATAGCTTGAAGCCAATTGTTGGATCATTTCAATCTGATATGGAATTACTATCTAAAAGACCAGAACAGCTATCGGTTGATGATTTTATTCAATTAACCTTATTTGTAGAACGTGAATTAGAAAAAGCAAACTAGTCTTATTTACTCCATTCTTTTATTGACGCTTCATTCAATTTAATATATTGCTCGTAATTGATTTTTTTAGCCGCTGCTAAAGATCTTTTTGCAGAAGCAATAGCTGCTTGCTTGTCCCCTAGTGCATATTCAATTAAGGCTTGCTTTCTGGTGTACCAAAATGCTTCATCTCCTCTCATATCAACAGCTTTTTTGATGTATTCCAGCGCTAAGTCTAAAGATTTATTTTCATCTAAATAAAAACTAGCGGCTAAATAATAGTCTCTATCATTTGGTCCAGACATGATTTTGTCGATGTTGGCTTGTGCCAAATCCCTAGTTGGCAATGTGATGGGCAAGTCAATTCTAGTGTTTTCCCAATGAAAAACTAAATCAAATTGATGAGGTGATAGGTGCTCAAAACTAATGGCAAAACTTTCTTGTTTTTCTGATGTTTTTATGATTTTTACTGGAATACTAAGGACCACCTTTTCTTCGTTCCAGTCTCTTGGTACACCGGAATGATGATGCTCATTGTATAAAATAATGGTCCAATGCGTTTCCGAAACTTTACTAAACACGCCATATTTCCCAGCAGCTATTTTTTCTCCTCCTATAATAATGGGGGTATTAAAACTTAAAGTAGTTCCTTTGTTTGCACCAGTCCTCCAAAGCTGGTTGTAAGGCACTAAATCCCCGAAAATAATTCTGTTATTGACTGATGGTCTTGAATACGAAAGTTCAAAATCAGTCAATCCAACACGTTGTTTGATTTCAGTTCTTGGACTCGTATCAGGCATTTCAAGTTGTGCATAGCTTAATGGATTCCAGCAAAAAAAGATTACAATTAAAGATACAAGACTTAATTTCATGTTTTTTATTTTAGTTCTGTAATACCCATGTTAAAGAAAGTAAAAGCAAATATATCAGCCATTTGTTCAATTGTTTTACTTATTGGTGTGCCAGCTCCATGACCCGCATTTGTTTCTATGCGAATTAAAACAGGGTTTTCACCAGCGTGTTTTCTCTGAAGTTCTGCTGCAAATTTAAAAGAATGAGCAGGAACAACACGATCGTCATGGTCTCCAGTAGTAATCAAGGTAGAAGGGTATTTAACGCCTTCTTTTACATTGTGTAATGGTGAATACTCCAAGAGATATTCCAACATCTCAAGGTTGTCATCTGCTGTTCCATAATCATAAGCCCATCCTGCTCCAGCGGTAAAGCGGTGGTATCGAATCATGTCCAGTACTCCAACTGCTGGCAGCGCTACTTTGAATAAATTCGGCTCTTGTGTCATACAGGCGCCTACCAACAAACCGCCATTTGACCCTCCTCTTATCGCTAAAAAGTCTGAGGAGGTGTATTTTTGCTCGATCAGGTACTTAGCTGCACTAATGAAATCATCGAAAACATTTTGTTTTTGTTGTTGTGTTCCTGCGCTATGCCAAGATTTACCATATTCCCCACCACCACGAAGATTAGGAACAGCATAAATACCACCATTCTCCATCCAAACAATATTGGCAACAGAAAAGGAGGGAGTTAAACTAACATTGAATCCACCATAACCGTAAAGCATTGTTGGGTTTGTGCCATCCATCTTCAATCCTTTTTTATGCGAAATCATCATGGGGATCTTCGTGCCGTCTTTCGAGGTGTAAAAAACTTGCTGAGATACAAAATCATTGGGATCAAAATCAATTGCTGGTTGCCAATACAGTTTACTTGCCCCATCTTTTAAATTTAATTCGTAAATGTTTGAGGGCACTACATAATTGGTAAAAGTGTAATATAAGACGGTATCTTCTTTTTCCCCACTAAATCCATAAGCAGATCCAGCGCCTGGTAGTGAAAGTTCTCTTATTTTATTTCCTTTTAAGTCATACTGGTGGACAACAGACAAAACATCAATCATATATGTTGCGAAAAAATAACCGCCGCCTCTAGAAATGTTTAGTACATTTTCTGTTTCAGGTATGACATCCATCCAGTATTCTTTTTCAGCATTGTCAGGAGTCGCCATTACTAATCGTTTATTAGGCGCATTGTAATTCGTTGAGATATAAAAAGTGTCTGAATGCACTGCAACTATACTTGCATCTTGCTCGAAGCCTTTAGCCATGGCATGAATTTGCCTTTTGGAATCGTCTAATTGAATGTAAAGTAATTCATTACCCGATGTGCTTTCAGCTCCAGAAATAAATAGATATTTTTCACACTTAGAAACACTTCCGCCTACATATCGACGTTTTTGACCAGGTAAATCACCATAGTAGACTTCGTCCTCTGATTGTGGTTTACCTATCTGGTGGTAAAATAATTTATGGTGATCTGTTTTAGCTGAAAGTTCACTTCCTTCTGGTTTCACATAACTACTATAGAAAAAACCATCTTTTCCTTTCCAAGAAATACCAGAAAACTTAATGTCTACTAGTGTATCCTCAATAATCTCTTTACTGTAAGCATTCATTACAATTACTTTTCGCCAATCGCTGCCACCTTCAGAAATAGAGTACGCCAATAACTCTCCGTCCTCCGTAAAAGACATTCCACTCAAAGAGGTGGTACCATCTTCAGAAAAAGTATTGGGATCTAAGAAAAGCTCCTCCTTTCCACTGTCATCTTTGCGATAAACAACAGATTGATTTTGTAAACCATCATTTTTATAGAAATAAGTGAATTTTCCTTTCCGGAAAGGGGCACTTATTTTCTCATAATTCCAGATTTCGGAAAGTCTTGCTTCTAACTTTTCGCGAAAAGGAACCTGCTCAAGGTAGTTAAAAGTTACTGCATTCTGAGCTTTAACCCAAGCTGCTGTTTCATCACTTCGATCATCCTCTAGCCAACGGAATGGATCTGGGATTAATATATCAAATATTGTATCTGCATAATCTCCAGCTCTTGTTTCAGGATAGGGTAATAAGGTAAGATTAAATTCCTTACTTTTATCTTTCACCTCCGAGCAACCAATCATGCTTACTAATAAAAAACCAGTTAAAACAGAGTAGACTCCTTTATTTATCACGTACGATTTTATGTGATTTTCAATACTTTTCATAAGCTTTCTTTATTGATATAATCCAAATTTCAAAGATTAAAAGTAATAAATTATGCCTAGATCGAGTCTTTAGACGAACATTTATTGTTTTTTTGTCAGCTATACATGAAATAAACCGTTTGTCAATTATCATTGGCGTTGTTTTCAATCTATTCGTTTATTTTAGCAACAAAATATTTTATTATGCTATTATTACCAAAGGGAAAAAACAGAAACAATCACTTATTCACCTTCATTACCTTTTTTATGGCATTCAATGCCCTTTTCGCTCAATTAAGAGGCCCTATGGAGGAGCCATTCATTCCAGGGCATTTGATTGTACAAGTAAAACAAAATCAAGACCCTTATGCATTAGTTGATAGACTTCCAAAACATTTTAGGTTTGAGGTTGAAAGACAATTATCCGTGCACATGAGAGCTTGGTTGCTGACATTCGACGATCAGGCTATTGATCAAATGTCTGCATTGAATTTAATAGGTAGACAGCCTGAAATTACCATTGCACAAAATAACCACTATGTTGAATTGAGAAATACTGTTCCTAATGATCCTAATTACGGTCAGCAGTGGCATCACAATAACACTGGACAAGGAGGAGGGACGCCCGGAGCTGACATCAAATCGGAGGAAGCTTGGGATATAACTACTGGCGGTCAAAATGCACTGGGTCACGATATTGTGGTTTGTATATTGGAACAAGTAGATTTCAGCCATAATGACTTACAAGCTAACCATTGGACAAACACTGCAGAAATTCCTGGAAATGGTATTGATGATGATGGCAATGGTTACATCGATGATATTCACGGTTGGAATGTTGGGAACAATTCAGGAAATTTACCCACAAACAACTCTGGTCATGGCACTAGTGTTGCTGGTATGATTGGTGCTGTGGGTAATAATAATTTGGGGGTTGTCGGTGCCAATTGGAATGTTAAGATGATGAATGTTGTTGGTTATAATATTAATTCAGAGGCATCCGTGGTTTCGGCTTATGACTACCCTTTGACGCAAAGAAAAATCTACAACCAAACGAATGGTGCTGCGGGCGCTTATGTGGTTGCAACGAATGCTTCTTGGGGGATTGATGGTGCAAACCCAAACAATTATCCAATTTGGTGTGCTTTTTATGATACACTCGGTACTCATGGTATTTTAAACTGTGGAGCCACTACGAATAGCAATTTGAATGTAGATGTGAGCGGAGATATGCCAACCGCTTGTGCTAGTCAGTACATGGTTGGAATCGGCCGATCTGATAGAAATGATAACTTTCAAGGAGGTTATGGCGCAACAACAATAAATTTTGCAGCGCCTGGTGTTAATGTAACCACAACAGCCAATGGAAACAATTATACCTCTACAACAGGTACTTCCTTCGCAAGTCCATTAACAGCAGGTGTTATTGCGCTTATGCATGCTATACCTTGTCCTGATTTTGCCCAGCTTTCTATTACTAATCCAAAATTAGCTGCTGATTTTGTATTTGATGCATTAATGAATGGAACTGAACCAAAACCTGCTATGCAAGGGAATTTCATAACTGGCGGAAGGTTGAATGCAAAAAACGCTTTGGACCTGCTTATTGCTGATGTATGTGGATCTTGCTTGCCTCCGCAAAATGTAGCAGTTAATAATATTGCTAACAATAGTGCTGTTGTTGCTTTCAATTCTTTTGCTGACGCAGACAGTTACACCGTTCATTTTCAAGAGCAGGGTAGCAACAATTGGGTAACGCTAACTGGCACCGACACGACTTATAATTTGAATGGACTGAATTCTTGTTCTACTTATGAAGTTTACGTTGTTTCTGAATGTGACACGGCTTTGAGTAACCCTTCACCAACTATTGTATTTAATACAACAGGTTGTGGCAATTGTATAGAGTTAAGTTATTGTGAACCAACTGTTCAGAACCCTGGAATGATGGTAAGTATCCACGAGCCAAGCAGCGCGATGGGGAACATAACAAATTTCATTGTTACGGATAATTGGGGCGCACCGGTTGATGATGGCTACCAATATGGACAAATGGTATTGGTTGATGATGGCTCAGCAAGTGCTGAATTGGGTTGTGACCCCCTTGTCAATGGAGCGTCGATTAACGGAAACATTGCGGTGGCTGTTCGAGGAAGCTGTGCTTTTTCAGTGAAAGCTTTTAACGCACAAAATGCTGGAGCTACGGCATTAATTATTATCAATGATGTTACGCAGTCCCCAAATGTATTGGGTGCTGGTGCGAATGCGGCGAATGTTAATATACCGGTATTAATGGTGAGTCAAGCGGCAGGTGCAGATTTACTAGCAGCGTTAAATGCAGGCCAAACTGTAACGGGATTAATGGGTGAACAAAACGAATGGATTGAATCTTTTACTTTTGATGGAAATACAACTGTAAGTGGGGATGATAACGGTTATAGGCCTCCGGCATTGTCTCCATTTCAAGTGGATTTAGGACAAACCGTGAATTTTACGTTGACCCCCGACTTCGATGGTCAACCACTGCCTCAACATACTCGTATTTGGATAGACTTAAATCAGGATGGAGATTTTACGCCTAATGAAATTGTTTATGACCAAGGAACACCATCTGGAGCAGTTTTAAATGATGTGCTTACAATTCCAGCTAATGCCACATTGGGAAGCACTAGAATGCGAGTGCAAATGGTTTATCAAGGCCCAAATGCGGCTGCGCTTCCAGCTGCATGTGCTAATTTTACTTCTGGAGAGGTTGAGGATTATTGTTTAAATATCAACTCTGGTATTCCATGTAATTATACTATCACATCAAATGTAATTCAGCCGGCTTGTAATAACGTTCAAGATGGTAGTATAGAATTAAACGTAGCAGGTGGGGTTGCACCTTATTCTTATACTTGGAGTAACGGACAAAGTACCTCCAACACCCTTTCAAATCTTGGCGCTGGAAATTATTCTGTGGTAATTACAGATGATACAGGTTGCGATACAACGATGCAGTTTTCTTTGGCTTACACAACTAGTTTAGCGATCAATAGTAATGTTATTCAACCTGATTGTGCAGGTCAAGACAATGGAGAGATTGCAGCGACAGTCACAGGAGCTTCAAACATTACTTACAGTTGGTCAAATAGTGCCAATACATCAACTATTTCAGGTTTAGCACCAGGGAGTTATACGTTGACAGCCACAGCTCCAAATGGGTGCTCCATTAGCCAATCTTTTAATTTGAATTATTCTACGAATCTTGTTTTGGATGCTAATTTGTCGGACCCTACTTGTGAGGATTCGGATGATGGGGCAATTACGGTATCAGCAACTGGAGGTACTGGTGTGACTTATCAATGGACGAATGGACCCGCTCAAGCTACATGGGCCAATTTAACACCAGGAACTTATGAAGTTACTGCTACTGCTGCAAATGGATGTAGTGCTATAGAGTCTTATGTACTTGATGCAAATCCACTTGTTCCAACGGCCAACTTTATGATGCAGGCAAATGGCTTATCAGCAAGTTTCTTTAACACGAGTTTAAATGCGAATAGTTATGCATGGGATTTTGGAGACGGAAATACGGCCAATACTTTTAATGCTACACACAACTATGCTCATCCTGGTACATACAATGTTTGCTTGACGTCCTTTGGAGACTGTGAAGATGTAACCACTTGTCAAGAATTGTTAATTGAGGACATCGCAAGCATAGGAGAGAATGAGTTGGAATCCTTTATAAAAGTTTACCCTAATCCAGCGCAAGAGTTTATTTATTTTGAAATGAATTTATCAAATGCTGCGAGTATTGAGCTCTATGATGTTACAGGAAAACTATTGTTGGTTCAAGAAATTAAAGATAAAGCTAACACAACAGTTCAAATCAATTCTTTTGTGAACGGCCTTTACCTTTACAGAGTGAAAGACGCTGGGCTGAAAACATTGGCAACAGGAAAAGTTAGCGTACACAAGTAGTAAACATAAACTTATTCATCAATTTAAAGCCTCATTATTGCAATGGGGCTTTTTGTTTTGCAATATCTTTCTCACCTTTGTAAAAAATTAGTGGTATTTAATGAACGAAAAGTCCATCAGTAAATGAAACTGCCTGAAGGAACAAGTACATGGTTGCGCTTCTCAACGATGGGGATTCAAATGGGTGCCATCATTTTTTTCGGGAGCCTTTTGGGGCAGTGGTTAGATGATAATTGGCCATCTGAAAACATTTCTTTTCATCCCACCCTTACATTGTTTGCTGTATTTGGTGCAATTTATAGCTTTATTCGTCAGGTTATTCGACTTTCAAAAGAAGACGATATGAAAACCAAAAATAAAAATGACCATTCAAATAAATAATCATTTTATCAAAATGTCTTATGAAACAATTAATTATTAATCTACTAGTCATTGTAAGCGTGGGAGCTATTTCTTTCTTACTGCACAATGCAATTATAGGAACAAGCAATAATGGAGATTATTCTATATTTGGTTTTTACCTCTTTTTTGCCATTGCATCAATTGCTATTGTAACTGGCGTTTACTTTACAAATGTATATCTGCCAGATAAAGCCGCATATGCTTTTTTAATTGGAATGTTTCTTAAGTTGGGTTTGTTTATGATGATCTTTTTATCAAAAGCGGAGCAAGAACTAGAAACAATCGTTAAAATCAACATTTTAACACCATTAGTAATATTCTTAATCTTGGAAGTATTCTTGATTTTTAAGAAACTAAATCATCAAAAATTATAAGATTGCTACAAACTGACCAAAAGAAAGTTCAAAAAAATTTGTAATTATAATTTATTATGTACTTTTGCGCTCAAATTTAGTATTGGTCAAGTTGAGAATATCAAATTCGATGAGAAAAAGCAAGAAAATTACCCGGTATTTATTGTTAACAATTGTTACTTTGTTTGCCACGAGTTTGTTGGCAGGAGGAGGTGAAGAGGGACACGCTGGACCCATTAACACAGAAGAGGATATTCAGGCATATATTCAGCATCACTTGCAGGATGATCATTATTTTACTTTATTTACGAATGGTGAAACTGGACATCATGTTGGTTTTGCATTACCTGTAATTATCCTAGATGGCGGCGTACATATCTTTTCAGCTGCAGAATTTGACCATGGTAATCAACTAGTGGAAAAGGGCGGTAATTTTTATCGTTATTATCACAGCAAGATTTATCGTACAGATGAAAATGGTACAATCAATTATGATGAGCGTGGTTTTCCTTCCAATGGTAAACCTTTAGATTTGTCCATTACAAAAAATGTTGTAGGTATTTTGCTCGCTAGTGTGCTTTTGTTGCTGTTGTTTGGTGGGTTGGCAAAAAGCTATCAGAAAGGACCTATTCCAACTGGTGTTGGAAGAGTGTTAGAACCATTAGTTATCTATGTTCGTGATGAAATTGCAAGACCTAATATAGGTGACAAGAAGTACAGACAATTCATGGGCTTTTTATTAACAGTGTTTTTCTTTATCTGGATTTTAAACCTTCTTGGGATGACTCCACTAGGGTTTAATGTTACTGGAAATATTACTATTACTGTTTGTTTAGCACTTTTTACATTTTTCATAGTGCAATTTAGAGGTAACAAGGAATATTGGAAACACATCTTTTGGATGCCTGGCGTTCCTGTAATTATGAAAATTGTTTTGATGCCAATTGAGGTATTAGGGATGTTTACTAAGCCGTTCTCACTGCTTATACGTTTGTTCGCTAACATCACAGCGGGTCACTTTGTAATGATGAGCCTTATTGCCCTAATGATTTTGTTGAAACAAGATTTCGGTGTAGTTACTTCTACTACGATATCTTTTGTGTTGTCGCTCTTTATTATGTTGATAGAGTTGTTGGTAGCATTTTTACAAGCGTTTATTTTCACGATGCTTTCAGCATTGTTTATTGGAATGGCGGTTGCAGACCATGATCACCACTAGTAAGGATGGCGGTCGTTAAAAAAGTATTTTGTTTAATATAAATATATAGTTATGTACAATTTAATTGGAGCTGGATTAATCGTTATCGGAGCTGGTATCGGTTTAGGACAAATTGGTGGTAAAGCGATGGAAGGTATTGCTCGTCAGCCAGAAGCAGCTGGTAAGATTCAAACTGCGATGATTATCATCGCGGCGCTTTTAGAAGGTCTTGCTTTCGCAGCGTTAATCCTTGGAAAATAATCCAAAAAAAACTAAATGGGTCCTGTAACGGTTGGTTACAGGGCCTGTTTTAAAAATTAAACAAATTAAATTTAAAAAGTATGTTTCAGTTGTTAAATGATTTTTCGCCAGGTTTGTTTATAATGCAAACTATTCTTTTGTTGGTGGTTATTTTATTACTTCGTAAATTTGCATGGAAACCGATTTTGGATGCATTGACTGCAAGGGAAGAGGGTATTGAAAATGCTTTAAACATGGCAGAGAATGCACGCAAAGAAATTGCTGCTTTAGAGGCTAAAAACGATAACCTTTTAAAGGAAGCAAGAGCAGAGCGTGACGCAATGATTAAAGAAGCGAAAGAAACTGGTGTTCGCATGGTTGAAGAAGCGAAGCAAAAAGCTAAGGAAGAGTCTGAAAAAATTATTTCGCAAGCGCAAGCAGCAATTACAGCAGAAAAAAATGTAGCTTTAGCTGAACTAAAAAATCAGGTTGCCAATATGGCTTTGGAAATTGCAGAGAAAGTAATCCAAGGTCAGATGACCAGTGATGAGAAACAAAGAGAAGTAGCAAACAAATTTGCAGAAGAAATTAGTTTAAACTAATCCTATGAAAGGAACAAAAGTTGCCGTACGATACGCACAATCGCTCATTGAGTTGTCAGAGGAAAGAAATGCCTCAGATGCAGTGATGAAAGATATGAAATTGATAATCGATACGGTAAATGAAAATAGAGAGCTTACTGTTTTCTTAAATAACCCAATCATTAAGGCAGACAAGAAAACTGATGTGTTGAGTAAGATTTTTACGAGTTTCGATGAGTTAACGCTTGCCTTTATTCGTTTGATTACAAAAAATAATCGTGAATCGTTGTTGCCTGTTATTGCTAAAGAATACATTGCAAAATTAAAGGCTTTAAGAGGCATAGTTCCAGTTACACTGACAAGTGCTGCATCTTTAGCGGAAGATGTTAAGGACAATATCATCTCTAAATTGCAAAAAGATGTGGAAGGTAAACTGGAAGTTACTGAAAGAATTGACCCAGCATTAATCGGGGGTTTTGTTTTTAGAATGGGAGATGTGCAAATAGAAGCGAGTATCGCTAGACAGTTAAGCGAATTAAGAAATATATTAACAAATTAATAATTGGTTCACCAGAGTCAAAAAAAACAATAAAAATGGCAGATGTTAAACCAGCAGAAGTTTCTGCAATTTTAAGAGAACAGTTATCAGGTTTTAAATCTGAAGCAGAGTTACAAGAAGTAGGAACAGTACTTCAAATAGGTGATGGTATCGCGCGTATATATGGATTAGGCGGCGTACAATACGGTGAGTTAATCGAGTTTGATGGTGGTTTGAGAGGAATCGCGTTGAACTTAGAGGAAGATAACGTTGGAGCTGTACTTTTAGGTAAATCTTCTGAGGTTAAGGAGGGAGACACTGTAAAGCGTTTAGGTGCAATTGCATCTGTAAAAGTTGGTGAAGGTCTAATTGGTAGGGTTGTTGACACACTTGGTAATCCTATTGATGGAAAAGGACCTATTGAAGGAGAATTATTGGAAATGCCAATCGAAAGAAAGGCTCCTGGTGTAATCTTTAGAGAGCCTGTAACTGAGCCACTTCAAACGGGTATCAAAGCAGTTGATGCGATGATTCCAATCGGTAGAGGACAACGTGAATTAATTATCGGTGACCGACAGACTGGAAAAACGACTGTTGCAATTGATGCGATTATTAATCAAAAAGAGTTTTACGATGCAGGTCAACCTGTATATTGTATATATGTAGCAATTGGACAGAAAGGTTCTACTGTAGCTGGTATAGTAAAGAAGTTAGAGGAGGCTGGAGCTATGGCTTACACTACAATTGTAGCTTCTAATGCTGCTGATCCTGCTCCAATGCAGTTCTTTGCTCCTATGACAGGCGCAGCTATTGGTGAGTTTTTCAGAGATACTGGTCGTCCTGCGTTAATCGTTTATGATGATTTATCTAAGCAAGCTGTTGCCTATCGTGAGGTATCATTGCTTTTGAGAAGACCTCCAGGACGTGAGGCGTATCCTGGTGACGTATTTTACTTGCACTCAAGACTGTTGGAAAGAGCAGCAAAAATTATTAATGATGATGCAATTGCATCTCAAATGAATGACTTACCTGAATCTTTGAAAGGTAGAGTAAAAGGTGGAGGTTCTTTAACGGCACTGCCTATCATTGAGACGCAAGCTGGTGACGTTTCTGCTTATATTCCGACTAACGTAATTTCAATTACTGACGGGCAGATTTTCTTGGAGTCTGATTTGTTTAACTCGGGTATCCGTCCTGCAATTAACGTAGGTATTTCTGTATCTCGTGTGGGTGGATCTGCGCAAATTAAGTCGATGAAGAAAGTAGCAGGAACTTTGAAATTAGACCAAGCGCAATATCGTGAGCTTGAAGCTTTCGCTAAGTTTGGTTCTGATTTGGATGCTGCGACTAAATCTGTTTTGGATAAAGGTGCTAGAAACGTTGAAATATTAAAGCAGAAAGAAGGAGATCCTTTCACTGTTGAACGACAAATTGCTATCATTTACGTTGGTACGAAAGGTTTGATTCAAAATGTTCCTGTGGATAAAGTAAAAGCTTTTGAGAAGGAGTACTTAGATTTCTTGGACGCTAAGCACAAGGATATTATGAATCAGTTGAAGGCTGGGAAAATCAATGATGATATCACTGCTGTATTAGCGCAAGTAGCGAAAGAAATAGCAGCTAAATATTAATTCGGTTAAGGCTATTAAATTTAAGCAATGGCGAATTTAAAAGAAATAAAAAACAGAATTACTTCAATCTCTTCGACGATGCAGATTACCTCAGCCATGAAAATGGTTTCGGCTGCTAAGTTGAGAAGAGCGCAAGA
>JAFIEX010000073.1 GCA_020832365.1 Crocinitomicaceae bacterium
AAATTTGGGTCATTTTCTCGGAAATTTAGTGGAGCGAATCCCGATTTTAGACGAATAAACCAACCGTTATTTCTTTTTTGTTGAAAGGTTATAAAATCATTTGCGCAAGATTTTTTTGTAGGAAAAACATACTCCAGCATAAATCCCGGCGCATAAACAAATGAGCTGAGTCTTGGAAACAACGGTGAGAAGCCTACTTCTTGATTGAACAGTGCTGCCCGGAAGCTATGAAAACCAACATCCATTAAGGGGGTTAAAAGCCATTTTTCACTAAGAAATAAATGTGCTCCAAGACTAACATGGTGCTGGTTGTAATTTATAATTCTTGGTGGCGCATGCAAAAAGTCTTCCACCACGAAAGGTTGAGCAATAGGAACCCAAGCTCTTGATATGCTGTAACTGGTGTACCATCGTCCAAAACTTAATCCAGCTTGAAATCCAAAATTGAGCCTTAATTCATCTAAATATTCGCTGATACTTCCAGATAAAGCCCCTCTGCTGTAAAATACACTTGTTTCCCACCCCCAATTTCCCGGTGATTTAAAAAAGCTGCTATATTTCTTAATAAAATTATCAAAGAAGGGCTCATCGCCTGCATATTGCTGTAAGAAAAGTCTACCATCATCAATGGCTTTTTCTTGCTTTTGCACATTGCAATAGTCATTGTGAAAAATAACAAGGGAAAAATAATATTGAAGGAAGTTAAGCTCTATTTCTGATAGTTTGCTTGCATTATTTCTGAGTATTTCATAATACTTGCTTTCAGTCATTTCAAGGAGCGTTTTATTAAAGTCATCTTTCTTTTCTGGTTCAACATATTTGAAGGAATCGGGCCTTTCATCCGCGTACATTTTTCTTTCAAAGTCTATATCACGATAGAACTTTTCATGGTGTCTGACTAGTCGGAAAAATCGGTTGAAATCATTTTGTAAAATAGCTATAAGCTCTTGTTCTCTAAGGGATAGTGATTCAAATTTTTGGAAGCGTCCAACCGGAACTGATCGAATGGAGTCAAATTCTCGGATTAATAAAAATTCAAGGTATTGTTCTCTTTGCTCTTCTATGAGTTCGTTAGTTGTCTTTGGTCGTTGTTGAGCTAAAATCATAGTGGGTAAGCTCAATACTATAGCTAATGTAAGCAATCGTACAATTACCATTAAAGACTTATGGAAAATCATGTATGTCCGTTGTTATTCTGTGTAATAAATTGGTGCTCGTTTGTAGGAATATCTTTCTTTATTGTTGTCCAAGATTAATATGGTTTCATAGCCAGGTGTTGCAGATGCAGAAAGCGCTTGGATTTGAAAAGTAATATCTTTCGTAATCCATTCTCTACACTGATCTCCGTTGTCATGGCGTATAAGAACAATTCCCCTTTTTGGAGGAAGAGATTTCATTACTTGCTCAGCGCCTATTAATTCAAATGCTTGTTCTTCACAACCACCACTGTAACTAATGTTTAGACGCATTTCATCACCTATAATAGTTACAGCGTTAATGGTTGTCTCAAGATAATCATTGGGTAAAACACCAATTTTTGCTACGAAGTCACTTTGTTGTTTTTTTGTTTCGCTAATTTCAATGTTCTTATTTTTTTTGATACCACAACCTGCAAGTAGCCCGAAGTAAATAATCAAAATTCCAGCTATTTTCATATTACAAAATTAAAAGTAGTAACTGTAACCAAAACCGAATGTTAAATAGGATGTCCGATTACGCAATTGATCGGGGCCTATACCCGGGAAATTTGTGACGCAAACTTTATCAGGTGTGAAGTTAAAGCTGTGCACGGCATAAGCTAACTGACCAATATAGAATGCGCTGTTTTCATTAACCATGTAAATCAATGATACACCTGGTTCTATCATAAAATCGTAGGATTCATTGGCTCGACCAAGCTCCTCTCGGCAAAAGTTGGTATCGAATAAATTAATACCGTAACCAAACTTTACACCATAATCTACACCGAGTTTTCCAAAAAACTCTTCTCTTCCAATTTTTATAAACCCACTGAACATATGAATGTTTCCTGATAAGTCAAAATTATTGCGGAACTCATTTACGTTAAACATGGTGTATTTTAAACCACCACCAACTGTAAATTTGTTTTCCATTGTGTACTGCACGAATGGTGAAACATTAACAATTCCAGTCAGTAAATCCCTGAATCCTTTATTAGTAGAGACTTCAAGTGCAGCTGGCAGGCCAACTTCTGCGCGAAAAGAAAAGGATGGTTCAAAGTCGTTGTTTTGAGCTCTGAGAATGTTCAAAGGCGAAAGTAATCCAATGCAAGTGATAATCATCAACTGAACAAGTCTTTTTTTCATAGGTCAAAATTTAATTTTAGTGGTTTCGCACCTCCACTAATTTACTTATTTTTTGATTATCTGTAGTTAATTCATAAAAATAAAATCCGTTTTGAAGTTGTTTTGTGTCAAATGTAAAGATATGTCCGCCTTTCTTTTTGGTGCCATCAAAAATTATCAGGATATCTTCGTTTGACTTATTTTTCCAATACAATTGAAAGGTTTTTTGTTGATCTAATTCAACATACATTTGCACCTCTCCACTTATCTCATCGGTATTAAAAGACTTTAACCGAACGTAACTATCATGATCAACTTGTTTTTTTTTAATCCTTCTAAGGACACGAAAATAAATAATGAGAATCACGATTAATGCTAAGCTAGCCCAAGCTGCATTTGTAATAAATCTGGCGACATCTAATGCTAAAAAAAACATGACTATAAAATTATTACTCCTTTAAAACTAGCTACTTTTTCATAAATATCAATGACTTCTGACGCGGAGAGCATCACCTCTTTTACACTTATGCTGGTATAATTTCCATTAGAAGAAGCACGGAAGTTTACATTGCTTTCAGATTTGAATAGTGAGGTAATTTTAGCAATAGTGGCATTATCTGAGGGGCTTATAAACTTGAAAAAGTATACATTAGGCCACTCTTCTTTTTCTAATTGCTTCTCCAAAGCTTCAAACTGTCCACTCATTGTTTTATCCGTTTCAAGAACAAATTTAGCCTTTTTATTTCTGTTTTTAGGATTTCCGGAAGAATTAAGTAATGCTTTTCTAAGTCAGTGAAGAATAACTCGAGTTGTGCATTACTTTCTAATGATTTGATGGCAGTCAAAATATACATTGGGTCAGGTTCTTTACTGACTATTATATCCTTATTTTCTTCATCGTTTGCATTCACTCGCCATTTATTGGCGTACACAACTTCTAGTTCAGCCCAATGCATCAAAATAGAATGAAGTTCTTGAGGGTGAAGGCATGTCCAAAGTATTTGTCTGCACTCATTACGGAATTTGTGTAATGCATTAAAGGTGCTTAAAACGTTATTTTCAGGTATAAAAATTGGCAATGCGATGTCGGAAGGCTCTGGTAATTTATGATTCGAAATTATTTCGTAACTTTCTTGAACTTTGAAAATCTTTTTGAACCTACTTTCAATAATTGAGGCCATAGGAAATCTATGAATGAAAAACTGTTTTTGTTCAAAGAAATATTGTTCCCATGCATCGTCAAAATCTTCCTCATACGGAAAGAAAATCTTAGCCTCTTCTATTGTCATGTTTATCAGTTAAGTACCACAAAAAGTTTGATATCCATAGTCCCCATTTTCAGGCGGTTGAACAATCTCTGAGTTGAAATTTTTGATATTATAGGGGTCTTGTAAAGCTTTTATCCAAGTATTCCAAAAACGATTATTACCATTTTCCATTTGCTCCAATGCTTGCTCTACTAAATGATTTCTAGGGATAAAGCAAGGGTTTGACTGTTTCATTTTATTAGCTAATTCCAAAGCATTGTGCTCCTGCTGCTTTCTTTTTTCCAGTTTTTGTTTCCAGTTTTGAAAATCTTCTTGATGAAATAAAGGAGCATCATAAGCTTCTCCATAAGTCAAATAAGCAAAGGTATTGGTGAAGTCAGCCCCTTTTTCTTGCATCCAAGTTAATAGTTCTTTTATCAGTGCTTGGTCCTTTTCATCTTTATAGGTGATACCAATTTTGTAGCACATCATTTTACGCCATTTAATTTCGAATAGCTGAGGGAAGGATTGAAGTAAACGCTGTGCTTTCTCTATGGCTTTTTCTTGTTCGTTATCGATTAGTGGCAAAAGTGCTCCTGCCAAAACAGAAAGATTCCACTGTATAATTCCAGGTTGGTTCTCGAAGGCATATCTTCCGCCGTGATCAATGGAACTGTAAACTGTTTCTGGGTGGTAGGCGTTCATGAAAGCACATGGTCCGTAATCAAAAGTTTCTCCAGCTATTCCTGTATTATCGGTATTCATTACGCCATGTATGAAGCCAACTCGCCACCAATTAACTACTAATTCGAGTTGTTTATCCATAACTGCTTCTAACAGCGTATGACCAATAAATTTATTGTCTGGTAAATTAGGGAAATGGCGATTTAAAGTATATTTTGTGAGTTCTTCTAAAACTTCTAATCCTGCAAACCTTTTGGCGTATTCGAAAGTTCCTACCCTTAGATGGCTACTTGCAACCCTTGTTAGGACAGCCATTGTTTCTTGCTTTTCTCTCCAAATTTTCTCTGAAGATTTTACAACGGCTAAGCTTCTGGAAGTGGGAATTTTCAATCCATGCATGGCCTCGCTAATGAGGTACTCTCTTAGCATTGATTTTAATGTGGCTCTTCCGTCTCCTCTGCGTGAATATGGAGTAATACCAGAACCTTTAAGCTGAATGTCAAACCTGCTCCCATTCGGATCAATTAACTCTCCTAGTAAGTGTGCTCTTCCATCACCTAGCATAGTGAAATGACCAAATTGATGACCGGCATAGGCTTGCGCGATTGGTGTAGCTCCACTTGGTATTGCATTTCCAGAGAAAATCTTGACTTTATCTTCTGCTTTCCAATGTTCTTCAGATAGTCCTAACTGACTAGCGAAACCCTCGTTCCAAACAACCAATTCGGGCTGAATTATTTTTGTAGGATTAACTTTACTGTACAGCTTTTCTGGTAAAGTGATATATGTGTTTTCTAATTGAAGTTTTTTTGTTTCCATAATTGATGGTCTAAAATCAAAGATAATGATTTCCGCATGTTTAAGTCGTAAATTAATTGGTTTATGATTATTTTCAACTTAAATAAAAAAAGGCCGCAACGAGTACGACCTTTATCAAGCGATTTGCGCTAACTATTTGTTCGCAATCAATTTGTAAAAATCTTCTCGGTATTGTTTGTCTTCAAACACACCTCCATACTCAATGGTTGTGGTGATGCTTGTTTTGTCTTGTATGCCACGAGAGGACACACATAAATGCTCCGCTGCCACAACAATCATTACACTTTCTGTTTCCAAAATAGCCTTTAGTTCGTTGAAAATTTGCCTTGTCATTCTTTCCTGCACTTGTGGTCTTCTGGCAAAATAATCTACAATTCTGTTTAACTTAGATAAACCAATTACTTTACCGCTACTAACATAAGCGACATGTGCTTTTCCTACTATCGGTAAAAAATGATGCTCACAAGTAGAGTTGAAGCTGATGTCACTTTCGATTAACATTCTGTTATATTCAAACTTGTTATCGAAGACGGAAATTTTGGGTTTATTTGCTGGATTCAGACCGCTAAATATTTCTTTGACAAACATTTTAGCCACCCTATGTGGTGTGCCATTTAAGCTATCATCGTTCAGGTCTAGTCCTAAAGTTTCCATTATTGTTCTGAAATGTTTTTCAATGATTGCCATTTTTTCTTCATCTGTGTTATCAAAAGCTCCATCGATCATTGGAGTTTCAATAGATGTCATTACATGGTTGTCGCCAGCGTCTTCGATCATTGCTAAAATTGATTCGTTTTGCATGCTTTTAGTTTTAGTTTGTTTGAAAGTATAACATTTGTTTGAAATAATTGTTTAAAATGAATCTAAATACGAATCTGAATAGTAAGGTATAAAGTCCCTGCTTTTCGCTTATTTTTGCAGAAAAAAAGATGGGCAAATTCATTGACCCTTTCATTCTTTTGCTATTGGCGGCCATTCTTCTTGGATGGTTTCTGCCATTACCAAGCTTTTTGGAGAGTACTATTGCGCTTTTTTCCAGAATAGGTATAGCCTTTATTTTTCTTTTCTATGGATTGAAGTTGGATTTATCCATTTTATTGAAAGGTTTAAAAAATTGGCAAGCGCACCTTTTAATTCAGGGCACAACTTTTCTATTATTTCCATTACTTATGATTTTTTTTCTGCCGTTATTGCAATGGATAGGTAAAGATCATTTGTGGCTGCCGCTCTTCTTTTTGGCCGCCTTGCCTTCAACGGTTAGCTCTTCTGTGATTTTCACTAATATAGCCAAAGGGAATGTGACAATAGCTATCTTTAATGCGAGCATTTCAGGTGTTTTAGCGATTATCTTCACACCTTTTTGGATGGGTTTATTTCAGCAGAAACAAGGAGGAATAGAACTAGATTATGTGTTTACTAATTTATTTTTTCAAGTATTACTGCCTTTAATGATTGGTTTGCTTTTAAATAAATACCTACGATTTTTGCCCTTGAAGTTTCCTTTTTTTTTCAGATGGTATGATAAATTTATAATTCTAGTGATCGTTTACAAGAGTTTCTCTAATTCTTTTGCGACATCGTTTACAGCTTACAAAGAGGTGCTTGATTTTGTTTGGATGTCTATCATCATAGTCCTTGTTTTTCTTATCATATTTCGAGCAGTAAGATTCATGGTGAAAATTTTAAATATTTCCTTTGCAGACAGCAAAGCGATTTTACTTTGCAGTGCCCAAAAATCATTAGTTCATGGGTCTGTTTTTGTAATGATTTTGGTAGAAGACATTAATGAAAGAGGGTTGATTTTACTTCCAATTATGATTTATCATACTTTCCAGCTGATTTACTTTTCCTATGTTTCACAAAAATGGGCGAAAATGGTAAAATGGTAATTTAGCTCAAGCTACTTAAACCAAGCAAGAATTTCTTCCTGTAAAGAATCGTTGATGGCTATCGCTAAAATGACAGAAACTGCTAGCCCAATTGTTGCAAAAAGGAAGTCTCTACCAATCATAAAAAGTGTATTTTTAAAAGATAAATTGGCGTTGGTTTGATTTTTTCTTCTTTCCGCCAATCGCATAGCTAGCTCTCTCCCGCCAAGAAGTCCAATAAAAACCCATGTTGTACTCATTGGCACATTACTAAGCTCCTTGAATACGAACAAAACAATTAAATACGCAAAATCGATGATGCTGGCAGAACGAACATCAGAGACTTCAGACTTCTCTGTAACCACTTTTTGAATCTTGTCGCCTCTAAGGTAGAATAGTAAACCGAGCCCAAAGAAGATGACACTCGAAAATGCAATGAACTCTCCAAAAGAAATTTGTCTTTTTAAAAAGATGGCTATGTTAGCTGCATCATGCATAACCCACATAGACCAAAGCCAACCCGATATGAGCCACTGGGCAATCCTCCAACCAGGGTGCATTTCTCCTTTTAGTAAGCGCTGCACGAGAAAGTCCATTAAATACCAAACAAACATAGCTACAGCGAAGGCAATGCCATAACCGATTAAACTTTTTTGCCCAACAGCAATAATACCCTCTGAGCTTGCACTGAATACACTTAACAGCATGAAAGTAGTGGAGACAGGCATTCTTAGCCTAGTTAACAACAAAAGTACGATTGGAGCTGCTAATTGCAGGAACTTGAACTGTTCCGCCTCAGGGAACTTTAACTCTCCTTTATCGTTTTGGGCCATTAATCGCTGGTGTGTAACGTCCCCGTCAAAATAATACCATGAATATAATACAGTTGCAACAAAAATACCTCCAATATAGAGCCATAGTGTCCACCATTTTCGGTCTAAATTAGAAGCTATGAATGTTCCAATACTTTGAATGGAGTCATTAGCGATAGCCGAATAAGCTGCGAAACCAAAACCAACCCACATGGCAATATGAGGATATGGATAAAAGATAACAGCTACAACTAGAAACAATGCGATTAGTCGAAAGAAAGTTCGCTCTTGTATGAAAAATAAATTGAGCAGCTTGTAGCGCTTTTCGCCAATTATTTCGGAGGCAATACTGAACTTACTCATTGGTTTTTAGATTTCCAGATTTTAATGATTGCTTGTTTTTGTAAACAAATCGATCCCGAATGTAAAAATAAATAAGCACAGCTACCATGCTGGGAACGATGAAATGAATGAGTAAGTTTTGGAATATATTAAAACTAAATAAATTATTCTTTTCTAAAAGTGATAAGCTCAAGTATCCAAAAATATTGATGGCTGTTATTTCACTTACTTTACAAGTAAAAATGAATACTACTTGAATTACTAAAGCATAGTAAAAAGTGCTTCGAAAGCCCATGTTTTTAAATAAAAGTTGAATGACATAAAATAAATAACATAAAACAAATACAGTGAGTGAATTGAATAATATTAAATCAGATGGATTGGTTATTTTAAATTCCCATAACGCAGAAGGGCTTTCCATAATTCCAACCCAGTGACTAAATTTTAAAAAAAAGTATGTTCCTACAAATGCACCAATGAATTGTGCTGGGAGTTTATAAAAAATAATGCTCCATTTTTTCTTCTGTAGTGCTCTGATAATGGAAATGAAAGGAATGATATGAATGCGGTACGTGTAAAATGGAATATAAACACTTGCGATGTATGCTAAGCCGATTAATAGACCTAAAATAATAAGTGTTAATTCGAAGTCGGCACTTAAAAATCGAGCAATAAACAAGAAGTAAAGAAAAGAAAAAATTGCTGACCCCATCAATTCAGCAAAAAAGTTTATAAATCTAATTTTTCTTTTATAAATGTCGCGACTTCGCCCCATGAATATCAATTATACTGCAAATCTAATCTTTTAGAATTTTAATACAGTTTAATTGATTGCTATTCGGTTGTTTTTTACTGAAGAATTAAAAATATACAAACATTAACTTAACATTAACTTAACATTGGGGTTTTAACGAAATTAAACTTTAGAGCTTTTACTTTAATCGCAAAAAAAAAAGGGGATACTCAATCAGCATCCCCTTTTTTTTAAAATAAATTTTTATACAACACCTTGGTCGATCATTGCATCTGCAACCTTTACAAAACCTGCGATATTTGCACCTTTAACGTAATCGATACTTCCTTTTTCGTTTCTTCCGTACTTAACACATTGTGCATGAATGTTTTTCATGATTTCTTTTAATCTAGCATCTACCTCCTCTCGTGTCCAATTCATACGCAACGAGTTTTGTGACATTTCTAATCCTGATGTCGCCACTCCTCCTGCGTTTGCGGCCTTGCCTGGGGCAAATAAAACTCCATTTGATTGGAATGCATGCACAGCGTCTGGTGTTGAAGGCATATTTGCGCCTTCCCCAACTACTTTGATACCTTTTTCAATTAATTTTTTTGCATCATTTCCATCTAGCTCATTTTGGGTTGCGCAAGGGATAGCAATATCTACATTTGTAGGAACATTCCAAGCTTTCTCTCCTTCGAAAAACTTGATGTCTGGATAAGCATCAGCTAGCTCTTTAATCCTTCCTCTGCGAACGTTTTTCAAATCTTTCAAATAATCTAAATGCTCTGAATGCAGTCCATCAGGAGCAAATATGTAGCCGGTTGAATCCGAGGCGGTAAGTACCTTGCCACCAAAATGCAAAACTTTTTCTATAGCAAATTGAGAAACATTGCCTGAGCCAGAAATAGCAACAGATTTTCCACGTAAATTATCTTCGATTCTTTCTAACATATTTTGAATGAAATAAACCGCGCCATAACCTGTCGCTTCAGGACGAATAAGAGATCCACCCCAGTTAATCCCTTTTCCAGTTAATACTCCAGTAAATTCATTTCTAATACGCTTGTATTGACCGAACATGTAACCAATTTCTCTTCCTCCTACACCAATGTCTCCAGCTGGAACATCCGAATTCGCTCCAATGTGATGACACAACTCTGTCATAAAAGATTGACAGAAGCGCATAACTTCATTATCAGACTTGCCTTTTGGATCAAAGTCAGAGCCTCCCTTACCTCCTCCCATTGGTAGGGTGGTTAATGCATTTTTAAAAATCTGTTCAAATCCAAGAAACTTAAGGATGGAAAGATTCACTGAAGGGTGGAAGCGGATTCCTCCTTTATATGGTCCAATTGCAGAATTGAATTGAACGCGATAACCTGTGTTTACCCTTGCCTTGCCGCTATCATCAATCCATGGCACTCTAAAAATGATTATACGCTCGGGAATAACAATTCTTTCTAGAATATTGTGCTGCTCATACTTGGGGTTTTCAGCCATGAATGGGATAATGGTTTCAGCAACCTCTTCAACTGCCTGAAGGAACTCCACTTCATGTGCTCCTTTTGCTTTAACGCTCTCCATAAAAGCGTCAATTCGATCTTGGTACTTATTAGACATCTTTTTTATTTTAAAACAAAACTAATTATTTTTTTAAAGATTTAATCTTTGACAATAAAATTTTGAATTATACGGTCGTAGAATGTAAATTTTGCTTAACTTAGAAATACTTATTTTTACAACGAAACCATGAAAACAGAAATGATTAAAGAAGAAAAAATGGAATTGCAGGATTTTACGGAGCGTTTTATCAATCAAACAAATGCATCTATTTTTTTAACTGGAAAAGCAGGTACGGGAAAAACCACATTGCTTAAAAAAATCATCCATTCAACACATAAAAAGACTGCAGTCGTTGCCCCAACAGGTATAGCTGCATTAAATGCTGGCGGCGTAACAATACACTCTTTTTTTCAACTACCATTTGGTACATTTTTACCCGTGTCATCTTACCCTCACAGTGGTCATGCTCAGCGATTGCACGATCAAGCTGCTTTGAGAAAGCATAGTAGAATGCGCGGGGATAAAAAAAAAATTATACAAGCACTTGAGTTATTAATTGTTGATGAGGTGAGTATGTTGCGTCCGGATGTATTGGATGCAATGGACTTCGTGCTCCGTGCGGTTCGTGGGATGCAAAAACCATTTGGTGGAGTGCAAATTCTTTTTATTGGTGATTTGTTGCAGTTACCTCCTGTTGTAAAACAAGAGGAACTTCCGCACTTGCAGCAGTTTTATGGAGGTAATTTCTTCTTTCATGCACAAGTTTTACAGCAAAGCAAACCCATTTACATTGAGTTAGAGAAAATATTTAGGCAGCAGGACCCTACTTTTGTGGATATTTTGAATAGTCTAAGGGACAACGAGTTGAAGCCTGCGCAAATAGAAGTTTTAAACGCACATGTGCAACCAAATTTTGATTCAACAAAAAGCGAGGGTTATATCATTTTAACAACGCATAACAATAAAGCAGATCAAATTAATCAAAATAGATTAAAAGCCGTAAAAGGCAAGAGTCATTCTTATTTTCCAGAAATTACTGGAGATTTTCCAATAAATATTTATCCACTGCAAGAAACTTTAGAGTTAAAGGTTGGTGCACAGGTAATGTTCATAAAAAATGATTGGTCTCCAGAGAAATTATATTACAACGGTAAAATTGGAAAAGTAGTTAACTTGTCATCCGAAGAAATTATTGTCTTGTTCCCTGAAGAGAATAAGACAGTTGCTGTTGAGAAATATGAATGGGAAAATGTAAAATATACTTATAATGATCAAACTGGTGAAGTAGAGGAGGAGGTTATTGGGACTTTCGTGCAGTACCCTTTGCGATTAGCCTGGGCAATAACTGTGCACAAGAGTCAAGGACTAACTTTCGAAAAAGCAGTACTTGATTTACATAATGTTTTTGCTGCTGGTCAAGCTTATGTAGCGCTATCTCGTTTGACCAGTTTGAATGGTTTAGTGTTACTTCATCCAATTAGATTAAATGGCTTAAAAAACGAGGAGGATGTTGTCCGATACGCAGCAAACAAAATTGAAAGACATAAGTTAGAAAGCACCTATGAAACTAACAGAGACAAATATTTATTAGACTTAATTATTCAGTGTTTCGATTGGGAAAGCTTCATTAGACATGTTGTCAAATTAGAAATTGCACATAACCAATCGCCTACAGGTAGTGAAATGAAGAAAAACATCGATTGGTTTATTAATATTTCAAGAGCGTTAAAAGAATTAGTGCCTCATGCGCATAATTTCAGACAACAGATGCTTAAACTGTTTAATAATCAGAGATGGGAGTTGGCCTATGTTCACGAACGCGTATCTGCTGCATATTCTTATTTCAATCAAAGATTAGAGCCAATTTATCGGGATATTATTAGACAAATATTGCTTTTGTCGCAGAAAAAAGGTACATCCCAATATTGCGAAGAGCTTAACGCTATTGAAGAGGATTTTGTTGAGCTTTTAGTTCGGTTGAAAAGGACAAATGTTATAATTGCGCAAATTGTGCTTTCTGGAGAAATTAATAAAACACATGTTGATACGGATTCCTTTAAAAACTACCGAGTTGTTAAGTGGGCTTTGGTCAAGCAATCTTTGATGAAGGAAATTCCAAATATTCCAATAGAATATACAGATTTTGTCACCTCAAAGAAATCGAAAAAGTCTAATATACCCAAAAAAGAAAGAAAGAATACTTATGAGGAAACACTTAAGTTGATAGAGGCTGGCAAAGACCCTAAAGCGATTGCGGAGGACCGCAAGCTTTCTATTCAAACTGTCTATAATCACTTATCGAAGTTGATTACACAAGAAAAAATTTCAATTGGACAGGTAATGAGTCAAGAACGATATAATGAGATTAAAATTTCCTTATTAAACTTTCAAGGAGAAACGTTAACTGAGATGAAAGAGTGTTTAGGTCAAGATTTCACATGGGAGGAAATCAAATTGTACAGGGCGCATCAACTGCTTTAAAGAGAGCGAGTAATTTATCGGTTTTTAATTTTTTATGCTACATTTGGCAACCCAATGGAATAAATATCGTTTACTTTAAAAATATTAAAATGAAAAAGTTAGTTCTACTGCTTCTTTTGCTTGTTTCATTACTTCATGTAAATGAGGCGTTTGCATGTCATGCCATTGTCCCTGTAAATCCCCAGATTACACTAGTGCAAGGAGGCATAAATGTAAATGCATCTTCTCACCAATCCACTTGTGGATGCTCTAATATCT
>JAFIEX010000074.1 GCA_020832365.1 Crocinitomicaceae bacterium
CAGGTAAACATTTATACAATAATTGAAAAGACCGTTCTGTTTGGACGGTCTTTTTGCTTTTGTTAACGCCCCTTTTAATGATTAGTTTAGTCATATCTGCATCTTAATTCAAAACACAGATGTTAAAAATAAAATTTTATGAATCATAGTTTAAAAGTAAAAAAGAATTCAAATTCATCTAACGGTATTGAACCTTAAAGGAGTTCTTCATGTTGCTCTTCAAAGCCTTGATCTCATGTGTCAAATTCCAATCAAAAGTCACAAAGAGCGAAAATTAACAAATTATCACATTTTTTTTTTCGCGGTTTAAAAACAATAAATACTCTAAACTGTATTACAGCTAGAACTATTAAAACTATCAAATGTTTAAGAAAATTTTAATTATTACACTATCGCTACTTCAAACTATTCCTTTTTTACTATCTCAAAATTTAGGCGTGAATGAAGACGGATCAGCAGCACATCCAGCGGCAATTTTAGATGTAAAATCTGAGAACAAAGGTATATTAATTCCTAGAATTGGATTGGTCAATGTAACTAGTAGCGCTCCTATAATTTCACCAGCAAATGGATTGCTAGTGTACAATACTAATCCATCTGTAATTGGTGGATTTGGAGAGGGTTACTATTCTTGGAACGGAACTGAATGGTTAAAAATCACCACAGGACAATCCTTAAGTGATTTAAACTTCATAAATGGAACCATTCGTGATGTCAACGATATTAAATTAGGAGGTACTTTATCAGAGAATACAACCATCAATAAAAATGGAAACAACCTTAATTTTACCGGTACTGGAAATATGGGTATTGGTACTACTTCGCCGACAAGTTTGCTTCATATTGTTGAAACAGGCAACGTTGGTGGCATATCAGGTTTACTAATTCAGGAATCGAATGCTGGACAAGCGCTTACCATTGAAGAGAGTGGCAATGGATCAGCATTATTAATAACCGCCAACGATAATGGTAGTGGCATTATTTCAACAACCCAAGGTACTGCTAATGGAAATACAGTTGGAACAATTCTCAATGAAATAAGGACTTCCTCTACTGGAAATATAACTAAAGTAGGATTAGACATTAGTTCAACAGGAACTTGGAATGGAGCAAATGCACAAAATATAGGTTTAAGGGTTAATGCAACAGGAGGCACAACCAATTACGCAGCAATTTTGAATGGTGGAAATGTTGGTGTCAACGTGCCTACTCCCATTGCAAGAATTCAATCAGAAGCAACTATTGGACAAGATGCTATAGCAGGTTTAAGTGTTGGAAATATAGGCGTTGTTGGTATTGATTTTGCAACAACAGGAGCAAGTAGGGGGGTATTAGGCCAGTCTACTTCCACTGACGGTATTGGTGTATTGGGAAATGCAACCGCAACAACGGGAGCAACAAGAGGCATTTTCGGGCTAACATCAAGTAACTCTTTAAACAGTCACGGTGTTTATGGTTTTAAACTAGGTGTAGCTAATGGTACAGGATATTTATTTAGTAGTACTCAAGTTGGTGTATTAGGTGTTTCTGATTGGGGTCAAAACTTTAGGGCTGGTGTTCAAGGAGTAACATGGTCCAATGACCCAGGTAACAGAACCTCTGGAGTTATAGGTATTTTTCAAAATGCTACTACCACATGGGGCGCTTTGGCGTATAAGACTTCTGGAAATGCAGGAACGGCTGTCTATGGCACAGCGGCATACTCATCAGGTGCAGGATACATGAATAACAATCACATAAGTGGTGTCGGAATTGGTGGTTACGGAGGTGTAATTGGTAGTTGGACGAGAGGAGAAGTCATGGGGCATATTGCAGCAGGTGAGCTCTTCGCATCTTACAGCTTAGGAAATGCTTATACTTCTGGATACAATGCAGAAATTGTTGAACTTGAAAATGAAAGAGTTGCTGTTTACAGCATGACAGGAAAGGATGTCAAAGTTTATCATGATGGAACAGATCAACTAGAAAATGGAAGAAAAGTTATTTATTTTGACGATGAATTTCAGCAAATAATTGGGGATAATATTCCGGTGATAACTGTTTCTCCAATGGGGATGTGTAATGGATTATATATCAGTAATGTAACTAATAAAAGTTTTGAAGTACTTGAACTTGCCAATGGCCAATCAGATGTTGCATTTTCTTTTATCTTAATTGCAAAAAGAAAAGACAATGCAAGCAAACCTAACCTTCCAGTGGACTTAGCTAAAAAAGATTTCGATAACAATTTAAAAGATGTTATGTTCAATGAAAACTATTTGGAGCAGACTGCTAAACCGATTTGGTGGGACGGGAAAAACGTGCGTTTTGATGAATTACCTGAAAACCAATCAGATCGCAGTAAAGAAGAAATAAAAAATGAACTAGGAATTAAGCCTTCAATCGAAATATACGAAAGATATCAGCAGCGAATTGACTAAAATGTACGTTAGATATAAACCAATTATTCAGCAAAGATTTATAAGCATAATACTTTTTTTTGTGGGTTGCTCTCAATGCACCCTTTTTGCTCAAATGGAAGAAAAGCTTTTCTTTAATAATATAATTGAAAAGCTTTCTTCCGAATCTTTTGGCGGTAGGTGTGTCGGTTCTGAAGGTGAGAAAAAAACAGGTGCTTTAGTCGTTGATTTTTTCGAATCTCAGGGATTAACGAAAATAGGAAATCAGTTTCATCATGCTTTCTCTTTCCATAATGGCGAAAAAGAAATTGAAAGTTTTGGGAATATTTTGGGCTTCAAAAACTTCAAGCAAAATGAAACCGTAATCATCTGTGCACATTATGATCATTTAGGGTTTGAAAATTTAAAATCTCGCTCTTTAGGGTCAAAAGCATATCATCCTGGTGCTGATGACAATGCTAGCGGTGTGGCAATGATGCTTCAATTACTGAAGTGGATAGGCAGGATTGAAAAAATTGAAAAAGCAAATTATAACTTCCTGTTTTTGGCAACCTCTGGACATGAAGACGGGCTCTTTGGCGCTCAATATTTTGTGGAAAATCTAGCTGAAAATTTTAATGAAATTAAATTAGTTATAAACTTGGATATGTTGGGTAGGTTAAATCCAAATGTCAATACAATAAAGATAACAAGATCAGAAAGTACTTCAGATTTAGACAACTCGCTATATAGCGCAGCTAAGAACCTTATCAACCTTCGAATAACAGCGGAACAAATCAAGCATTCAGACGCTTGGCCCTTTATTCAACAAAATATTCCTGCTATTACGATTTCAACTGGAATTCACGACGATTATCATAAAATATCTGATACACCAGAAAAGATAAATTATGACGGCATGCTGCTTCTATATGAATTCACAAAAAATCTAATTCTAAATCTCAACAAGCATGGGCTCAGTCAAAGCGATTTTTGAGAAACTTATCATACATTAGTAAAAATTTAATCTTTTTTCATCGACCTAAATCTTTAAGATTTAAGTTGGAGAATCTATCTAGCTCCTAGCTAAACATTTTTTTCGCTACCTTTGAAACGCAATAAGCGGTGAGTCGTTATTGCTTGTAATTAAATATAATTGTTCAAATGAAATACCAATTCAAAACAAATATCAAATGTGGTGGCTGCATTGAAAAAGTGACACCAGCATTAGAAAAGCTCAATGATATCACTTGGGAAGTAGATACCAATATACCAGAAAAAATTTTAACGGTTGAGACAGAAAATATTAGTGAAAATGAAGTCATTCAGGCCGTTGAACAGGCTGGATTTAAAATTGAAAAAATATAATTATCCCGCAAATGGTATTCAGTAGAGAAAAAATAAAAAGTGTTCAAGAGGCGCTGTTAGATGCTAAATTAATTGCAGTAATTGGTCATAAATCACCTGATGGCGATGCAGTCGGAAGTTGCTTAGCTTTAGCTAATTATCTCAGCCTTAATCATCCAACAGTTGAAGTATGTATGCCTGACGCTCATCCTCATTTTTTCAATTGGTTGACAGGTGCAGATGAAATTATGAACCTCAATGACCATCCTGAAAAAACGATGGAGGTCATTAAGGAAGCGGACGTTATATTTTGCCTAGACTTTAATGCGTTGAATCGACTTGGAGATAAAATGGAGCATTTAGTAAGGAAATCACAAGCCTTTAAGGTGATGATCGACCACCACCTCTTCCCTAGTGACGAATTTCACATTTCATTCTCAGATACCGAAGCCTGCGCAACAGCACAAATGGTTTATGATTTTATCATTGCAATGGGGCATAAAAAATATTTACATCGTTCCATTGGTGAAGCTATTTATTGCGGTATTATGACAGACTCAGGTTCTTTTCGTTACCCTGCTGTTAAGGCGCACACACATGAAGTAATCGCTGAAATTTTAAAGCTCGGTGTGTCTCATGAACGCATTCATGAAAGTGTATTTGACACCAACACGCTTAGTCGCCTGAAGCTACGCGGATATGCCACCAACGAAAAAATGGAAATTTTACCTCAATTTGCCACTGCTATAATCGCCCTATCTGAAAGTGAATTGGATAAATTTAATTACGTCCATGGTGACACGGATGGTCTTGTAAATGTTGGGTTATCAATTAATGGTATCAACAAATCCGTCCTTTTCAAAGAGGTAGATGGAATAATTAGAATTTCTTTTCGTTCTAAAGGTGCCCATAACCCTATCAATGAATTAGCAGCGATCCATTTTAATGGTGGTGGCCATGCCAATGCAGCAGGAGGACGATGGGAAGGCAAATTAGAAGATGCTATCGAAAAACTGAAAAATGTTTTGCCTGAATTTTGTTAAGATGAAAATATTCTTGCTTTACATATCGGTATTTTTATTTTTGTGGAGCTGTGAACAGGCCCCTAAACAAAATCAAAACTCCCCTAAATGGAGTAAAGAACAGTCTACCGCTTTAAGCCAAAGTATCGCAAAAGAGGAAGAAATCGCCATCAAACTCTATTTAAAAAATAGACCAGATTGGAAAATGACTAAAACAGCCTCTGGTTTACGCTATTGGATTTATGAGCAATCCGACGGTGAACTGCCTAATGACGGAGATATCGTTAAAGTTGCTTTTGAAATTCGGTTGTTAAATGATTCTTTATGCTATCAAACAGAAAAAGGTGAAAACAGTAAATTTATGGTAAATAAAAGTGATGTCGAATCTGGAATTATGGAAGGAGTTAAATTAATGCCTGAAGGAAGCAGTGCTAAATTTATATTACCTAGTCATTTAGGACATGGATTACTGGGTGATTTCGATAAAATTCCACCATTAGAAGTATTGGTTTTTGATTTAACACTAAATGCGATCCAAAAATGAAAAAGATCTATTATTTATTCCCAATTTTGGTTTGGGGTCTTTTGATATTTTCAGGCTGTCAATTGGAGGGAGTAAAAGAACAGAAAGTAGTTGAAACAGAACTAGAAAATCAAAATGATACCATTACGACTGAACTGACATCAGATGTAATTACAAAAAAACAACCTATAGGTGACACCATAGAATTGAATGAAGGAATCAGAGTCGTTTATCATCAAAAAGGAGATGGTTTGGCAATTAGCAAAAATGATATGGTGAAAATAGACTACCGTAATCAATTATCAGATGGTACAGTTTACGATGGGAATCACCTGATTCAAAAAAGCAGTATTCCATTTTTAGTAGGTTGGAATTTACAAACACCAGGCTGGGATATCGCTTTACAAAAATTACGTGTAGGTGATGATGTGGACATTCTTATTCCTGCAAAATTAGCTCGTGGAGAGAAAGGAATACCAGGCTTGGTGCCACCAAACGAAGACAACATACTAAGTATAAGAATTATAGATATTATGTCACCTATTAAAGTAGTGGATGATATTCGCATCTGGAAACTTGAAGAATGGGCTGAGCCAGGTGATTCTATCAAGTTTGAGGACAGGGTCAGTATCCATTATTGGGCACATGCTAGTAGCCGGCCAAGATACGACGATTCTTACCGTAAAGGCATACCATTCGAACTAGTAATGGGTGATGGTAACATAGTTCCCGGCTTATACAAAGCACTGCATTTTGGTCGAGAAGGAGATAAATTAATGATTCATATCCCAGCAAAAGAAGCTTACGGAAACAAAGGGCTTAAAGACCTTGTTGCGCCAGGTGATGATCTTTTATATGACATTAAAATAGTAAGCGTTGAAAAAAGGTGATTGGCTCTTAACCCTTCAAAAAAAAACTTGGATTCGGCTATTACTGCTTCCATTTAGTTGGCTATATGGGACTGTAATGGCTGTCAGAAACCTATTCTTTGATACTGGTGTTTTTCGAACAAAATCATTACCAGTTTTCACGATTTCTATTGGCAATCTTTCTATGGGAGGAACAGGAAAAACACCCATCACATCGCTACTTATTAAAGTTTTGCAAGAAGAATTTCATTTGGCGGTATTATCACGTGGTTATGGGAGAGAAAGTAAGGGCTTTCTTCTAGCTACAAAAAAATGTAAACCCGAAAATGTTGGCGATGAGATCCTACTCCATAGAAAACTACTAAAAGAGCAATTTTATGCCGCTGTTTGTGAAGACAGGAACAGTGGAATTACTCAATTACTTGAGGTTGACCCTAAAATTGAAATTGTACTATTGGATGATGCGTTCCAACATCGCAAGGCGCACAGGGACATCAACTTATTGGTAACAACTTACCAAGCACCATTTTGGGATGATTATGTTGTACCAGCTGGGAGATTAAGAGAATTTCGAAGTGGCGCCAAAAGAGCAGATGCCATCATCATAAATAAATGTCCCTCAGAAATTTCACCACAGGAACTCAAGTCATACCGCCATAATGCATCAAAATACGCCGATAACATTTACTTTGCAAGCATAAAATATGGTGCAATTGAACCCTTAACTGAAATCCCTTTTTCCTTACCAAAGAAAATATTACTGGTAACAGGAATTGCCGATCCAACTCACTTAGAAAAACATTTAGAAAAAATTGCACCAGTCAAAAAACTGATTTTCGACGACCACTACCCATATGAAAGCAAAGATTTAACTAAAATTCATGAAATATTTGATAAATTTGCAGAAGACGAGGCAATAATTGTTACGACTGAAAAGGATGCGGTTAAAATCTGTCAAAAATCTTTTCAAAATCAATTAGCGGAATATCCATGGTTCGTCCAAAAAATGGAAGCGAATATAAAAGAAGAAGAAAAATTTATTAATTGGATAAAAAATGTTGCAACAAATAAACGAAGCAGTTCAATTTCTGCAAAGTAAAACGGAGGTTCAGCCGTCAATTGGTATTGTGCTAGGTACTGGATTAGGTGGTTTAGTATCTGAAATCCAAATCAAAAATGAAATTAGTTACGACGAAATACCTCATTTCCCTGTATCAACTGTCGAAAGTCACAGTGGAAAATTAATATTTGGTGAGCTTGGTGGAAAACAAGTTGTGGCAATGCAAGGAAGGTTTCATTATTACGAAGGCTATACCTTGGAGCAAGTCACTTTTCCGATTCGTGTTTTCAAACAGTTAGGAATAGACCGATTGATTGTAAGCAATGCCTCAGGTGGTGTAAATCCTGATTATGAAGTGGGAGAAATTATGATTTTAAATGACCACATCAACTTTTTCCCAGGTAATCCGCTAATTGGAAAAAACTACCCTGAATTAGGGCCGCGTTTTCCAGACATGAGTGATGTTTATGACGCTGACATGATTGAATTGGCGCAAAATATTGCACAAGAAGAAAACATTCGCGTTGCAACTGGGGTTTATTTAGGCCTTACTGGACCGACATTGGAGACACCAGCAGAGTATCGAATGGTGCGTATCTTAGGCGCAGATGCTGTGGGAATGTCAACTGTTCCTGAAATTATCGCTGCACGACATATGGAGATCCCTTGTTTTGCTATTTCCATTATTACAGATTTAGGCGTACCAGGGAAAATCAAAAAAGTCAGTGTGCAAGATGTAATTGAAGTGGCAAGCAGACAAGAGCCTAAAATGACTAAAATCATTCGCGAATTAATACATAGAGTTTAACAGATTTACTAAAATGAACGAAGCATACGAGGCGGTTATCGGTTTGGAGGTCCATGCGCAGTTATTGACTAAATCCAAAGCCTATTCAAATGACATTAACGAATATGGCGCAAGACCCAATACTAATGTGAGTGCAATAACCCTGGGACACCCCGGTACTTTGCCTAAAATGAATAAACAAACCATCGACTATGCTATTCGGTTGGGACTAGCGATGAATTGTAAAATTGCTGGACATCAGCACTTTGCTAGAAAAAACTATTTTTATCCTGACCTTCCTAAAGGCTATCAAATTACCCAAGACACCACGCCAATATGCACAAATGGTTGGTTAGACATCACCCTTGCAGACGGTAAAAAGAAAATCGGGATTACAAGAATTCACATGGAAGAGGATGCAGGGAAAAGCATTCACGACATGGACGTTTACGATACTTTAGTTGACTTAAATCGTGCTGGAACTCCATTGTTAGAGATTGTGACGGAACCAGACTTAAGATCTGCCGAAGAGGCGCATGCTTACCTTACAGAAGTAAGACAATTGGTGCGCTACTTAGATATTTGTGATGGCAACATGGAAGAAGGAAGTTTACGTTGCGATGCCAATATTTCTGTCCGTAAAAAGGGTGCTGAAGCATTTGGAACAAAAGTGGAGGTCAAAAACATGAACTCCATTAGAAATGTTCAACGAGCTATAGATTTTGAGATAAAACGGCAAATTGAAGCATTAGGAAAAGGGGAAGAAATTGCCCAGGAAACTCGTTCTTTTGACGCTGTGAATGGCACCACCATTTCTATGCGTTCCAAAGAGGCAGCGAATGATTACCGCTACTTCCCTGAACCAGACCTCCCCCCTATTTATGTTTCTGAAGAGCAAATTGCAAAAGTGAAGTCCAACATGCCTGTGCTTCCTAATGAGTTGTTTTTACGTTATACTGAAAAATATGGACTTTCTGCCTATGATGCTAATATTCTAATCAGCTCTAAAGCATTTGCCAACTACTACAATGCTGTTGTCCAACACACAAGCAATTACAAAGCGGCAGCCAATTGGATGATTGGCGATGTTCGTTCTTTCCTCAATCAAAGAGGAATGGAAATTGAAGAATTATCATTAGCACCGCAGCAAATAGCCAATTTGATAGCCATTATTGATGAAGGCAAAGTTGCTACATCTATCGCTTCGCAGAGGTTATTCCCCGTGATGTTAGAACGTCCAAATGAATCACCGCTAGCACTTGCAGAGGAATTAAACATCATTCAGGACAGTAATCAAGATGCCATTGCTGATTATATCGAACAAATCATGGCTAATCATCCCGACGAAGTGAACCGTTATAAAAGTGGTGAGCAACAATTAATTGGATTCTTCATGGGTCAATTAATGAAAGCTTCTAAAGGAAAACTAGATCCTAAAACTGCTAATCAATTGTTAAGAGAAAAATTATCATGATTCATAAAAAAATATTGACCCTTGGAATATGTTGTTCATTGCTAATATTTAGCAGTTGTAACAATGATGGAGCAACATCTGCTGAAAAAGAAACCAAAGGAAGTAACTTAAAAGCTACTGATGCACCTGAAGAGTCTGGCGAAGGCGGCTATCAAAAAAACCCCAATTTGGCTCCTAACTTCTTTATTTCTGGAAACATAAAAAACGGAAATAATGCTTCACTCGTTGTGGAAGCCAATTCCAACAAAGGAGCGATTTTAATCACTCGTGCCTTCACTAATGCCGATGGCGATTTTGAAATTAGTGGTAACATCGAAGACATGGGGCTATATCAATTACGACTGGAGGAAAGGTTAAAAGAAGGACAAGAACCGAAAGTTATTCCACTAACACTCGTTCCAAATGATTCTGTAAATATTCAAATTGAATTTGACAACTTTAATCAAAGTCCCGTTTTTAGCGGAACATTATGGTCTGAGCACCTTAACAATTACATGCGTCAATTAAACGATTTTGTGCAGTGGCGAGATAAAAACATTAACCCTCAAACAGAAAGTCAAGAGCAAATCATGGATAAAATCATGCGGGAAAAAAAGAAAATGGATGACATGACCATTGCCGCAGTAAAAAAAGATCCTTCCAATCCAGCACATCTTTTGTTAATGACCAACTTAATGCCTATGATGGGCTTTGAATATTGGGACGCCAGTAACTTGAACTATTTAATCATGATTCGTGATGCTTACAAAAAGACTTATCCTGATAATGCCATGACCAAAATGATCGCTGAACAGATTGACCAAGTTAAATCTGGACATGAGAATTTTGTGCAGTTCAATGTTGAAAAATCAGCACCTGAAATTGCCTTGAGAGACCCTGACGGTAGAACTAGAAAATTATCTGATTTAAAAGGAAAGTATGTACTCATTGATTTTTGGGCATCTTGGTGTAATCCATGCAGAATGGAAAACCCAAATGTCGTAAGACTTTACAAGCAATACCAAAACAAAAATTTTGATATTTTCAGTGTTTCACTAGATAATGACAAAAACAGATGGGTAAAAGCCATTGCAGCAGATGGGTTAATATGGAAAAATCATGTATCTGACTTAAAAGGATGGGAGTCTGCTGTTGTTCCTTTATATGGTGTAAAGGGGATTCCGCATACAGTTTTAATTGACCCAAAAGGAAAAATCATAGAAACAAATCTCCGAGGTGCAAAATTGGAACAAAAATTGAAGGAGTTATTTGATTAATAACAAAAAATAATAATGATGCGATACATTTTTATAGGAATTTGCTTGATATTAACCCCACTAACTTTTGGGCAATCTAAACAAAAAAAACAAGAAGCAACTGCAAAACCTGCTCAAATAAGTGGCACCATTATCAACGCAAAACAAGACTCTATTTTTTTAATCCGCAATACAGGTAACAATAGCTTTGAAACTTTTGGTAGAAGCGCATTGGATAAAAGCGGTAATTTTTTGATTAAGGCAGACATTCCTTTTTCAGATTATTACATCCTAAAATTATCAGATGGTCAGTCGCTCAACATTGTACTAAGAAAATCAGAAGAATTCAAAGTTTATGCTGACGGCAATAACTTGTTTAATCATACCAACTTCGTTGGCTCAGATGACTCCAAATTGATGAATGAGTTTTTGAAGCTGAACTTTATCTATCAACAACAATTGGATTCTGCTAGAATGATCGTTAGAAACGACCCGAGCAAGCAAAGAGAAGTTAATCAATCTTTTCAAGGAGTTCATCAGCAATTTGTGCAAAATAGAACCAATTTCATTCAACAAAACATTCAAAGTCCTGCATTGATAGTTACCTTAAATTCTTTTAATATGGAGCAGGAATTTGAATCCTACGAGCAAGTTGTAAAAGCATTGAAAGCTTCTTATGCTGAAAGCCCTACCGTTCAGGATATTGCTAAAAACTTAGACGCACTATCTAAGAAGTTTGGTGCTAAAAAACCGCTTGGACCAGGAAGTGAAGTACCGGATATCGTGATGGCCAATCCAGATGGCATTGATCTTTCGCTATCCGATTATAAAGGAAAAATAGTTTTAATCGATTTTTGGGCTTCATGGTGTGGCCCTTGCCGCCAGGAGAATCCAAATGTTGTAAAACTTTACAATAAATACAAAGATGCTGGTTTTGATATCTTCTCCGTTTCATTAGACAGACAAAAAGAAAGATGGGTTGCAGCAATTGAGCAGGACAAACTGACTTGGGACGGACATGTTTCTGATTTACAAGGCTGGAAAAATGTTGCTGCTCAGGCATACGGAGTAACTGGAATTCCATTTACGGTATTGTTAGATAAAGAAGGAAAAGTAATTAGCACTAATTTACGTGGTTTTCAATTGGAGCAAACGTTAGAAAGCATTTTTGGATTTTAAAAAATGGCGAGCGCACCGAAATCAATTTATTTTGCCTCTGATTTTCATTTAGGCGTTCCGAATCATGCTGCAAGTCGAGAACGTGAAGACCGCATCGTAAAATGGTTAGATGAAATTAAGGATGATGCTGAAGAAATATTTTTAGTTGGAGATTTATTTGATTTTTGGTTCGAATACAAAACTGTAATCCCCAAAGGTTTCGTTCGTTTACAAGGAAAGATTGCGGCACTTTGCGATAGTGGTATTCCAATACATGTTTTTACCGGCAATCACGATATGTGGATGTTTGGCTATCTCGAAAAAGAACTCGGTGTAACCATCCACTACTCCCCTATTCAACGTGAATTTTTCGGAAAAAAAGTTTTCATCGGACATGGCGATGGCCTAGGGCCTGGCGACCACGGTTATAAATTCATTAAAAAAGTTTTTGCCAATCGTTTTTTTCAGTGGTGCTTTGCCCGATTGCATCCCAATTTCGGGATTGGTATTGCGGATTATCTTAGCAGAAGAAGCAGAGCTAAAACTGGAAATAGTGAAGATGAATACCTCGGCGACGAAAAGGAGTTTTTAGTACAATATTGCCAAGAAATGGCTGCTAAATATCCAATTGATTATTTTATTTTTGGTCATCGACACCTACCCATTGAAAAGAAAATCAATGAAACTATTATTTATATCAATTTAGGTGATTGGATTCGTTACCAAACTTATGCTAAATTAACCCCTGATGGTATTTTTCTTTTGAAATTTGAGGAATAGATTGGCACGATATCTGCACTGCTTGTGTCAAAATTGAAGCCATGAATCAGAAACTAAAAAACAAAAAAAGTTTGGAGCTGAAAACAAAAAGCTTCGATCATGCCATCCTCCAATTAGGTTTTCGGACTAAAGAAAAAAGTATCAATTTAGCACTAAAAAAATTGCAGCTGGAAAAAGCCTAATTTGTGAATCGGGTTACATAAAGTGAGTTTGCTGAGCAAGTCAGTTAAAGCTCCTGCTATTAATAAAAGTATTTTTTGGTTTTGCCAATCGTAAGCTGCGCGCTTAACTGATGACCATTGCAATAAAAAAACCCGATTTACATCGGGTTCTTTATTTCATTTTTGCTTAATATTCGTCTTCATTAAAGAAGAAATCTTCTTTAGAGGGGTAATCC
>JAFIEX010000075.1 GCA_020832365.1 Crocinitomicaceae bacterium
CTATTTTTTATATTTCAACCTCAAGCTATTGCTCACAACACTCACGCTACTTAAAGCCATTGCAGCTCCAGCGATCATAGGGTTCAGTAGGAATCCATTAATTGGATAAAGTACACCCGCTGCAATTGGGATACCTATTACATTATATACAAAAGCCCAAAATAAGTTTTGTTTCAAAGTATTTACAGTCGATTTAGAAAGCTGAATGGCCGTGTTGATTTTCCTTAAATCGGAGGATATGATGGTCATTTTAGCCACATCCATAGCGATGTCGCTCCCTTTTCCCATTGCAATACTGACATCGGCTTGCGCCAATGCGGCACTATCATTGATGCCATCACCGACCATAGCAACTTTTAATCCTTTGGATTGCAATGCTTTAACATAGACTGCTTTTTCTTCTGGCAACACACCTGCTTGATAATGGTTAATGCCAACTTTTGCTGCTACAGCTTCAGCGGTAGAATAATTGTCACCTGTAAGCATGTGAACTTCAACCCCTGCGGCTTGCATCAATTGAACAGCCTCCTTCGATGTCGTTTTCACTTCATCTGAAATGGCTAAAACGGCCAATACCTTTTCAGAATTAGCAAACCAAATCACAGTTTGTGCTTGACCACTAAAAGATTGCGCTTTTGCTTTTAACTCTTCAGTAATGGCAATTTCATGTTCTTGCAATAGAACTTCATTACCAACGAAATATTTTTCCTTTTCCACAATAGCATGAACCCCCTTCCCTGTAATACTTTGAAAATCAATCAATTCTTTTGTTTCAATTAATCCAAAAAAGGAAACAACAGCAGCTGCCAATGGGTGCTCAGATTCCCGTTCTATGCTTGTCAATATTTGCTTTAACTCCTCTTTCTCCTCAACCCAAAACACAGCTGTAACAGCAGGTTTCCCAACAGTTAAAGTTCCTGTTTTATCTAGAACAACTGCATTGATCTTTTGGGCAACTTCTAAACTTTGTGCATCTTTAATCAGTATTCCTTTTTCTGCTCCCTTCCCCACTCCTACCATGATAGCAGTTGGTGTTGCTAAACCAAGCGCACAAGGACAAGCAATAATCAACACCGTTATCATGGCAACCAAGCCTTGTGAAAAGGCATTTTCTCCACCTACAATATTCCAAACGGCAAACGTAATCAGTGCAATAACAATTACAATGGGAACAAAAATACTTGCAATTTTATCCACCAATTTTTGAACTGGAGCTTTACTACCTTGCGCATCTTGCACCAATTTAATAATTTGTGCAAGTAATGTTTCACTCCCAACTTTATCCGCACGAAAATGAAAACTCCCTTTTTGATTAATTGTTCCAGCAAAAACCTTATCTTCTTTTTCCTTTCCAACAGGCACCGGTTCTCCACTCAACATGCTTTCATCAACAAACGAATTACCTGCTACTACTGTTCCATCAACAGCTATTTTTTCTCCAGGCCTAACAATGATGGTGTCTCCAACTTGGACATCTACAATTGGCACTTCCTTAAACGCTTTATTAGGCAATACAATATTCACCGTTTTAGGCTGTAATCCCATCAGTTTTTGGATCGCAGATGAAGTATTCCCCTTTGCTTTTTCCTCCAATAACTTACCAAGTAAGATGAAAGCAATAATCACTGCAGCAGCCTCGAAATACACATGCGCCTCTAGTCCTCTATCTAACCAAAATTTAGGAAAAAGCATATTAAATATACTGAAAAGATAAGCCACGCCAGTACTTAAAGCCACAAGGGTATCCATATTGGCACTGCGATTTTTTGCTTGCTTCCATGCATTGATATAGAAATCGCGACCAAGCCAAAAAAGTATAGGTGTTGTAAATAAAAGCATGATTTCATTCGCAAAAGGCAAAGGGCTATGACCATCAGCATGCGGCATAAAAAACATCCCTATCACAAAAACAGGAAGGGCAAGACCTAAAGCCCAATAAGTTTTCTTTTTTAATTGACTTAATTTATCCTGCTGAATCTGCTCAGTTGCTGCTTGTATTTTATCTTCACTTTCAATTAATAAATCGAAGCCTCCATTTTGAACTGATTTTCGAAGCGTTTCCAAACAAGTTACGTCAGGTTGAAATTCAATGATCACGCGTTCATTAGCAAAATTAACTTCTGCCCGCTCAACTCCGGGTTGTGCCTTTAAAATTGTTTCTACGCTCGAAGCGCAAGAGGCACAAGACATTTCTAGTACTGGGACATTTTTTACAACAACTTGATTCTTCGACACCATATCCACAAAGTTCGTAAATATTTAAGAACATGCGATAAAAACGGCTAGAACTGTTATGAATGTTACAGCTAATAAGATAGGGTTTGCTGTGAAGTAAGACCTTAAATAGGAGGAAACTAGATTAACTCACAAATCCAGCTAAAAAAGTGGTGACAATGCCAAAATAGATTAACAAACCGGTTATATCCACAACAGTGGTAATCGCAGGGGAAGCAACAACAGCAGGGTCACCTCCTAATCTTTTAACCAAAAGTGGCAACCCCGCTCCGATCATGGTGGCAGTAATGACTTGCAAAGACAATGCAGTTGCAATAACTAAAGCAATTTGAAAGAGACTAAAATTAGATGGGATTGTAGTTTCCCAACTTAGAAAAAGTACTTTCAGAAAAGCCAATACTCCTAGACAGATAGCAACTAAAAAAGCCACCCTGGTTTCTTTCCATATCACACGTATCCAATTACTTGGTGAAAATTGTTTCAATGCCATGGCTCTAATAACAACCGTAGCGGACTGACTTCCAGAGTTACCACCAGTATCAGCCACCATGGGCATATAAAGCGCTAAAATAATGAGTTGATCAAGTAAGTTTTCAAATCGATGAATAATAATTCCTGAAATCACACCAAAAGCGGCTAGACTAACTAACCAAACAACGCGCTTAGAAAAATGCTGCCAAACAGAGGTTGTGTTATAATCCGCCCCCTCTTCTCCAGGCAATATCCCCATGATTTTTTCCATATCCTCTGTTTGCTCTGCTCGGATAATTTCAATGGCGTCATCATGGGTAACAATACCAACCAATTGATTTTTTCTATTCAAAACAGGAATAGCAACAAGGTCATATTTTTCTATTAATCGAGCTACTTCCTCTTGGTCATCATCTACTTTAACGGCAATAAATTTTTGATGAACGATTTGATCAAGTCTAGTCGAAGGTTCAGCTAAAATCAGGTCCTTCAATGTTATAAAACCGATGAATTCTTCATTATTACCAAGCACATAAATGTAATAAACTGTTCTTTTGGATGGCGCATCATTACGCACTTTTTCCATCGCTTCTTGACAAGTCATTGTGATTTTTACTGTAGAAAAATCAGTGGACATAATGCCACCAGCTGAGTCAGGCGGGTATGCGCTAAGTTGAATGACATTTTCTCGAATTGGTTTGGATAGATAAGGGAGAAGGTCTGCTTGTTCATCCTGAGTGAGATGTTGATAAAGATCTGCACGAATTTCAGATGGCATATTTTCAAAAATGATTGCAAATCGTTTTTTTGTGCAAGTTTGAAAAATGTCAATCATTTTTTTCATTGAAAACTCTGCAAAAAGTAGTCCTTGTTGTTTTGGTGTAAATTGGTCAAGTACAGCAAAAAGTAACATTTCATCTAGTTGATTTAAAATCTCACCAACTTCAACTATTGGCATTTTTTTTAGCACTGGCGCCAGTTCAAAAACCGTATCAACTTGATTCATTTTATCAATTAACTTATTTACGTCGCGCATAATTCATTGCTATTAAATATTAATTTTGGTTTTGTTGTTGGAATACTAGTCCATATTTTCTTCTCCGTTAATTTTCCAACTCACATCAGTAACACCGTATTCGAGTGTCAATTTTCCAGCTAACAATTCAATTTCTTCATCACTTCTGCCATTTGCTAGAATCTCTGCTTCAATATAAGTAAAAGCTGGAGATCCATTATCAGTGCTTTTCAAAGACCGTAATTGTAAAAACTGCCCTTTCTTAATAGCATCTAGAATGAGCACACGCAGGTGATTTTCCACTTGTTCTTTACATCTTATTTTGAAATTGTAATAAAATGTACCATCATCACTTTTTATTCGGGGCAAACGATTCAATTTAAGACCTAATGGTCGAAGCGCTAGATGAGAAAGCAAAATAAATGCTGCTAATATGACCGCCTCCCAATATAAGCCAGCACCAGCTAAAGTTCCTGTTGCAGCCGAGCAACAAATCGTTGCAGCAGTGTTTAAACCTTGGATATTTAAGCCTGTTTTCATGATAACACCGGCTCCCAAAAATCCAATTCCTGTAACGATTTGACCAGCAACCCGGGTTGGATCGCCAAAATCTTGCCCAGCAGTCAAGGATGCTGATAGTAAAACAAACGCTGCTGATCCAGTGGCTACTAAGGTGTTGGTTCTTAAACCTGCACTTTTTTGTCGGTATTGTCTTTCAAGACCTATTAAAGCCCCTAATACGGCCGCTAAACCTAATTTTAATGTAAACAATGCTAAAGTCATAACTTTTATTTTTGACTAGCATTTCATTTCACTAAAATTATGCTAGTCGATTAGACAACTATAATACTCCATTTTAATCGTGTTAAAAACGACTACAAAATTACGTGAATAGCAGAAGCACAGCTCTTAGAAAACACTTAGAAAAAAATTAGAATGTTATTAGAAGTAAAAGTAAAAAATATCAAGATAAATTTTCATACAAGATCAAGCCACTGAATTCCATGTTCACAATCAAAAAAACAATCAGCTGATTTTGCTAAATCAAAGCAAGGGCTAAAAATATACATCGTATCTCTTCCGTTGAATATTATTTGCTCAATATACACCGATTAAGAGAGTAGCTTAGTTAAAATAATAATCTTGAATGATGCGGCTACCTCTCTGAAGAAAAAAGGAATTTATTTGGTGTAACCAACCCAGTTTTAACCGCATAGATCACAATGGCAGCAGTATTTTTAACGCCTAACTTATACATGATATTTTTTCTATGGGTATTGACCGTATGGTGGCTCAAGTGCAAATGATCAGCAATTTGATTATTGGTATGACCTTCAGCGATTAAAATAATAATTTCAATTTCTCGCTCACTAAGCACCACTTCATCACAACTAAACTCATTCAAATCAACATCATCAACATCTATTTCTGACTTTTGAATCGTTTTTAAAATCTGCCCACAGAAGAATTTTTTCCCTTCACTGGTGTCCTTTACTGAATTAATTATTTCAGATACATCACAATCCTTCTTGATGTAACTATTCACTCCCGATTTCAAAGCATTAATTAGTGTTTGGGCGCTTTGATCAGGCGTAATGGCCACAATACCCGTTGATTTAAACTTTGATTTAATTTCAGGAATAACATCTATCGAAAAACCATCAGCGGTATAATCCATAATCACAACATCAACCGGGAAATTTTTTAAAATATCTATCACCTCTTCATTGCTGGTTGCTTCTCCCACAATAGAGAATTGCGGTTGGGAGGTGAGTATAGTCCTAAGACCCACTCGAATGATTTCGTTACTATCCGCAATTACTAGATTCATGCCACAAATGTAAGTAACAGATTTTAATTAGAATGATTTTAAATAAGAAATTTTTAAACAAAAAAAGGTGACACGAAAAGCGTCACCTATTATTTTTATTTCAGTATTTAAATATTCTCAATGACCATGGCTGATGCACCACCACCACCATTACAAATTCCAGCTGCTCCGAATTTTCCTCCATTCTGCTTCAATACGTTCAATAAAGTAATGATAATCCTAGAGCCTGAACTTCCGAGTGGATGTCCAAGTGCAACAGCACCACCATTCACATCTACTTTAGCAGCGTCTAATCCTAATAACTTAATATTGGCTAAACCTACCACTGAGAAAGCTTGATTTAATTCCCAATAGTCGATATCTGAAGTTGATAAATTTGCCTTTTTCAAAGCAATTGGAACAGCTTTAGCTGGAGCTGTTGTAAACCATTCAGGCTCTTGTGCTGCGTCAGCATAGGAAACAATCTTACCAATTGGTTTTAATCCGTATTTTTCTACAGCTTCTTTAGACGCTAAAATTACAGCAGAGGCCCCATCATTCAAAGTAGATGCATTCGCCGCAGTAACTGTTCCTTCTTTTGTAAATACTGGTCTCAAAGAAGGTATTTTATCCAATTTTACATTTTTGTATTCCTCATCCTCGCCAACAATGATAGGATCTCCTTTTCTTTGCGGAACAGTTACAGGAACTATCTCATCATTGAACTTGCCCTCAGCCCAAGCTTTCGCAGCTCTTTCATAGGAAGTAATAGCAAACTGATCTTGCTCTTCCCTTGAAAAGTTATGTTCTGTTGCACATTTATCAGCACAATTCCCCATATGAACTTGGTTGTAGACATCAGTCAATCCGTCTTTTACCATTCCATCCTCCATTTTGATTGGTCCTAATTTTGTCCCTAATCTTCCATTCACGTAATGCGGCACTTGACTCATATTTTCCATCCCACCAGCAACAACTATTTCGTTATCACCACATTTTATGGATTGTGCTGCTATTGCAATAGCTTTCATTCCAGAAGCGCATACTTTGTTAACAGCAGTGCAAGGAACATTGTCACCAATTCCTGCACCAAGTGCAGCTTGTCTGGCAGGTGCTTGACCTAAATTGGCCTGCAATACATTGCCCATAAATACTTCGTCAATATTTTTTGGATCCACCCCTCCCTTTTCTAATGCACCTTTAATAGCAGCAGCACCTAATTGTGGAGCTGCAACTGTTGATAATGCTCCCATAAAACTCCCCATTGGTGTTCTTGCTGCGCCTACAATATAAACTTCTCTCATTTTTCTTTTTGCCACGAATTTAGTAATTTTACCAAAACTGAATGTAATTTTTGCTTTTTTTGGTGATTAGCAACTATGCTTCTTAATTTTAATTATATGGCGATTAGAACATGTATATTATCCTTCAGTTTGCTGATTTTCATTGGTAAATCCTTTTCGCAGGACGTGGATCTTTATGCAGGAGTTAACACCATTCCAGAGAGGGTAAATAAAAACTATTTGGGTGCTAACTTTGGTTTGCTCACTGCATTTCATAGCAAATCGAGAATCATCAATTTTCAGACAGGTATTCATTTTGACCTCTTCAGAGAAGCATTAGCTGTATTTTCACCTCCTAATTTCCCTGGGGCTGATCGGTCGGTTGGTCAATTTTCTTTTTTAACTATTCCGATGCATCTAAGAATTAAAGTTTCTGGAGACAAGCATCCCAATCAGAGATTATATTGGCGAATCGGATATGACTATGGAATATTGTTACAATCTAAGCGAACAATGCATTACGAAGACGGAATAAAAACAGTTAACTACCTCCATCGATTTTTTGAATCAAGAAACTTTTTACATCATAATGGGCTAACCTTTGGTTTTCAATATGAAAGAAATTGGCTAGAAAAGCATCGCATTGGAATTAACGCGCATTACCGTTATCATTTTTACAGCAATACTTTTCAAATTACAGATGATTTTGGTTCTTTCAATTTTGGCCTTAATTATGGTCTTTTTACAAATTCAAAAAAACAATCAATTAGGGAAAAAGTGGATTTTGAGGGGAAATAAAGTCTTTACTTTTTCATTATCCAGCATACCTGCCTTTAATGGTGTATATTTGAGTAAGTTATTGATGCTTTCTTCAAGCATGATTGTATTTTCGTTATGCTTACTAAAAACTAGGTCTGAACAGATAAAGACTTCTGATATCGTATCATTTGGCTCTAATACAAACATTAACCATATATTTAAAGGGAAGTCGTCTCCAAACTCAAAAGAATCAATATTCTCAATAATAACTTGCTTGATTTGATGAACGGTATGCTTATGCTCTTGCTGATAGTCTACATACTTAAAAGCTCCATTTGCTATAGCTGTTTGCTCAAAAGCACTCATTTCCTCTTTACACTCAATTTGAGAAGAAGAATTATGAGCGCAAAAACAAAAAACAGTTACTAACGAAAACATCCAGTATTTAGCATAATCAACCAAAATAACTTATTTAAATTTATATCGAAACAACGCAAAGAGCAATGTACCGAATAATGTGGCAGCTAATAGCAGGTGCGAGATTTGTACTAGTCCATGCATTTTAAAATGTGCTAATAAAATACCACCAATTAGTTCAACAACCAAGATGAAAAAGGATACATGAATCAAGTAAAACTGTTTCATTTTGCGCTTTGTCCAATACATCCAAACCATTAAGACCAATACCAACCAAGAAAAGCTTCGATGAATTAGAAACGGTAGTCCAAAATGTTCGTGCCATTCACTTCTTGGAATACCCATTTTTTTGAGTAAATCGACCTCCTCACGCACTTGCGTTCCTAAAAACATTTGGTAAAAAGTAATTAAAAAAACAATAAAAAGTAAGCCATAAAAAATTTTGGTGACTTTTACAGATCTCTCACCAACCACAACCCAGCCTTCACTCGTTTTTTGTTGTTTTTTATAGGTCAACATGTGAATCATATACAATTGAAGTCCAATTATGAGTAATGCCATGAGCATGTGCACGGTGATAGTCCATGGTACTAAATTCGTAGCTACCACTATGGAGCCAAACCAAGCTTGAAAAATTAGGGCAATGAGGTTAATTCCTCCAACCAAAATCAATCGTTTTTCTCTGTATTTCAGTAAAATCCAAAGAAAAATAAACAAAATACCGTTACCAGCTAAAAAACCAACCAATCGATTGACGTATTCGGTCCAAGTTTTTCTTGCATTGAAATCTTCTTCATGCAGCAGCATTTCATCCGCTAAAATTCTTTCTGCTGTTTCATTCAATCCTACGGCATTTAATAAATTACAAAAGCGAATGGTTTTAGCCTCTCTTTTATCCGCATAGATATCTTTATAATTTTCCGGAAGTACATCGGCATCCGTAGGCGGAACCCATTGACCGAAACATTTAGGCCAGTCAGGACACCCCATTCCACTTCCTGTAATTCTTACAAAGCTTCCGGCAATCACCACGAGATAAATGAGCACCAAGGTCACCCAGTTAAGCCGCACAAACCACTTGTTATATTTTCCTACCATAATAAACCCATTTCAATCATTATACATTTACAGTTCATCTTGCAACTTGTTCTATTGGATCGATTCAAAATCGAACTATGTCAACCCCGATAAATTAGGTCAATTTTCTTCTGCCATTTTCCAACCAAAACACCATACCGACAAAGCATAAGAGCAATAAATTATGCGTAATAAACTGCTGCCAACCAAAGCTTAAATCTAATAATTTTGCTATCCAAAAGAATGAGATTGCCACTAAAAAATAGAGGAAAAATTTTCGAATATTATAGGGAATTGGATAGTGTACATTACCCAATAAATAAGAAGCGATCATTTGAAGCGCGTAGACAATTAAAGTAGCCCAAGCACAAGCCATATAGCCGTAAATGGGAATAAGTGCAAAATTAATTGACAGCGTAATTATCGCTCCTCCAATGGCAATATAAGCTCCGAATTTTGTTTGTCCACTTAGCTTGTACCAAATGCTTTGATTAATATAAATGCCTTGAAACACATTCGCGATTAATAAGACGGGTACTACTTTTAATCCCTCCCAATATTCTTCATTAGGGATAAAATATTTAAAAATATCTATATTCAGAGCAACAATTAGAAAGAAGAATAAGACCACACCGATGAAATAATTCATTACTTTCACGTACACTTTGTTACGGTCTGGATGCTTAGATTGCGCGAAGAAAAAGGGCTCTGCTGCAAAGCGATAAGCTTGTAAAAAAATAGTAATCAACAAGGCTAACTTATAACTTGCACTATAAATCCCAACCTGTTTTTCGGCCATCCATAGCGCTTGTTCCATATCAGTTGTTTCCAACAAAGAACGGTAAGTTAAGTGCTTCAATAAAATTCTATCTATGGTGATGTTGATGACATAAGCCAATCCAGCTAGCGCCAGAGGAAAGCTGTATTTCAGCATGTTTTTTGCTAGTTGCCAATCAATTTGCCAAGTTAATTTTTTAAAGCTGGAACATAGCCAAATTGGCTTCACCAAAGAGGCGATTAGATTGGCAATTAAGATAAATCGCACACCTTGTTCTGGAATGCTATTATCAAAAAACACTAGTAGTAACAATAAATTAAGCCCTATATTGATGGCTATAGCCGACAATTGTATAATGGCGAATCGTTTCGCCCTTTGTTGTGATCTTAATTCGGCCAGTGGAACTGCCGCTGTTGCATCCACAAACAAAATGGCGGCCATTAATAAAATGTATTCTGGATTATTGGGGTATAACAATGCATCTGCTATATTTTGGTGCATTAGAACAACAACAAATAAAAACAAAACATTGATTCCAAGAACAAGTAATGTGGCGTTGGAGAATACTTTGTTTAACTTGGAGTCTTTATCACTAGCAAATTTAAAATAGGCCGTTTCCATGCCAAAGGTAAGCAACACCATAACGAAAGCCACCCACGCATAAAGCTCCGCTACAACTCCATAATCAGAAGGATTTTTAAAAACTAAACTACTGGTGTATAGTGGTACCAATAAATAATTTAGGAAACGCCCTAAAATACTAGACAGACCATAAATAGCGGTCTGTCCAGCGAGTTGTTTTATAGGGCTCTTCATTATTTTTGAAGTAATTTATTCCGTTTATTGGTAATCATTGCCGCGTCTAATTAAACGAAGGCTTACGTTTTTCAAGGAAGGCCGTCGTACCTTCTTTAAATTCAGGTGTTCCGAAACAATTCCCAAACTCCTCAATTTCAACAGCATAACCATTTTTATCAAATGCATAATTCGCGTTAATCGCTTTGATTGTTGAACGAATAGCAGTTCCTGAATTTCTGCAAATTTTAGCTGCAATTTTTTGTGCTAATGGCAACAATTCTTCCGCTGTGGTTACATGGTTTACAAGCCCCCACTTTAATGCTTCCTCTGCGCCAATCATTTCAGCTGTAAAAACCATTTCCATAGCCTTTCCTTTTCCTACCAACTGCGCCAATCGCTGCGTACCGCCATAACCGGGTATCACGCCCAAAGAAACTTCTGGAAGCCCCATTTTTGCCTGCTCTGAAGCTACTCTTATGTGTGCAGCCATAGCTAATTCCAAACCACCGCCGAGCGCAAAACCATTCACAGCTGCAATAGCTGGCTTCGATAAATTTTGGACCACATCAAAAAGAAGTTCTTGACCAGAGGCTGCTAAATCTTGGCCTTGTTTCTGGTCAAAATCGGCAAATTCTTTAATGTCTGCTCCTGCCACAAACGCCTTCTCACCAGCTCCTGTAAGAATCACCACTCTTACCTCATTGTCTTGATCTAGTTCAGTAAGCGCAGCGTTTAATTCACTAATTGTAACTTTATTTAAAGCATTGAGCTGTTTTGGTCGATTAATGGTAACCAGCGCCACCTTATTTTCTTTGCTAACTAATATGTTCTCGAAGTTCATTTGTTTTTTTGGGCTAAATTAAAAATATTCTTGGACATAGGATGAATGGTTAAAGCACGATGTTATGCGTTTTTGCTATTTCCAAGGTTCTTTTGAAACTTAATTCATTTACAACAATTCTTGCTGCTTAAATAGTTCTTTATTTTGAGTAGGCAATACCGCATTGAGGAATCACCTTCTTAAAAAAGTCTTTTCACAAAACAAGGCACTCCAATTGAAGTGCCTTGTTTAAAGATAAACCCTAGAACTCTTTATTTATTTTACCACCAACTTATGACTTTCTCCCTCATAATTGATAAAATAAATACCGCTTGGTAAATGCTGAACATTCAATACTACCATATCCTTATTTTTTTGTGTAAGGTTAATATTCCTTACCAATCTGCCCATGCCATCTGTTATCATGATTTGATTACTTTGAATTCCATCAGCAGCAAGATTAACGATATCCTTTGCAGGATTTGGAAAAACGGATAAACCCATTTTTGCATTTACGTTTACAGCTCTAATTTCAGTGTAACTAAAAGTGCCATCAAAATCTATTTGTTTCAAGCGGTAATAATTTAGCCCTTGTAATGGTCGATTATCATCAAAAGTGTAATAGGTATTGAAGTTGCTGTTACCTCGACCATTTACCTCGCCAATTTTGATAAAGGTAGCTCCATTATCCGTACTCCTTTCAATTTCAAATTTTTCGTTGTTTAACTCTGTTGCAGTAGCCCAATCCAAAACAACCTTATCATTCACTAATTGTGCGTCAAAATAAATCATTTCAACAGGCAAAGGTGAGTTATTGGTCGATCCATGCAGCCAAAACTCCGAAAATTTCTCAACTGTTATTTCTACATAATTAGCGTCAAAATGCTCGTCGCCAGTACTACTTGGAACAGGGATATGGAAGATAAACTCACCGATTCCTGGATCAAAAACACCATCTTCATAAACCTTTTCAGATGGATTATCAAAGTGTATTTGGGTTACATATAGCTCATTGATGTTTCTCACATCGTCACCACTTGCACATCCAGCTGGATCAGCATGTGGTACACTAACGGCAGGATAAGTGCTATGAGCAGATAGAGACAAGTCAATTAACTTAGCTAATTCATCATCTGTAAAATACAATCGAACAGTAACATCACTTGTTGGCGCAAACTCACTGTTGATTACAAAACTTCTATTCATTACGGCTTGTTCATTATTACAAACCCAGGAAGAATAAACCTTTCTAGCTTCACCAGCATTGTAAAACACTTCAGCAGATAATCTCCCCAAATTTTGCCCTCTAGAATTAACAGAAGCAATAATTCTATTGGTGCTTGGTTCGAATAAATGAATCCACTGCGTTCCAGTGACATCACATTCACCAATACCATCATTCAATAAGATTGAAACTGGCGCATTCATACTAACTTGTTGAATAGGACTGTA
>JAFIEX010000076.1 GCA_020832365.1 Crocinitomicaceae bacterium
TTAGAGAAAATCAACAAAAAAAAGAGGGTGTCTCGACTTTTCGGACACCCTCTTCGCTTGATTTTAACCAAGTTTATTTCTTTACAATCTTGAACTTGGTTTGAATCATATCATTTCGGAATACCCCATGATACATCCCTGTAGCTAAATTATCGATATAGCATTTCGCTCCAGATTGATAATCTTTTGACATTACTAACCTTCCAAATGAATCATATAAAAGAATTACACCATTTACAGAATCGTCATTGAAATTGATAACGAAAAAGTCATGAGTTGGATTAGGATATATCGTGAAATTAAACTGACCGTCTACCTCATTAATAGAAAGGACGCAGTCAACTTCTAATGTTTGTATTTCACCTATACAGCCCAATTCATTTTCTTCCTGAACCGAAATTAGACCAAAATTACCATTGAAATCAATCGTAATTTCATTTGTTCCTTGACCGTTCAAAATAGTTGCTCCCATAGGAACTGACCAAGTGTAGTTGGAGTTGGGGGTATCAACTACGGAATAAACTTCAGCTGTTGACGAACACTCCACTAAGTTTGAACCAGTAATTGCAGAGGTTACAACTGGGTTTGCAATTGTAACTGAAATGGTCACGGGTTGACCTGAACAGCCAGCTTGATTGGTTTCAATTACGGAAATTGTTCCCCCAAAACCATTCATGTTTACAGCTATACTATTCGTTCCTTGTCCACTATTAATTATTGCATGAGCAGGAACATTCCAGTTATAAGTGGACCCAACATTATTTGTAACAGAGAATGTCTCACTCAAACTACTACAAGCTATGGCAGTATTTCCTGAAATAGGTGATGTAACAATCTCCCCATCAACCAAGATATAATTTTGTTTTGTTTCTGAGTCAAAAACATTTCCAAACACATCTTGGTAAGCTAGCGTTACAGTTTTAAATCCTGCCGTGTTATAGGTTACATTGTGTGGACCAGGACCATTAGCTGCTGCAGGACTAGCTCCTGCTCCAAAGTTCCAAACTTGCGTAAGACCTGCAAAAAACATTGGATCTGTGAAATTAGAAAACACTACTGTGGAGCCAACGCATACATTCGTTGGATTTGCCCCAAACAAAATACCTGTGCATAAACCAGAATTAGAAACACTTACAGATCTTTGATTTGCATTACCTGATCCACAAACATTGTTCGGCGTTACAACTACAGTGAAGTTAGAATTTAATGCGTTCACTATTACGCTAGTTGTACCCTGTCCCTGACTTATAGATGCTGCCCCTGTTGGCTGTATTGCCCAAGTATATGATGTAGCATTATTTACAGCCGAAACACTGTAAGAATGTGACTCTCCAGCACAAATTGCAGTTGGTCCTGATATCACTCCAGCAGCTTCAGGCAATTGAAGGATATTAATCTGAATCACATTTGAAGTAGCTGTACAACCTTGAGTAACCTCTACCTGATATTCACCTGCTAATGAAGTCAGTAAATTAGCTTGGGTTTCTCCAGTCATGATATTCCCATTCAAGAACCATTGGTAAGTAGCGCCTTGAACAAAGTCAGCTGTTAAAACCGCCTCATCCCCTGAACAAATTAACGTGTTATTAGCGGTTATAACAGCATTTGGCAATGGCAATGTGGAAATGGTAATGATACTGGAAGTATTATCGCAACCATCAGCATTCGTCATAATTACACTATAATCTCCTGCCGCGGAAACAGTCAGTACGTTACTCGAACTAGGTCCAGTAATAATATTTCCATTGTCTAGCCAAGTGTAACTCGCACCTGCTTCAGCCGTTGCTGTTAATAACGTAGATGTGCCTGGACAAATACTTGTTGATCCAGCTGATAGTTGCACATTTGGAGCGCTTCCTGCGGAGATGATCAACTCAAAAGAGTTGGAACACCCATTTGCATCTGTTACTTGAAGTTCATAGCTGCCAGGAGCGGTTGCAGGCTGCGTAAAAGATCCATTCAATTGCAGTGGATTGCCATTAAAGAACCAATCATACAGCGTATAATTATTGTTTACAGCAATTAAATCTATTGCGCTATTACCAGGGCAAATGGTTGGTTGTGATGAATTGAATGTAGCATCAGGTAAAGGATTTACGGTAATCAAAACGTTGGTCTGGTTGGAGCAGCCGTTAGCATCTGTTCCGGTCAACTGATAAATATCTGTTGCAGCTGGCACAAAAGATTCGCCATTGATAACCCCATTGTTCCATGTTAGGTTTGGAGCACCACTTCCAGTCAACATCACAGCTTCTCCTTGACACACCTCTGCTTGCGAGGCTTGAATTGATAAGGTTGGTAGAGGATTGACATTAATTGTTATATTGGATGAAACTGCCGAGCAACCACTATCAAAAGCAGTAAAGTTGAAAGTTCCACTTTGGTTAACAATGATACTCGCGTCAGTACTTCCATTACTCCACAAGAAAGAAGAGCCTCCAGAAGCGAATAATTCCACTTGTCCACCATCACAAAATGTTGTCGCCCCTGAGGCCGAAATAGACGGTGTCGGAAGTTGAACTTCTGATACCTCGACTTGACTAGAAGTAGCACTGCAACCATTGTTGCCTAATACAGTCACATCGAATATGCCAGATGAACTCACTGTAATGGATGAAGTTGTCTCCCCGTTACTCCAAAGGTAGCTCACTCCTGAAGAAGCTGTTAATTCGACACTTCCACCTGAACAAAAGCTAATTGGTCCTGCTGGCGAAACATTTGCTGCAGGTGATGGTAAAATTTCAACAATTGGGCTATTTGCGAGATTTACACTTGCACAACCTTGCTTAAATGCTTGTACTTGAAGCGTATTTTGTCCAATAAGAAAATCAGTAGTGTTAACAGCTATATTGATATCTCCTCCACCTGAAATGACCTGACTGATTGGTTGCCCATTAAAAAAGACCTGATAATTCACATCTGACTCACTATCGTAAACCATAACGTTAGCACTTGCAGTGCCATTACAAACTGCACTACCAGCTACAAGTAAATTTTGTAAAACATCGTTAATGTAAATTGCGGATACTTGTGCACGCGGGCCTTCACATCCGTTACGTACAATTGAAACATACCTATCAATTGTTGAATTAACATTGTTAACGGTTAATGTTGCGCTTGTTTGACCAGCTATTGCAGTACCCCCAGTTTGCGTTGTGTACCATCTGTAAGATGCGCCAGCGGGTGCCCCCTGAGCGGTTAATATTGCATTACCTCCACCACATATCGTATCGTTGACTGTGGTTGGTGCCAATGGTATTTGATAAATTACCGCCTCAACAGTTTGTGGAGGAGATGTGCATCCTTGGGCTGTAACTTGAAGTGTATAAGTCCCAGCATAGGTAGATGAGTCTGCATTAATTATTATCGGAGGATTTTGCTGGTTAGATGTAAAACCATTTGGTCCAGTCCAAGAATATGCTGCACCAGGAAAATTAAATGTTGTTAGCGCCAAATTTCCTTCTCCATCACAAAGTGGTGAAGTGGCAAAGGCTACACTTTCATTGTTGAAAAGCGTTTGTGCTTCTTGTTGATTTAAAGCCCTATTGTAAATTTTCACTTGATCCCAGTCTCCCCTGTAAGTTATCCCACCAGATGGAATGCCATTTGCCTGTCTTCCTAAGAATAAATTTACAGCCGTATTAGGTATATTACCCGTTTGAACTCTTGTCCCAGTTAAAACGCCGTTTTGATAAACACGTAAATGAGAACCATCATAAGTGCAAACAATATGGTGCCATGTACCCACAGGAACATTCGTATTACTTGTTAATATATTGGACCCATTAATAGTCCAAGTAACCCTATTTTGCCATGTAGTGCTCGTTGTGTACATGTTTAAGCCTGACCACATACCCGATGAGCCATTGAATTTATTTACTAAGGGCATATGTCCATTATTTCCTGAATTCCCGAACCAAGTTTGAGTTTGTCTAATCCACATAGATATGGTAATCTGATTTGTTAATTGTTGAACGCTTAAAGGATTGCTAGCATTTACCCAATTATTGCCTGGTATTGAAGTAGTACTCGTGTTCAAGGCAGCATTTAAAACTCCATTTCGGTCTGCAACAAAACTATGTGTACCTGAAACTGTGCCGTGGTAGCCATTTCCACTGTGGTCTTCAACATTCCCGTCAAATTTATAATGCAAAATCAAGCCACTTATAATATCTACAGGAGGGTTGAGAGGATTAATAACAGAGGCTGTTACAGGAGACAATGGCCCCTCACAGCCATTACTTCCTGTAATTGAAACATAATAATTCAGCGTTATGTTGGTGTCAACTTGAAAAGTATTTCCTGTTATTCCAGCTAGCGCATTTAGCCCTGAAGCATCGGTGTACCAAGTGTAAAACTCTCCTCCAGACGCTCCAGACGCTGTTAAGGTCATAAGTCCACTATTACAAACCTCATCTCCAGTCATGATTGGTGCGCTTGGTGCACTAAGCATGGTGATTTCTATGTTTGGTGTTACGGATACACAACCTGTTGAAGTATTGCTAACAACTACGTTAAACTCACTATTTGTTGTTAAGTTTCCTGTATTAAAAAACAGTGTGTCACCATTACCTGTTTGTAATGTGCCTAAATTAGATGAGTTGGTTACATCAAATAACTGATAAGTGTGATTTGAAAGTGAATTAACAATAAAAATTTCTGCGCTTTGACCAGGGCAAATTGCGTTATTAATGGCACCAATGCTAGAGCTACCTGGCAAAGCGTTCATAGTTACCTCTTTCGTTAATGCGGGAGAAACACAACCGTTTAAGGTATAAGTCAGTTCATAAACACCTTGATTCAAACCTGTTGCAGCTACTATCTCAGCATTCTGGTCGGTTGAATTAAAACCATTAGGTCCAGTCCATTGATACGTTGCTCCAGGAAGACTAAATGCTTCTAAACTAATATTATCATTTAAACAAAAAGTTGTATTTAAACCTTGCGGATTCAGTTCTAAATAGTGTTTTTGGCTGCTTGTGTTTTGCACAGCAATCCAACTACCGTCATATCCCCTCATTTCAGCATGATTATTTGCAGTTGGTTGCGAAGGCGGCCAATTAGTAAAATTAACAGGATCGTTGTTCACCCACTCAAATCCATTTCCAAAATTTCTAAAACCTATATGAGGTCTATCTAAACGGGCATTGTAAAAAAGCAACCTATTTGCTTTTTGAGTTGGAATAGTTGCTAAATGCCCACCATTGGAGTTAGACGTGTTTTCAGATGTGAACCAACCTGATGTTCCAGCGCTTTTATAATAAACCTTATCTCCAATTTCGCCAACAAATTGATAAGTACTAGATGGAATATCTCCTAATACGCCATTGATAACGCAATTCGATGTTGGATGACTAGCGGCACTCATTCTCGAACTTGTCACTCTGAATCTGTAATTGGAACCAGAAGGTGTCCCGTAAGGTACAGTCGAGTTAAAAGAACCTGTTAGCTGATCACTGACTAATGTATCAATTATAACAGGTGTAGCAAAATTACCAATAGCATCTGACATTTGAAGGCGATAAACATTTCCATTTTCAATATTACCAGAAGCTGAAAAGTTCACAGTAATGTTATCTCCTGCACAAAAAGTATTGCTATTGATAGCGGCAATATTTATACTAGGAGTATTCTCGGCATAAAGCGCAGCTATTTCATCATTATTTAATATCCTCTCATATAATCTCAAGTCGTCAAAACCACCTCTAAGCCAGTTATTGTTTGTTTGACTAAGCACATGCCCTCCTATGTTGAGTGGGAAAGAATTACTAATAGTCGAAAAATTACCAACCTCATTAATAACTAAATCACCATTTAAATACACATTTAATTCAGATGAGTTACCTGTGATAAGGACATGCCTCCAATTGTTAAAAATAGGAGTGCTTAAATTAATGTTTAATGTGCCGCTTGTTGGGTGAAAAATTAATAATCGATGCGGAGATGTAGAATAGCCAATTTCTAAAATATTGTCTTGTCCAAAGACATTCATTCCTGCACCATTTGAGGAATGCAACCAAAACCAAAAGCTTATAGTGTACTCAGCTCGGTTATTTAGCAATGACTGGTTGAAGCTCATTTTTGCGCTACTTGCCTCACCAGCAAATCGCATAGCGCCAGGGAAATTCTGAAACCTATCAATCCCCTCATACACAAAGGGCAATTCAATTATTGCATTATTGTTATTTCCACTTATATCTAATCCATTACCATCCAATGGTAAGTGGGCTATCAGCCCATTATTGAGATTCACTTGAGCCTGAAGTGGTGGCGACATAAAAATAATAGCTAAAAAAATAGCTATATATTCAATGGTTAATTTCGATTGTTTCATAATTACATATTTTTAGATGTTTATTATGAAACAAAAGTATCGCAGATTTAAAGTATCACCATTTACTATTGTTGCAAACTTGTGTAGAATTGTTGCATCTTAGTGTAACCACCTAATTTTTAAGGAATTTAGTAGGACTAACTCCAAAATATTCAGTAAAAGATTTTGTAAAATAGGATTGACTGTTGAAACCACATTCATAAGCAATTTCAGTAACATTGCCCCAGTTTTCCTTCAATAAGTCCTTTGCTTTTTCCATTCTTACCATCTTGATAAAATTGGTGGCGGAAAGTCCAGTTTGAGCTGTTAATTTGCGATGTAATTGACTTCTACTAATACACATATCGGCAGCAAGTTCATTAACAGAATAATCTTCATTAGAAATATTATTAAGCACAAATTGTATCCCTTTATTAACGTATTCGCTATTTGTCATAATGCGCTCTTCAAATGGCTTATCTGATTTTAATTCTTCAAGAAATTCTTGTTGTGCATTTTTAATGGTTTGATAAATATTTTTTGTGAGTAGCTTTAATTCATCTGGATAAAATGGTTTAGGTAAATATCCGTCTGCGCCAACAGAGAGTCCCTTCATTCTGCTTTCCAAAGAACTCTTGGAAGAAAATAAAATCACAGGAATATGATTCGTCAGAGGATTTGATTTTACTTCTGTAATTAATTGTAACCCATCTTTTATGGGCATCATAACGTCTGACAACAAGAGATCTGGTAAAACATCCATCATCTTTTTTAAAGCTTCTTCACCGTTTTTAGCAGTGACAATATTAAAATCGTACTTCAAGACTTCCCCTACAAACTTTAAAATATCCTCCTCGTCATCCACAATCAAAAGAACTGGCTTATTGTCGGATATTTCTGTCTCCGGGGCTACATCTTTAATTGACTCAAAGGGAATTCGGACTTCGAAAGTAGTACCTACGTTTTGCTCACTTTTAAGGCTTATTTCTCCTTTCAATAATTCGACGAGTTCCTTTACTATGGACAAGCCTATCCCAGTTCCTTTGAAAGATTCATGAATACCTAATCTATAAAATCTTTGAAAAATCTTCTCTTTTTCTTTTTCAGGAATACCAAACCCTTCATCGGAAACTGCAAATAAAGCGTATTCGCTTTCTCGACGCAAAGTCACGCGGATAGTAGAACCTTCAGGTGCATACTTTATAGCATTTTCTAGAAGATTAGAAATGATTTTTTCATAAGCATTGGTCGCAAATCTAAGGATGTATTTTTGACTAGGAATTTCCCAAACGAGCTCAAGATTTTTTTGTTTTATCTCAGCTGAAAATCCTTGGATAATGCTATTTACAAACAACCCAACATCCCCTACCTGATAAGTCAAAGCATATTGGCCTTTATCTAATTTAGAAACATCCAGTAATTCATTGACTAATCTCACCAACTTTTCGGAGTTATGCTCAATCATTTGAATATTTTCGTGCATGCTACTGTCTTTCGATAATTTCTCCTTAACCAGTTGAAGCGGTCCATTGATAAGTGTCAAGGGTGTTCTGATTTCATGCACGATATTCTCAAAAATCTTAGACTTTTCTCTCTCCAATAATTGCACAGTTTTACGTTTTTGTATCACATAAAAAATGAAGAACAGTGACAAAAGCAATAAGATTGAGGCAATTAAAACAATCAAGTAAATGCGGTTTTTTTGTTGTTCAGCAACCAATTTTGCTTCTTGAATTTCTTGTTGTTGCAACTGAATTTGTTGCTGTTTCTTCGTGTTTTGAAACTTGAATTCTAACTCCTCAACAGCCTTTTGTTTATCCGATTTAAAAATGGAATCTTTATATTGCATTTGTAAGCTTTTGTATAAGAAGGCGTTCTTATAATCACCCGCTTTCTCATGCACTTCACTTAGCGTTTTATACACTTCTGTAACGAAAACAATGTTATCCGATTTAAGCGCATATACCTTTGCTTTATTTAAATTCTCAATCGCTTCTTTATTATTATTGAGCAACATTTGTAAAATGGCCAAATTGTGGTACCCAGATATAATGTTTTGTAATATGTCATCTTCGATTGCGATACGCAAACTTTTTTCATAATAGTATTTGGCAGTATTCAAGTCATTTAAACCTTGTTGGTAAACACCTCCTAATGAATTATACAAAGAGGATAAATAATATCCTTGATTTTTTTCAATAAGTACACTTTCTGCATTTTTAAGCAAGGTAATTGCTTCATCATATTTACCATTGTAAAAAAAGATATTGGCCAAATTGGTAGTAAGAATCGAGTAATAGGTATGGTCGCCTATCGCCAATTTATGATCAGCAGCTTTTCCAATGTAGTATTCTGCTTTTTCCAAATCATTGATATAAAAAAAACTAATTCCCAGACCGTTGTAAAAGCTCCCTAACAGTTTTTGATGATCTATTTCCTCAGCTAATTTAATAGCTTCAAAATAATAGTCAATAGACTGTTGAAAATCCGATTGAAGTTGTTTTATCTCTCCCAACTGAGCTAAAGCCCTAGCCGACAACAATAAGTCTTGTTGCTGTCTTCCAATTCTCAAAGCCTCGTTTGCATAAAATAATGCCGAATCAGAAAAAATACCTTTCCAATCTTGAGACAACTGAAAGTATATGACGCCTTTTTGCGCTTTTTCAGCTGAACGCAATGCCCTATGCAAAGAATCTAATTTTTCAACTGCGCCGCAACTGTCGGAAGGAAAAAAACAAAAACCTAAAACTAAAGCTGTCAATAGTTTAAACCGGAATAAAACAGAAGGTCTTTGTGCTTTCATCGGTTTTTTTAATTATCTACCACATCAAAAACGCCCAAAATAGAGGTAATAACAATCCAAAAATCATGGTTACTTTGATGGCTAAATGAGCCCTTTTAAATTGATCTGGTGTGTTTGCAGCACTTACCATAGCAATGGAAACAAATAAAATGATAGCCGCAAAAATCAATGGAAAGAATGCTACTTCTGAACGAATGTGATTTTCATACCAAAGGAAAAATGCCAAGCCAAAGAGAAGTATTGGCAACAATAAAATCAATAAACTAATGATTTTCGCAAACTTGATTCCCTTAACAATAGGTAATGTTCTGGCGCGCAATTTTCTATCCCCTTCTATGTCTTGAATGTCTTTTACCACCTCCCTCGACCAATTCAAGGCAAAAGCAAATACACCGAGCGACATGGTCATCCAAATAGGATAGTCAGAAAGCTCCACAAAAACCATGGGAAAGTAATCAATCAAAGTCCCTCTTTCTATCGTTTGATTGTAAAATATCCCCACTAAAATAGGCACCAATGCGGTTAAAAATGCAATAGAAATATTACCGGCGACACTTGTACGCTTTAAGTACATGGAATAAAACCACAACAAATTAATGGAAAGTAAGTGAATAAATAAATACCAAAAAGACTGAAACAACCAGCTCAAGTAAACAGCCAACAAAAAAGCAATAAGATTGAAAACCCAATGGTAGAAAATTGCAGTTCGGCGCTTGATTTCCCGGCCAACAATCACTCTTTTAGGACGGTTAACGCGATCTGCTTTTTGATCAAAATAATCATTGATAATATTTCCCGCAGCCGCTATCAACAGGGTTGATAGAACCAATAGGAAAAATGGAAAACCCAACATTTCACCATCCCAGCCAGATAATCCAATCAAGGTATCGAAATACCAAGCAATGCTGTACATGGTAAGGGCAATAATCAGCAAATTAACAGGCCTTACAACTTTTATTAGCGGTATCATGGTAGTATTTTATATTCAGTTCTTCTATTTTCTTGATGTGCGTTTTCTCTTTCCTGCTCTGTGGCCATTGCTGCAATTTCCTCATCAGAAATAATAGGCTGCGTTTGACCGTATCCCTTGTAAGACAAACGATTAGCAGCTACCCCCTTATCGATTAGGAATTGATAAACAGCCTTTGCCCTGTTTTCTGAAAGTGTTAAATTCGACTTGGCATCGCCTCGTGTATCTGTGTGCCCACCAATTTCAATGCGTACAGCTTCATTTTCTTGCAAGAAATTCAATAATTTGTTTAATTCCACGAAGGATTCTTCCCTTAATGTAGCTTTGTTTAAATCAAAGAAAACGTTGGCCAAGCGCACACTACCAGCTGCTGAAGTAGGAATCAACGGCACCTCCATTTGTAAAGCTTTTAAATCTGCTCTTTCAACCATGTCAAAATGCTTACTAAAAAAAGCATACCCTGGAAAAGAGACATTCAACGCATAACTTCTGTCTGTGGGCAAAGCTACCAAAAATTCACCGCTAATTCTATCCGCCTGTGACTGTATCACTGTATTCCCATTAGCCAAATCAATCAACTCAAATTTTCCAGCCAGGGGTTTTCTATCTCTTGCATCAAATACAATTCCTTCAAAATAAGTGGTATTGACAGGACGAAACTCCTCTGGCAATGTAAAATAGTAAATATCCAAATCGCCAAACCCACCTGGCCTGTCAGATGCAAAAAAGGCTATTTCTCCATCTGGACCTACCAACAAAGAGTTTTCATCATTTTCCGTGTTAATTGGATAACCTAAATTAATCGGATCACCCCAATTTCCTAAAGGGTCTTTTCTGGACATAAAAATATCATAGCCACCAAGCCCAATATGTCCATTAGATGAAAAATATAGTGTTTGGCCATCAGGGTGAATATGCACAGAAGTCTCTTGCATTGGTGTATTGATGTTATCGGGCAGTCTTTCTGCTTTCCCCCACTTGCCATCTTGACCAAGATAACTCACAAAAATATCGCTTCGCTGACTACCTGGTCTGCCTGTACGCCTAATAAAATATAAGGTTTTTCCATCAGCTGATAAAGAAGGCTGAGACTCCCAATGAAAAGTATTAACCTCACCCGGCAAATTCACTGGTCTTGTCCATTGCTTTCCAATTTTTCTTGTAATAAATAAATCGCAGCTTCCTCTCCCTTCTCTATCTGGACCATAATCACCTGTTTCATCTGCACAAGCGACAAAAATCAAAGTTCTACCATCAGCAGCAAGCGTTGGTGCTCCTTCATTGCGATCTGTATTGATATGCGGAGGCATGGGCTGTGCCTTCTGCCAAATGTTTTTTTCACTCAATTGTGCAACAAAAAAGTCTTCTTGACCTCTAAATGTGCGACCTTTCACCGGTAATTCCCGCGTAAATAGAAAAGTCCTGCCATCAACCGTAATGGTTGGGAAATATTCTGGATGTTCAGTGTTAATGGCGGGACCAATATTTTTTGGATCAATAGCAGATGGATTTTTTCTAGCATCAATGGAAAAGGTAGCGCTTTCTCGCATTCTATTTGCTGCCCACATTAGTTCTTTGGATATACCTCTGTGATTCCCGGTCAATACTTTATCCAAGTATTTCAAAGCATCTTCATAGTCTCCATTCTGCATTTGCAACTCACCAATATCATAAAACAGCACTCCCCCCAAATTTTGATTCGGTGCAATTTCTAAAGCTCGCTTAAAATGATAAACTGCCTTCTCACTATTGCGCGTAACTCTGTACATTTCGCCAATCAACTGGTGTGCTTCTAAAAAATTAGCATCCCTATCGAGTGCTTTGTGCAGCAGTTCTATCGCTCCCCTGTAATGCGGTCCACCAGTTTGAGGATCCATGTTCTTATTCGGGAACTGCATCGCTTCTTCAAATAGCTTGATTGCTTTTTTATTTTTAGTGGAATAAGCTCCTCCTTGGGCTGTTGCACAGCTTGATACACCAACTATCAAAACTATTAATAGTAAAAAATATTTTTTCATACTTAAGGTATTTGCATAAATTTATGTGTTTGCAAAGAAATGCGCCAGTGGGGATGTTCCTTAACATAACGAATTATTTCAGGCAAAATTCGTTCCGATTTTGACCATTCGGGTTGAAGGTACAACAAACAGTCTTCATTGACCTGAGCTGCATGCTCCTCTGCCCAAGCCAAATCACTTGGATGATAAATCACAATTTTCAATTCATTGGCTTTAAAATAAGCCTCTTCCACTGGTGGTTTAAACTTTTTGGGTGAAAAACAATACCAATCAACATTTCCTTGCAATGAATAGCATCCTGATGTTTCAATTGCAACGTAAACGCCATTCTGCTTTAAACCATTAACGAGTAATGTAAGATCATACATCGCTGGCTCACCTCCTGTAATCACGCAGAAATTAGCACCAGAAGCTTTTACAGCATCCAGCAATTCATTTACTGCCACCTCACCATGTTTTCCTGCTTCCCAACTTTCCTTGACATCACACCAAACGCAACCCACATCACAACCTCCCGTCCGAATAAAATAGGCCGGTGTTCCACTATGGTGTCCTTCCCCTTGAATGGTGTAGAACTGCTCCATGATTGGCCAACTTTCTCTATGCATTTCTATATCTTTTCATCACCAATTTAACAGAACAAAAATAATGCCCCATCTAATTAGTTTAATCTACTGCGAAAATAATGATTAAAGGCTTAA
>JAFIEX010000077.1 GCA_020832365.1 Crocinitomicaceae bacterium
ATTTTAACAAATCTCTTTTAATAATTCTTCACATTACAAATTTAAGGTTCTTATTTCCTTTACAAAATCATAATATAAGTCAGTTAAGAAAAAAATATACATGTCTAAAATCATAATTTCTAATTAAAACGATTAAAGCTTATTTTGAAACTAAACATTATTGAAACCATTTAGCATACATATTGTAATTATTAGCTATTCTATGTATCTCACCTTTTTTCAAATTTTCAGGAACTGGTTTAATTTTTTTGGCAGGAACTCCTGCATAGATATAGCCAGCTTCACAAGTTGTGTTCTCTAACAAGACAGAACCAGCAGCAACAATGACCCCACTACCTATTTTACAACCATCCATAACAATGGCTCCCATTCCGACTAACACATCATCAGCAATTGTTGCCCCATGTATTATTGCGTTATGACCAATCGAAACGTTATCACCAATATTTACAGTTGTTTTCTCATATGTACAATGTATAACTGCTCCATCTTGCACGTTTACATTATTGCCCATTCTAATTTTATTCACATCTCCCCGAACAACAGATGAGAACCAAAAACTGCAACCGTAACCACATATCACATCGCCAACAATTGAAGCGTTTGGGGCCAACCAACATTCATCACCAAATTTTGGTGTGTAGCCTCTACAACTTAATATTAATGCCATGGTAAAGAAATTTTTTTTGCGTTTATATATATGTGAAAAATATTTAATACATTATCATTAAAGATTTCAGCTGATTCTGATGTAAAAAATTGAATAGTGCCTGACTTACTTAACTTACTTTCCATCCATTGATGACGACACAAATAATCGAGTAAAGATTTTGCAACAAGTTCTCCTTGACTAATAAGTACGATATTTTTAGGGACAATATCCTCGAGTAATGGCAGTAAAATAGGGTAATGCGTACATCCTAAAACAATAGCATCCACATTTGGGTACTTTTTCAGAAAAGTATTCATATCTTTAAATATCAATTGCTTCCCTTCATCTGTCCAGTGTCTATTATTTTCAATTAAAGGAACCCACAAAGGACAAGCCATTTGAGAAACATTCACTTCAGGGAAAAATTTTCTAATTTCTATTTCATAACTACAAGATTTAACTGTCCCTTCTGTAGCAAGCACACCAATCTCCCCAGTTCGAGTGATCGCTCCAACAATCTCAGCACTTGGTCTAATTACACCTAGGACTCTTTTATTCGGGTATTCAAATAGCCTTTGTTGCTGAATCGTCCTCAGTGCTTTTGCCGAAGCGGTATTACAGGCAAGAATAACCAATTCACAGCCAAGTTGAAATAATTTTTGAACCCCTTCCCAAGTATGTTCCAATACAACATCAAAAGACTTTGTGCCATATGGTGCTCTAGCATTATCTCCTAAATAAAGATAGTCATACTGGGGTAAAACTTTTTTTAATTCTAAAAGCACAGTAATCCCACCGTAGCCGGAATCAAAAACACCAATTGGGGACTGCTCTTTCATATTGTAAAAATAAAAAAGTCATCTAAATAGATGACTTTAAAGAGTTCAAAAAATATTTTTTACTGTCCTCCTGCGGATGAAGCTGCTTCTTTTTCAAGTCTTAGCGCCTCTTGAACAACTTTACTGGTTAAATCTCTACCACCAGTATATAGAAATGAGGGGTCACTTGAATCGATGATATAATCAACTTTTTCAGCCTTAGCAACTTTTTCGATAGCCTTATCAATTCTCTCCATTATAGGCATATATGCCTCTTGTGTTATAACTTGAATTTGCTGTTCCAACTCCATTTGTCTTTCTTGGAATTCTTGTGCTTTTTTATTCAATCTGTTTTCTTCAAACCTATAAGCAGTTGGGCTCATTCTATCTCTTTCTTCTTCCAGCTTTCTAAAATCACCTTGCAATTTTTGTTGTGTTTCACGCAACTCTTCAAACGCTCTTTTACGGAAGCTTTCAATTTCGGCTGCTGCTTTAGCTTGAGAGGGTAATGTGTCGATTACAACATCTCTATCTACATGTGCGATGCTTTGTGCATTCAAACTAAACATGCCGACTAAGGCAATCAATGTTGAAAATAATACATTTTTCATTTTTTTTCTTTTTTAAATTTAGGGTACTGCAATCTTCAATTCTTTTAACACCAAATTACTAATATCATATTTCGGGTCTGCAAATATAAGGTTTGATTGATTAGCCTTGTCAAAAATGAAAGTATATTTTCCTCTACTCGCAACTTGACTTAGCGCGTCAAACACCTTATCTTGAATTGGCTCTATTAATTCTTTTCTTTTAGCAAACAAATCTCCGTTGACACCAAATCTCAGCTGCTGCAATTCACGGGTTTCGTTCTCAGCAAGCTCAATCTCTTCTCTTCTCTTGTTTCTTTCTTCCTCAGGCAGTATAGCTTCAACGCGCAAGAAGTCTTCTCTTCTCTTTTTAATTTCTTTGTATCTATCCTCTACCTCTTTCCGCCAGCGATCTGCAAAATTATCTAACTTGTCTTTGGCTTCTGCATATTCAGGCATGTTTTCCAAAATATAATCAGAATCGATATAACCATACTTCTGAGCATGAATAGCAATCACTGTGCCAAAGACAAAAACAAGTGCAATTATTTTATTCATATCTAAAAATTTGTTTTTTAAAGTTCTTACAGGAAATGCCAATGTTTGTTTATGTATAAATGAAGCAAGCACATTCCTATAGCACAAATTATAAATCTCCTAAATTGCCTCCGATTATAAATTGGAAATTACCAACAGGCCTTCCTGATCTTCTCATTGCATCATTAGCATTTCCAAATCCAGCACTATGCGGATCTAAACCATCGATACCCCATCCATAATCGAAACCTAGTAATCCAAACATTGGTAGGAATATTCTTACACCACCTCCAAAGGATCTCTTCACATTAAACGGATTAAAACTATCAAAATTGCGATAAGTATTTCCGGCTTCAACAAACCCAAGCACAAAGAAAGTAGCAGATGGATTTAAGGAAATTGGATAACGCAGCTCCATAGAGTAACGTGCAATTAACGGGTCTCCTAATTGAGAAGAAACAACTTGCTCATCATATCCGCGTAATGAAATAAGCTCGCGACCGTCAAGCATTGCGACACCTTGAAGCGCATTTCCTCCTAAGTAAAAACGTTGAAATGGCGTTAATCCTTTAGCTTGAGAGTATGCCCCCATAAATCCGAACCCAACTTTAGGATGAAGCACTAATTTTTTATCTGGACTTAACGGCATAAACCATTCACCTGTAAACTTTAATTTGTAGTACTCATTAAAACGAAGTCGATCTTGTTCAGAAACTAAGCTGTAGTCTTCTATTCCATCAAACATCGAATAAGGCAAAGTTGCTTTTGCAGTAAAATTAAGGCTAGAACCAGAAGTTGGGTAAATTGGTGCATCAATAGAATTTCTTGACAGCACATATTTAAAGGCAATGTCATTAGAATAACCATTATCAAACTCAAAAAACTGACCATAATTTCTGACATCAAAATATTGGTAACCAATTTCATAATAAGCCCTAAAAAAATCATCTGGAATACGCTTTCTTCTTTGAATTCCAATACCCGTACCAGTAATTGAAACACCTTGATAACCTGGATCAGATTTTCTAAAATTGTTCCCTAACTGGGTGTGATTTGCCCAATAGGTCAACGCGTTCGGCTTTCTTCCTCCCAACCATGGCTCTGTAAATGAAAGGTTATACGATTGGAAGAACCTACCATTTGTTTGCGCTCTTAAGGCAAGTCTTTGACCGTCACCAGTTGGCAGTGGCTGCCAAGATTCCTTGTTAAAAAAGTTTTGAATAGAGAAATTATTAAATGACAAACCTAATGTACCGATTATAATTCCTGCACCATAACCACCTGACAATTCAATCTGATCAGAAGAACGTTCCGTTAAGTGATATTCAATATCCACAGTTCCATCTTGAGGATTTGGAATTGGAATAATATCAAAATTTTGTTCATCAAAATAACCTAGCTGGGCAAGCTCCCTTTGACTTCGAATGATATCATTTCTATTAAATAAGTCGCCAGGACGCGTTCTTATCTCTCTTCGAATAACATGCTCATTCGTTTTATGATTCCCCTTGATGATTACGTTTTTAATTCGCGCTTCCTGACCTTCCATTATGCGCATTTCGTAATTAATGTGATTATCTACTATACTCTTCTCTACTGGATTTACTTGAAAGAAGAGATATCCTCTATCCATGTAAAGCGCAGAAATATCCCTGCCATCCATACTTTGAAACAAACGTGTTTCAAGCAGCGCCTTATTGAATACGTCGCCACGTTTAATTCCTAAAACCGTATCCAAAAAGCCCGATGTATATTTAGAATTTCCAATCCACTCAATATCACCAAAATAATATGTTTCTCCTGGATCAACAAAAATATGAACACCTAAATTCTTTGCATCAATTATGAACACTGAATCGCGCACTATTTCAGCGTCTCTTTTACCTGCTCCTTGAAACTTTTCAATAACAGCTTCTTTATCTCTTTTAAAAGCAACATCGGTAAATTTAGAGCGCTTCCAAAAACGAAAGAAACTTCTTCTTTTGGTATCCCGCATAGCTCTACGAATTTGTCTCGGAGTAAAGTCAGTATTCTCGAGGCCAAAAATTTCCAGTTCTGCAATTTTCATTTTGTAGCCTTTTTCTATTCGGATTACGAACATCTCTGAGTTATCTAATAAATCATCTGTCTTTCTATCAATATAAACACGTACATCATGATACCCTTCCTCCTTAAAGAAATTTATTACCCGAAGCCTTGTATCTTCAACTAATGACTCAGTAATTGTTTTACCTGCAAAAAGTTTAATTCTTTCTCTAATTTTCTCAACTTCCTTTCTTTTAGCACCTTCAAACTGAAAACGAGTTAACTTTGGCCTGGGGGTCAACTGTATAATTAAATATATCACCCCTTCACTCATTTGTTCTATCTTGATTTGCACATCGGAAAAAAGCCCCTCATCCCAGAGATTTTTAATCGCTCTAGAGATATCATCACCAGGAACAACGATAGTAGCTCCAGGCCTTAGACCAGATATTACCTGAATAGCATCGGCGCTAAAGTTATTTGCTCCTTGTACCCTAATACCTCCAATTTGAAAACGTTCTTGTTGGGTGTAATCAATATCGAATTGGGCATATGCACCAAATGCCCAAATTGTAAAAAATAAAAAGGAGAATACTCTAATCATATTGGATAATTTCTTTTAGGCATCAAAAAAGCCGAAGCGTAAGATGTTGATTTTGTTAGCTTCAGAAAACTAATTTTGTTTAATATATAACTATAAAGCCCATGCTGTTTAGCACAAATGGAATAAACATTACTGCAATAAATGCTATCAACCGCAATCCTATCAATTTCAAATCTCAAAACATTAACTTTGATCACCTCAGTAACATTTTTCTCACAAAAAACAGAATAACAAATTCTATTCCAAAACATGCAATTCTTCAATATGTTAGGACAGTATATTTGGTTATAAACAAACATTTACATTATACTATTTGGCGAATTTACAATAAGTAACGAAGATAATTAATTAAAATTGGATTGGATTATATAAGTTTAACAAAAAAGAGGTGCACCAAGGCACCTCTTTTTTTCATATTTTTTTGGATTAGTCTGCTAGGACAATTACATGATTATTTTTCATTTCAACCACACCCCCTTTGATGGTTAGCTTTACTACTTTACTATTAGATGGATCTACCTCAACTTCACCAGTTAATGAATCAAAGTCTATCTTACCATCTTTCAAATCCACTTTTATTTTACCAGCGGACAAAGCCGAAATGATTGGCACGTGATTATCCAGAACCTGAAAGGAACCTTCTAAACCAGGAAAGCTAACAGAAAGCACTTCCTCGTCGAATAATTTTTTTTCAGGTGTTATTACTTCTAATCTCATTCTGTTTAGATTTATACGTCAGCAAGCATTTTTTCACCTGCTTCAATTACTTCTTCAATACTTCCTTTCAAGTTAAATGCAGCTTCTGGATACTTATCCATTTCACCGTCTAATATCATATTGAATCCTTTTATTGTATCTTGGATATCTACAAGCACTCCTTTCAATCCTGTAAACTGCTCCGCAACATGGAAAGGCTGAGACAAGAATCTTTGCACCCTTCTAGCTCTGTGAACCACTAATTTATCTTCTTCAGAAAGTTCATCCATACCAAGGATTGCGATAATATCTTGTAATTCTTTGTATCGCTGTAAAGTTGACTGTACTCTTCTTGCACAATCATAATGCTCTTGACCAACGATTTCTGGGGTTAAAATTCTAGAAGTAGAATCCAAAGGGTCTACTGCTGGATAGATTCCCAACTCAGCAATTTTACGAGAAAGTACCGTTGTTGCATCCAAATGCGCAAAAGTGTTAGCGGGCGCAGGATCAGTTAAATCATCCGCAGGAACGTAAACCGCCTGAACAGAAGTAATCGAACCATTTTTAGTTGAAGTAATTCGCTCCTGCATAGCACCCATTTCAGTTGCCAGTGTTGGCTGATAACCTACTGCAGAAGGCATACGTCCTAAAAGTGCAGACACCTCAGAACCAGCTTGTGTAAAACGGAAAATATTATCTACGAAAAATAAAATATCCTTTCCAGCACCATCTCCTTCTCCATCTCTAAAGTACTCAGCCAATGTTAATCCAGACAATGCTACTCTAGCTCTTGCACCTGGAGGCTCGTTCATCTGACCGAAAACGAATGAAGCTTTAGATTCTTTTAATTGTTCCATATCTACTTTAGATAAGTCCCAACCACCTGCTTCCATAGAATGCATAAACTCTTCACCGTATTTAATAATACCAGACTCTAGCATCTCACGCAAAAGATCATTACCCTCTCTCGTTCTTTCCCCCACACCAGCAAATACAGAAAGACCTGAATAGGCTTTAGCAATGTTGTTAATCAATTCCTGAATCAAAACTGTTTTACCTACACCAGCACCACCAAAAAGACCAATCTTACCCCCTTTTGCATAAGGCTCAATTAGGTCAATTACTTTAATACCAGTAAACAAAACCTCAGTTGCGGTAGACAAATCTTCAAACTTAGGTGCTTCCCTGTGAATAGATGCTCCTTTAGACCTATCAGTTTCACCAATTCCATCAATGGTGTCTCCAACCACGTTAAAAAGTCTTCCTTTAACTTGGTCACCAATAGGCATCTGAATACTTGCTCCAGTAGACACAGCTTCCAGACCTCTTGTAAAACCATCTGTAGAATCCATAGAAATAGTTCTAACAGCGTTTTCTCCAATGTGGGACTGCACCTCTAAAACAACCTTAGCGCCGTCTGCCTTCACCACTACCAATGCATCATAAATATTTGGTAGCGCTACTCCCTTGTCGAAGCTTACATCTACAACAGGACCAATAACCTGAGATACTTTACCTTTGATATTTGACATTATTACGTCTTTTAAGATTCCTAAATTTGGGCGCAAAGATAGATGAATTATTTATTATGTTCCTTTAATCCAAAAAAAATATTAAAAAAAATGACTTTTTGATGAACAAAAAAGCAGTTTTCCTGATTCAAACACAAAATCCGATTGTCACTTATTTAGTTTTCAAATTCGTGATAAAATAAAACTTAATTAGTCACAATCCTAGGTTCAATAAAGCATAATGATTAATCACACCTTTCTAGTGAATATTCCAAAGTCATTTTAATTTTCCTTTCCCTTTGACAACCGAATATGAAAAGTTGCGCCATATCCTTCCTTACTTTCAACCCAGATTTCGCCATTGTGGTCCGAAATAATTTGTTTCACCATAGCCAAGCCCAATCCAGCGCCAGAGGATTTAGTTGTGAAGTTTGGTAGGAAGATTTTTGATAGCATTTCTTTCGGAATTCCAACACCGTTATCGGAAATGGTAATTTGCCAAAATGTTTTATTTTCAAAAAGTTTTACAGTTATTTTTGGGATTACATCTTCTGGAATTGCTTGAATAGCATTTTTTATTAAATTATTAATTACTCTAAGAATCAAATCTTTATCTGCAAGAATACGTGCTTGCCCTTCAGGTAATTGCAATTCTACTTTAAGTTGTTCAGATTCAAAAACACGAATGCTATCTACTAAGATACCTTTAAGGTCTTCTGGAAGAAAATTAGGTTTAGATAGTTTAGCAAAATTAGAGAAGTCATTAGTGATTTTGGTGAGTGTATCAATTTGCGTTACTATTGCTTTGGTCAGTTTAGCCACTTTTTCAGCGGCATTCTCATCACTTGGATCAAAAGAGCGCTGAAAATGCTGAATCGTCAGCTTCATTGGCGTAAGCGGATTTTTTATTTCGTGCGCCACTTGTTTGGCCATTTCACGCCATGCAGATTCTCTTTCCTGCTTAGCTAGCTCTAATGCTTTCAGTTCCAATTCTGCCACTTTTGCATTGTAATCCCTTACCAGTGCACCAATCTCATCGTTCCTGTCATAAGGTATCGGCTCGTTGGACTTTTGAATATCGACATTTGCAAAACTATCTTGAATCATTCGCAAAGGTTTAGAAATCCAGCGAGCAAGAAAAACCGTTAAAAGCAGCGTTCCTAGTAATAACAACACAACAATATTAATAATTGAGACAAACAAGTTCTCAATCTGATTTTCATACATGCGCTGTTTTGAAAAATGCTGTATATTCAAATAACCCAACAATTCTTGATTTCTATTTTTTAAAGGAGCATAGGCTGAGAGGTATCTTAAGTCGCCAATTTCTTCATGATGGATGAACTGCGTCCGCATACCACGTGACAACTTGCTAAAGGCAACAGGATTCATTAATTCTGACTTAATGTTTTTGAGATATAAATTGGGTTGTGAACTTGCAATGAGTTTACCGCTTGCATCATAAAGATTGATGTCCGTAAAAAAAACATTAGAAAACTTGGTCATTAAATAGTTAAGATAAGCGCCAAGTTTTTCACTACTTATATGTTCTTCTGGCTCCAACTTTTGCATCACCTCGATTTCTACTGACTGCAATTTTTCTTGCAAAGTCTTAAGGTTATAATCTAAGTATTGTTGTTTTACGAAATTGCCGTAAATAAACCCAAAAAGTACAATAGTTGAGCCAACAGAAAAAATAAGAATAAATTGAATTCTATTAGATAAATTAATTACCAATTTTTCCTTTCGGACAAAATACTTTTGGTAGGTTAAAACCAAGAATAATAAAAACCCATAGCACATAACCAATATAGAAAAACTGGCAGTGTTTTGCAAAAGTGTTTTCTCTGGAATAGAAATAACAATATACTGATCGTCATCTTTGTTATAATCTAAAAAATGAGAATATCCATTTTCAAAGAAATAAACATCCTGGGTTTTTGCTATAAAACCTTCTAATTGTCTAATATCAGCGGGGAACTCATAGTCTCCAAAACGATAAATAAGCTTATTTCCAGCGTATCGAGCAATGGCGTAGCGCTCTATTCTGCTTAATGCGTTGGAGGCTTGGTTCAACAGTAATCTTGGAATTCCAATTTGCTCCGGGATTTTTTTTGAACGGAACAAGATGTAAAATAAATAAACCTTTCCATTAGAACTTGTAACAGTGTCTCGAGAAATATAACTCAACATATCCGCAAAGCTGGAGACATAATAAAGTGATGGTGCTATTTCACTTTGCTCACCATGCGCTGTTATAATTTGATCAAAATAAGCAGTAGTGAGATTAAAATTAGTTGCATTCAAAGTAAGAGGCTGGCCACCTTCATCAAATAGAAAAAACTGCAAATCATACCTATCCCAAAACTCTGGCAAATCTTTTAAGAGAAGATTGCTGACTTCCGCGTCATTCGGCATGCTAGCACTCTGAATTAATTCATCTAAGCTATTTTTTAAATCAAAAACTGGAAGAATATTAAGAAATTCAAACTCAGTTACAGGGTCTCTGTCAGTTATCAATATATTGGCAAAAAGTTCTCTTTTTTGATATTCATTTTGAAGATTAATTACGTTAAGAATCAAAACATTGTGCAAGCAAAATATAGACAGCAACAATAAATGATGGAACCATCTAAAACCTCCATTCTGATATCGAAATAAAAAAACAAAAAGCAACCCATTAATTATGGCGGGCCACAAAGCCAGAAAAAAGTAACCTTGATCAAAATAAAGGTGCAGAATTAAAAAAAGGACAGCGGATAAAAACCAAATGATAGCTAATCGATTATATTGGTTAAAGTATAAGATCAACATCTTTAATATGCGCAATGCAGAGAAGTAATAAAGAAAAAATAAGACCCCCATTAAAATCACTGCCAATATAGAGTATGTCGTAAGCGAAAAAAACTCCTCAAGCTTTAATGGAAAAGCGCTGTTCAATACTATTGCGCTAAAAATCCAGTTCAACCCGAATACCGAAAGCATTAATAGCAGATAAAGTAACAGGTACAAGTATTTGTTGCCGTCTGCGGTCTCCGTTTTAAGATCGGATAATCGCAAAAAATAAATTACAAGAACACTTAAAAACAGTGCACTGACTAATAAGCTACCTAAACTAGGCAACATTGAAGAAATGGCAAGGTTACCTGAATCATAAATGGAGAAAATCGTAAAAAAATATTTTTTTTCTAGTTCGAATAGCAATCCGCGCAACACAAAAATAGATAAAGGGAAAACCAATCTTTTTATCCATTTACTCGCAACACTGTATAACATCCAGTTCAGAAACCAAAATAAAGCAAAGGCTAAGCTTAGAAAATACATGAAGAAAATTTCATCCGACACTTCGTAAGTCATGCTGGAAGTGTTTTTTTCTGGAGCTAAATTAAATAACCATTTATTTTTCTTAGAATATATTGGGTAACCGAAACTTGAATCATAGGAAAGGTTAATCTCCATGCCATTTGGTGGAAACAATTGATGATGAAAGTTACTTTTTAAATATTCATTTTCGAAAGGAAAAACCTGCTTAATGCGCATGGTAAATATTAAAACGTAGTCTTTGACTTGTTTTTGTTTTATCCAATAATATCCATTCGAAAGCCGCTCAACGGCATTTTCAGCTATTGAATGATTATTAATCTCTTGAATTGGAAAATCATTGTTGTTCCAAAATACAACCTCTTGATTTTGCAACACATGAAATCCAAAGATCGACAAATTAAAATGCTTATCCTCCCATAATTGCGCTAATCCCTTAGATTCAATCTGTTCAGTTGCATAATCCATAAATCGGTGCATTGCAAAATCTGCCTCATAGATGCTTTGTTGAAAAATATAGACTTTTCGATTAAAATCGTTTTTAACCGCAGATAAATGCATAAGCACACCAGTGGAAAGCAATAGCAATCCAATTAATAAGGGGCTGTATAACTTCCAGTTAATATTCAATCTTGATGTTTTGCAGAAATACTTAGCGCCTCAAATTGCGCTTCCAATAAGTTAGTCAATCTTAAAAAATCACGTTCTGAGCGACTATCATTATGGTAGATAAAATCCGCCTTGGTTTCGTGCGGAGCGAGGAATTTTTCATAACACGGTATAACATGATTTTCCCACTGGTATAAGATTGCATCTCTGGAGTAACCTCTCGACTCTTGGTCTCGATAGATTCTCCTATCCAACTGAATTGCTGGATCTACATCAACAAAAATTTTAAAATCCAAGCAATCAAAAACTTCTTGGTATTCGAACACAAAAAGCCCCTCTACAATAATAAGTTCAGAAGGTTCAATTGTTAAAAGTGCGTGTTTGTTTGAAACATTGAACTGGTACTCCACAACTTCAATAGTATTTCCTGAAAGCAAATTTTTAAAGTCCGCAACCAGTCGCTCTTTATCTAATGCTGTTGGTAAATCAAAATTAATTACTCCATTTTCATCCTTAAACTGCTCGGATTTTGGCTTGTAGTAATTGTCCAATGAAAAAACAGAGGGTTTTAAAGCGCTGTATTTTTGTGCTAATCTGCGCAACAATGTTGTTTTGCCTGACCCACTTCCACCACAAATACCAATTACCATGTTAGTTTGAATTTTCTTGTAAACAAAACTAATGATTTTATTGGAAATATATTTTTATGCGTTTATTCTAGTAGAAACTAAAGTGCTGTTAAAAAAATTGTTAATCGAACAAAAGCATGCAGATAATTGCTTAAATTCGTAATTCTAAAAAATAAATACCATGAATAAAATATCCCTTTTTTTATCATCAATTATTCTTGTTTTAACTAGTTTTTCTAATGCCCAAGATTTGAAGACGCTTAAAATCGGAGAAAAAGCACCTATGCATGACGTGAAGATGAAAAACGTTGATGGTCGTCCTGTTTCGATAGGAGATGTCAATAACCAAAATGGATATATCGTAATTTTTAGTTGTAACACTTGTCCTTTTGTGGTTGGTGGTTCTTCTTTCGCTGGATGGGAAAAGGATTACAATGAAATCGTATCAAAAGCGAATGCAGCTGGAGTAGGGGTTGTTTTTGTTAATAGCAATGAAGCCAAACGAAATGATGGAGACAGCATGGATGACATGGCTCAGAGATTCAAAGAAAAAGGCTACACTG
>JAFIEX010000078.1 GCA_020832365.1 Crocinitomicaceae bacterium
ATGCCGTTGGTGCGGTTACTTTCTTTGATTTGATTAAGGGTGAGACATAGTTGTTTTTATTTATGAAAAATTATGTAAAGTTGGTTTTTAGTTGTAGTTTTGAAATATTAACATCTGATTTCGCATGAGATTCTTACGATTATTATTTACTACATTACTAGTCTTAGTAAACTCTTTTTTCGTTTTTACTCAGAAATTGGATTCTGATGACAGGCAATCAAATCAAGCAAAATCTGTAGCACTTGATAATAGCCAGATGTACGCTAGCAAAAATAATTATCAGTTTTTTTCAAAGCGAGAAAAAGTAGTAAATATTGATAGTTGGGCAAAACTTAATTCAAAAAATTTTCATAATTACCCAGACTTCGGTTATCTTCCAAAAGGGTTTGAATGCAATGACTGTGTTGAGATTTTGAATAAACGAACTTCAAGTAGTAGATATTTTGTAAATCCTTATGATACATCTGAATTTTATATTCAAAATGCTTTTGGCGAATTACATTATTCAGAAAATGGGGAATGGAAAACAATTGATCACTCATTGCGTCAAGTTTCTAAAGGGGTTTATTTTTCAAATTATTATTTGAATCCAATAACTATTGATGCATTGGGTGGGAAGGTGGTTATGAAGTCAAATGGAGGTTCTGTCACTTTTAATAATTGGAAACTTTTTAAGTCTGCGAATGGTGTAGTTACTTTTTTGGCGAATCCTGATTGGTCCAATTATTCTGCGGGTGATGATGGCGTTTACATTACTGAAATTTTCAAAGGAATTGATGCAGAACTATTTGTGCAAAGGGGAAGAATAAAAACCAATTTCATAGTTAAAAAAAACTTCTTTGGAAATTTTGATTTTTTAGTCTTTAAAGATACTTTTTCTTCTTTGTCAGAAAATATACAGTTATTATCTCAAGGAAAAGGTGAGGAATTTGTTGGAGAAGTCGACATAATTCTAAACAACGGGGTATTTGCTACTATATCTGAAGGCATAGCTTTTGTGGAGGATGAAAGGGAAAATGTTCATTTTCCTCTTGCCTACAAAGTTTATGAAAACAATTTTGAGGTTATTGTGCCCTTTGATTTAATTGAAAAGTACAATGAAAAAAAACCATTGATAATAGACCCAATGGTCATTGGTTCTGCAAGTCTTGCACAGGCAAGTATAACAGGGTCTCAATACAATTTTTTCTGTAATTTTTCGAATAGTTGTGATCAAAGTTTAAGTGTAACTATACCTCCAAATTCAATCGTATCAGATATTCAAACTTCATTTGTTTACAGGGCTACATTTCCTTGCTTTTTGGAAGATGGTGCTGTTAGGTTTACTTTAGGGTCTTGCCTAGCTCCTTCTGCTTCTGGTTTTTTCTATTTTTGTCCATTTTCCGGCACAGGTACTTGTTCACTTCCTAGCGTATCACTTTTTCCAGATTTATTACCTTGTGTTCCGACAATTTCATGTGCTCCACAAACATTAAATTTCACAATGCAATTTTTTAGAAGCTGTTGGGGTAACACAGGATGTAATAATACGTGTATTGGTGCTGATTCTCCTTGGGTTGTGACTATAAGAGGGAATTCTTCTAGCACAGTCTTTTCCATCGCCTCATCTACCGACCCAACAACTTGTGGTGGCTCAGACGGAACAATTACCTTAACTGGTTTAGATCCAAGTACTACATATGATGTTAGTTGGAATGGAGGCCCCCCAATAGCTTTAACAAGTAATGGTGCTGGGGAAATAGTAATTACAGGGTTGTCGCAAGGTACTTATACGGATATCACTGTTGCTTTAGGAGGCTGTTCTCATGTTGAAAGTGGCCCTGTAGTATTAAATGACGGTGCATTTTCTTTCACAATCGCTTCATCAACCAATCCAACAACATGTGGTGGCTCAGACGGAACAATTACCTTAACTGGTTTAGATCCAAGCACTGCATATAATGTAAGTTGGAATGGAGGATCCTCAGTATCAATAACAAGCAATGGTACTGGTGAATTGATCATTACAGGTTTAACGGAGGGTACATATACAGATATTACCGCAGAATTAGGAGGCTGCTCTCATGTTGAAAGTGGACCTGTAGTTTTAGCAGGTGCAGCAATCAGCTTCACGGTATCCTCTTCAACACCTCCGACCTCTTGTGTTGCAAATGATGGAACGATTACACTATCTGGTCTAACACCCGGAGAAACATATGATGTAAGTTGGAATGGAAATGCACCTGTCCCAATCACGGCAAATGGTTCTGGTAATATTGTGATTACTGGCCTAGGAAATGGTACTTACACTAATTTTGTAGTTACATTAGGTGGATGCAGTGACTCTTCAATGAATGAGGTAATCTTCAATACAACAACTGGAGGGCCTATTGTTATTGCACCAGCCGATGATATTGTCTGTCTTGGTGATGAAGTCACACTAAGTGCATTTAATCCTAATGGTGCTGTGCTTACTTGGTCTGGTGGGGTTACAAATGGAGTGCCCTTTGCTCCACCACTTGGTGTTAACGTTTATACTGTAACTGGAGAATTAGGAGGATGCACGACTGTAGATGAAGTCACCATAGAAGTTATTATTCCACCAGATCCAGGTGTGCTTTCTGGTCCATCTAACCTTTGTGTAGGTAGCACAGGAACTTATACCTCTACAGTTCCAGGAGGAGTATGGAGTCCGGCTCCAGCTTCGAATGCGACAATTGGGCCAACATCAGGTATAGCAACTGGTCAAAATCCAGGTCCTGTATTCATTATTTATACAGTTTCAATTGGTAGTTGTACTAATGCCAATATTCTATCTGTCACAATTGACCCTTTACCTCCTATTCCTACAATTACATCAAATAGTCCAGTATGTGAAGGAGAGGATGTGGTGTTTCAAATTAATGGTGGACCAAATAATATAATTACCTACAATATTGATGGGGGTAGTTCTCAAACTATTACCCTAGATGGCTCAGGAAATGGCACCATACCTCCTTACCCCGCTGTTTTGCCAAGTACTATTTTGTCTTTAATATTTGCGCAAAATGCAAACTGTAGTCGTGTTTTGGCGCCTGTTGTTGAAACAGTTATAGTGAATCCACAACCAGTTTTACCAACGATAAGTTCTAATTCTCCAATTTGTGAAGGAGATCAAGCAGAATTTTTCATAGAAGGAACTCCTGGTTTAATCGTTAATTACGAGTTGAATGGTGTTGCACAAACTGGCACTATACCACCATCGGGCACGCTTGTAGTAAATTCTACCGCCACACCAACGTCTGAAATCTTAGAGTTAATCTCAGTTGATGATGGCGTTTGTACGAATTTGAATACAACTATTCCTCAAGAAATAATTATAGTTAATCCCCTTCCTATTCCACCGACAATCACAAATAATAGTCCTGTTTGTGAGGGAGAGTTCGCAGAGTTTGTAATTAATGGAGATCCAGATTTGGAGGTCACATATATGATTAATGGGGGGGCTTCACAGACAATTACTATACCTCCTTCAGGCTCATATATTGTTCCACCAATACCTGCTGTATTGCCAGATGTTACGCTTGAGGTAATCGGTATTCAAGATGCACTTTGCGCATCGAATCCTACAATTACGCCTTCTGTTGTCGTTGTAAATCCTCTTCCTAATATTCCAACAATTTCAGTGAGTTCTCCCATATGTGAGGGGGATGAGATTATTTATACGATTAACGGAGATCCAAATAATGTAGTTACTTATCAATTAGACGGTGGAGCTCCTCAAACTATTGTTTTGGATGGCGCTGGAGAGGGAATACTACCTCCCATTATTGCAACATTACCGCAGTCACTATTGGAGTTAATCGAAGTGGAAAATGCAAACTGTGACTTGTTATTAGCCCCTGTGTCTGCTTTGGTTATAGTAGAACCTCTACCACAAATACCAGTAGTTTCTTCTAACTCTCCTGTATGTGAAGGAGATGATGCCATATTTACCATTGAAGGGTTGCCTGGAGAGGAAGTGACCTACACAATTAATGGAGGGGCTCCTGTTTCATCTACTTTCCCATCAAGTGGAGAAATTATTGTTACTATAAATAATGCATTGGTCGATCAAACCATTGTCATTGAGGGAGTTAGTAATGGAAACTGTGCTCTAAACGCTTCCCAAATTGGTATAAGTGTAACCATTGATGTTATTGGTATTACACCAACTTTAACTTCAAATTCTCCAATTTGTGTTGGAGATGATGCCATCTTTACAATTTCTGGTGAACCTGGTGAAATAGTAACCTACAGTATTAATGGTGGTCCTTTACAGACTGTGGTTTTGGATGTAAATGGAGAGGCTATAATAACAGAAAACAATGCCTTGAGCGATGTTACTATGGAACTAATTTCAGTTGAAGATCCTGCTGGGATTTGCGTAAATACTCCGCTTAACATTACTGAAACGGTTATTGTCCAACCCATCCTCCCTGTTCTTTCCTCTATTTCTCCAGTTTGTGAGGGAGATCCAGCTGAATTTTTCATTTCAGGAGATCCAGGTTTAATTGTTACCTATACTATCAACGGTGGTGCTCCTCAAACTGCCACAATTCCAGGTTCAGGTACTTATATTGTTCCAACAGTTATTGCAAATCCTCCCTCAATGGAATTAGTAGTTACTTTCTTGGATGATGGTGTTTGTCAATTGACTAATCCTCCATTAGCACCAGAGGTGATTGTTGTTAACCAACAACCGACGTCTCCTGTTATAACTGCTCCTTCAAATATTTGTGAGGATGATGTAGCTGATTTTACTGTGACAGGTGCGCCAGGTACTAATTTTACTTATAATATTAACGGTGGAAGCACTACTACCGAGACGATACCGGTGTCGGGAGAAATAATTATTCCTGCGAATCCTGTTACTGTTCCTGCTATCACCTTAAATATAGTGGAATTCGACAATGGTTTGTGTTTCCAAAATACCTTAATTAGTCAGTCCATTACAGTTGATCCAATACCAAATCATCCAACGGTAATCGCTCCAACTTCAATTTGTGAAGGCGCTACAATTAACTTTGTGCTAACTGGCTCTGCAGGAGATATTATCACCTACAATATAAACGGTGGAACAAACATGAATGTTTCTCTACCAGCATCAGGAACAGAGGAAATTAACATTATTGGCTCACTTCCGGAAGTAGTCTTGAATATAGTTACTGTAGACGACGGTATTTGTATTAATAACAGCGGAGATTCGCACACCGTATCTGTAATTCCTTTGCCAGTATCGCCGAGTGTTACAACAAATTCTCCGGTATGTGAGGGAGAGCTAGCTGAGTTTGTAGTTCAAGGTAGTGTTGGTAATACAATTAGCTACCAATTAAATGGTGGTGGTAGCCAAACAGAAATTTTTGGTCCTAGTGGAGAAATAATCATTACTTCTAATGCCACAATTCCAAGTGAAATATTATTAATTTCTGAAGTTTCTGATGCGCAGTGCTCAAACAACATCAATTTATCTACGACAATTGTTGTTAACGCAACGCCAAATGCTCCTTCTGTAACTAATAATTCTCCAATTTGTGGTGGACAAAATGCTGAATTTAATATTTCTGGACAACCTGGTGAAACTATTTCTTATTCACTCAATGGTGGGCCAACGCAAACTATCGTTCTTAATGCATCTGGTTCTGGAACGCTAATCATTCCTAATGCGCAAACCAATCAATTAATAGAAATCACTTTAGTGGACGATGGAACTTGCCAACTTTCAACATCTTTAACTTCTGAAGTGTTGATTATTGCGCCTACTCCAACTGTGACAGCTTCAACTCCAATTTGTGATGGACAAAATGCAATATTTAACATCCAAGGTAATCCTGGGGATGAAATTTCATACAATATCAATGGTGGTGTTACAAACTCTTTAATCCTTGATGCTTTTGGAAATGGCTCTGTTACTATCTCTGGTGTGTCTAATAACCAAACCATAACCATCACGCAGGCCTCGAATGGTTCTTGTACGAATAGTCTTAATATTTCAGAGACCATTACTGTATTACCGCTACCGGTAGCTCCAGTTATCTCTGCAATAAGCCCAATTTGTGCAGGTCAGGATGCTGTATTTGAGTTGTCTGGAATGCTCATAGGGGACATCATTACATATTCTATAAATGGCGCTGCTAGTCAACAGGTTAGTGCAAATACCAATGGTGAAGCCACTATAATTATTTCTGCTGCTAGCGTTAATCAAACTATAACTTTGCTAAATTCATCTAATGGAGCATGCAATATTTCTTTAAGTACAAGTGAAACAATTACTGTGCAGCCCGCTCCTGTAAGTCCAACAATTACAGTATCATCTCCAATTTGCGCAGGAGATCAAGCTGAGTTTGTGATTAACGGCACACCTGGATTAGAAATTACATATAGCGTTAATGGTGGCACAACTCAAAGCGGCGTTATTAACTCATTAGGACAACTGATAGTATCCATTCCAAATGCTGTGGTTAATCAAAACATAGTAATTTCAGAAATATTCGATGGTAATTGCAATGCGTTCGTTAATGTTACTGCCACAATTTTAGTAACATCTGCAACGCCCCAAATTAATGCCCCTAATGGTATTTGTTCTGGAGATAATATTGTGTTTAATGTAGTTGGAAATTCAGGTGATCAGGTAACTTATAATATTAATGGAGGTACTAATCAGGTGCAAACAATCGGAGCATCTGGATCATTTAATATCACCATTCCAAATGCTACGACGCAACAGACCATGAACATTATACAAACGGTGAATGGCTCTTGTGTTAACTTAAGCAGCGTCTCTCATACGGTAGTTATTTCGCCCGCGCCTACCGTGCCCTCCTTGACCTCAAACGGAACAATTTGTCAAGGTCAAGATGCTGTATTTACCATAACGGGAGTAGCTAATGAAGTAGTGACTTATTCAGTCAATGGTGGTTCCTCTCAAACTGATGTAATTCCATCTTCTGGGGAGTTAGAGGTTATTATATCCGGAGCGAATACCAATCAAAATATTGCGTTAACTTTAATTGATAATAACGGATGTAGTCAGGTTATTTCACTAACGGATTTAGTTACTGTTATTCCAGGACCAACAATACCTGCAATCTCCAATAATTCTCCAATTTGTGGGGGTGATAATGCCAGTTTTATTATTTCAGGAGTAGGAGGGAATACCGTTATTTATACTATTAATGGTGGTTCTCCTATAACAACAACAATTGGAGCTTCAGGAACAACCACAGTTCAGGTGAACAATGTAAATACTTCACAAACGCTTGAGATCATTGAAGTCAGCGATAACAACTGTAGCCTAGCTCTTAATTTATCATCAACAGTTGTGGTGAATGGAGCAATACCAACTTTATCGGTTAGTAGTAATGTGTGTTTAGGCGATAACGGAATCGTTAACCTGTTTGGAACTGCAGGTGATCAAGTAACTTACAATGTCAATGGAGGTATTGCACAAAATATAGTTTTAGATGTAAATGGTAATGCACAAATTGTTTTGCCAAACATCACTACACCAACAACAATTAATCTTACAGCAGTTTCTGGAAACGGGTGTAATACCAACCTAGCTATTTCTGAAACGATAAATGTTATTCCAATTCCAGTAATGGTATCGGTAAATGCTCCATCATCGATTTGCGAAGGTCAGAATATAAGTTTTGAAATTTCAGGTCAACCAGGTTTAATTGTGAACTATAATTTAAATGGTTTGCAACAAACAACGACTTTATCAGGAACAGGCCAAGCGATAGTTACGGATGTTGCTGTTGTGCCGAATATGTCTTTAACAATAGAAAGTGTTGACGATGGCAGCTGTGCTAATTCCAATGGATTTACTACCATTGTTGGGGTTATTCCAGCTCCAGTGCTTCCAAACATATCCAATAACGGACCTATATGTGCTGGCGATACTGCAGTATTTATTGTTTCAGGATTGCCAAATCTAATTGTAAGTTATACATTTAATAATGGGCCGCAACAAACCATTACGCTAGATGCTAGTGGTAATGGAGTTGTTCAAGTTCCTAATGTTTCAGCTAATAGCTCCTTACAAATTGTTCAGGTATCAGATGGTACATGTCCTAATAATAATGTAGTAATTTCTAATATCTCAGTGAATGCGCTTCCTCAGATTATAAATATCACGTCAAATGCTCCTATTTGTTTCGGAGACAATGCAGAGATTCAAATTCAAACGGGTGCGAATAATCTTATTGTTTATGAAATTAATGGCGTGATTCTGAGTGTTACTGCGAATGCATCTGGAGTTGCTAATGTTTTCATTACCGAACCTTCAGCATCTTTTAACTTTAATGTCATTTATATTGAAGATGCTTTATGCAGTGATTCAGTCAACACATCTCAATTGATTCAAGTAGTGGCAGGTGACCCGTTAGTGGTATCCAATAATCCTATCTGTGAAGGGGATGACGCCATATTTCAAATCAATGGTTTTTCTGGAGATGTTGTTACCTTTAACATTAACGGTGGAGCTGCTCAAACGATCACTGTCCCTGGTTCTGGCATCGCTAATATTACTGTCAATAACCCGGTTAATACGGTTGTTCTGAATATCACAAATGTGTCGAATGGTAGTTGTGTGAACAATAATTTCATATCTGATACTGTGTTTTTTGCCCCATTACCAGCGAATGTTGGTGTTATGAATAATGGTCCTATCTGCTCTGGAGATACTGCTGTATTTATCCTTACTGGGCAACCAGGTTATCAGGTGACTTATGAACTCAATGGTGCTCAACAAATAATAACAATTGATAGCACTGGAACATATACCAGTGTTTTACCTAATGCAAACTCGAATATGTCTTTTATTGTGACAGAAATATTTGATGGTAATTGTGCCAGAACAGATACGCTAATCAATAACCTTTTGTTTAACCCTACGCCAATTCCTTCCTTTAATAGCTTGAATAACACTTACTGTGATTACGAGACCCCTTCTAATTTGATTTTGACAATTACAGGTCAGGGGCCATGGAATATCACTTATGCTTTCAATGACAGTGTTATTTCAGTTGCGACATGGAGCAATCCTTACAATTTTGGGAATCAGCCTGGTGTTTATGAAATAATAGCGATCACGGATGCATTTTGTACTGATTCTTCTGGAATAGTCGCTACCATAGAAATTATTGACGCTCCTGCACCGCCAGTGGTAAATGTTCCCGATTTAATTTGTCACCAGAATTTTACTGAATTAGTTACGGGAACGTCGCCGAATGGAAACTTATCTTGGTTTAGTAACGAAGACTTAACAGATATAGTTGGACAAGGTGAGACATTCCAACCTATAGATGTTCCAGGGATTACGACATATTATGTTATCGCCACTGAAAATGGTTGCGAGAGTGAGCCAACTGTATTTACTGTAGAAGTGGATATTTGTTCAGTGATTGTGCCAGAAGGTTTTTCGCCAAATGGTGATGGTATCAATGATTTCTTCGTAATTCAAAATTTGAATGCGTTCCCAGGTTCTAAGTTTACCGTATTTAATAGATGGGGTGGTGAAGTTTATCATTCTGATGATTACCAAAACAATTGGGATGGGACTAGTACAAGTAACCTTAATATTGGAGGGAATCAACTGCCAGAAGGAACGTATTATTATCTTTTGGAATTGGGGGAAAATAGTGATTTTCCGAATTTAAGTGGAAGTATTTTAAAGGGTTGGTTGTATTTAAAACCTTAAAGTTTTAAAAATGAAGTGGTTTATATTTTTTGTAGCTATATTAAGTACTTTGCTATCGAAAGCTCAGCAAGAGGCACAGATTACGCAATACATGGATAATATGATTTATTTTAATCCTGCTTATGCCGGAAGTCGAGATGCATTAAATGCAAGCTTATTGCATAGACAGCAGTGGGTTGGTATTGATGGCGCTCCTGTTACACAAACTTTTTCGCTGCACACACCCTTAAAGTATGAATCTGTAGGAATTGGAATTAGTGCATTGAATGATCGAGTAGGGCCGCTCAATCAAACATGGTTAAATGCTGATTTCTCCTATTCTTTGCGCTTTAGGCAACATGATGGCAGGTTGTCACTTGGTGTGAAAGGCGGACTTAATTTTGTAAATGCTAATTTATCTCAATTAAACACAACAGAATTGAATGACCCTAGCTTCGCCCAAAACTATCAAAATCAAATTTTACCGAATATTGGCGCAGGAATCTATTATCATTCTGAACAATGGTTTGCAGGAGCTGCAGTGCCACGATTGGTTAATAATTCGCCAGAATTTGGGGAGTTGGAGTTTGATGATCGTCAACATTATTATGCCATGGTTGGTGGTTATTTTAATGTAAATCGAATGCTGAAAATTAGGCCATCAGCCCTTTATAAAATGACTATGGGCGCTCCATTTGCTTTCGATGGCACAGTTGCTTTTATCTTTTATGACCATTTATGGCTTGGAACGAATTACAGGTTTCAAGAGAGTGCAGGCGGCTTTGTGCAGTATATGCTAACCGAGCAATTGAAATTTGGGTATGCTTTTGATATTTCAATCAATAGATTAATGCGACATAACTTTGGAACGCATGAGTTGCTGCTTACTTATGATTTCTATTTCAAGAAAAAAGGTGTTGTATCACCTCGTTATTTTTAGCTTTGCGACATGTACAGGATTATATTATTCATTTGTGTTTTCTTCATTTCAGGAATAAATTTAGCGCAGTCGAAAAGAATGCGACTTGCAGATGAATTGTTTGCTGTGAAGTCCTATTATGCAGCAGTTCAGGCTTATGAAGATGCCTTAGAAAGATCAAAGGATTCTTTTGCTGTTGCAAATAATATATCTTTTGCTTATGATATAATGGGGAACGTTCCAAAAGCCATTGCGTGGTATGGTTTTTTAGGTCAAAATGATTCATTAGGAGAGATCCAAATGTTACGCTATGCTATTCTTTTAAGACAGAATGGTGAAACTGAAAAATCCGAACAGTGGCTATTAAATACTTTAGCTTTAAATAACCAAAATGCTACAGCAAAAAACCTGCTATCTAATCAGCGTTATAAGGGCGGAATGACGGAATATTTCAGTGCTCCGGAAAACAGTCATTTGACTAAAGAGTCAGACATTTCAATAAATTTAATTAATAATAAGGAAGCGATTGTAACATCCTCTAAAAGAAATGCAGCGGCAATTATGCGAACTGCTGGTCAACCAAAAGTTTATTTTTATGATATGTATCGCTTGGAAGTCTCCGAAGATGGTGGTTTTGGTGCAATGCAACGCATTAGGGGTGAGGGAAATACTAAGTTTCATGATGGTCCAGCGGTTTTCGATCCGAACAGTGGTTACTTGTATTTTACCAGAAATAACATCGTTGAGGGAAAACGGAGAAAGGACGAGCAAGGTATAACCAAATTGAAAATTTTTAGAGGCAAGTTAGAAGGTAATAAAATTGTTGACGTAGAAGAATTGCCCTTTAATTCAGATACTTATTCATGTGGTCATCCTGCCATTTCTCCTGATGGAAAAACATTGTATTTTGCTTCGGATATGCCTGGTAGTTTTGGGGGTACAGATATATACAAGGTTGAAATAAAGGAGGATGGTTCATTTGGTAAACCAATTAATCTTGGAGCTCCAGTAAATACCGTTTTAAATGAAGTAACGCCTTTTGTTCACCCTGAATCTGGTTTGTTATTTTTTGCCTCTAACGGACACTATGGCCATGGAGGATTGGATGTTTTTGTGGCTTACCAAGATGAAAATCAGAACTTCGTTGATGTGAGCAATTTAGGAGAGTCTATTAATACTTCCTTTGATGATTTTGCCTTTGTTTCGAATAAAGAACAAAGCTTTGGTTTTTTAGCTTCAAACCGTGGAGAGGATTGGATGAAACCAGACGATTTATTCTATTTCTCTCAATTGAAGCCGCTATTTGGATACCCAATTATCGAAGGGAGTATAAAAGACTATTTATCAGAAGAACCTCTATCTGGGGCTGTTATTTTGATTAAAAATGAGAGAGGAGAAATCATTGACTCTATCCCATCTGACGAGTCTGGTAGATATCGTTCACACATAAAAAAGGGTGATGATAAAGTTTACATGTCCATTTCACAGGCAGGATTTGATGAAAAACTCATTGAGCTAGAATTACCTGAAAAACGGAAAATTTACGAGGTCAATGCATCTTTAAACCCAATATTGAATTACTATTTAGAAGGCCTGGTTTTGGATGAAAAATCCGGGGAAAGATTGGATGGGGTGAAAGTAGAGGTAATCAAAATGGATGAACAAACTGGTGATGAGGCCGTTGTGTATGCCACAAATATATCAGGGATATTTAACTTTGAACCAATTCAGGCTAGATTAAATGGTTATTTGGCATATGAGCTAAGATTGAGTAAAGACGGTTATAGAGATAAAAGAGTGGAACTATTAATTGAATTAAGCAGGGATACTATAATTTTTGCGCATGAATTTGCAAATTTAAATCTTTCAAAACGAACACGAGATGATCAATTAGCGGATGAAATCAATGAATCAAAAGAAATGAGTGTTCGTATTTTACCTAATCC
>JAFIEX010000079.1 GCA_020832365.1 Crocinitomicaceae bacterium
TCTTTGAAACGATTGAAGAAATGGATGCGGATATCAAAATCATTGCTAAAAAACTAGCCACATCAAACCCTGAAGCCATGCGCATGCTGAAAAAAGTATTTTGGGAAGGAACAGAGCACTGGGACGAGTTACTTGCAGAAAGAGCAGCTATGTCAGGTCAACTTGTTTTATCCGAGTTTACTACTAATGCTATTAATGCTTTTAAAAACAAATGAGGCTTTTCATTCGCTCATTCTTGTTGCTATCAGTGGTCTCAAATTTGAGCATAGCCACGAGCTATTCGTTTGCCCAAAAACAAGTAACAGTCACGCCAATTATTTTTGTGCATGGTATGCTTGCAGCTGGGGACACTTGGAATAGGCCAATACAATTTTTTCAAAAGGCGGGCTATCCGAGAGATGTTTTGTATGTTTTTGACTGGAACACCCTGGATTTTAACAGAGAAAATAGCACCGAAAAACTAATTGCACTGATCAAACAAGTTAGAAAAACGCATAAGGTGAAGCAAGTAAACTTGGTTGGTCATTCTGCTGGTGGTGCAGTTTGCATGGCAGTAATCAGTGATAAAAAAGCGGGTAAATGGGTTAAAAAATATGTTCATGTTGCGAGTGGAGCTTTGAGCGCGGAGCCAATTGTACCTACTTTAAACCTCTTTTCTCCGGATGATAAAATAACGGGAGGAAGAAACAATTCTAGTACAGAAAACAAGTCCATTGAAGGCCTAGATCATTATGAAATCGCAACTTCTTTTGCTTCTTTTCAGGCGATGTATGCCTTTTTTAATGGAGAAAAAAGTACGATTACAGCGGAGCTTGAAAAGCAAGAAACGGTACAAATTGCAGGTCGAGCGCTAACCCTAGGGGAAAACTCACCTGTGGTGTTTGCCAAGGTTGAGGTTTTTGAGTTGGAAAAATCCAGCGGAAAGCGAAAAGGATCAATTTTACACGAAGTTAAAACCAATGAAGAAGGTTATTGGGGACCTTTGGAAGTTAGCGGCTTAACACCACATGAGATCGTTATTTATCCAACGACAATCAATAAACGAAACATTCATTATTTTCACCCTGCATTTGAAAGAAATCAAGATTTAATTTATCTTCGAACACTCCCAACAGGTGGCATGGCTGCTGCTTTTTTGGGGAGTTTACCAGAAAATAATTCCCAAGCAGCCTTGGCGATTTTTATAGCGAATCAAGCAGCAATCGCAAGTAGAGATGAGCTCTCAATTAATGAGCGTATTATCAATACTGAAAAATTAGCCAGTGCAAGTAAAACACCAATTGCTTTTTTTGTTTTTCAAGATAGTAAAACAGACCCATTGGAGGAAGCTATAAAGTCTTTTTTAAGTGTGCCATTCATGACAGGTGTAAACCAAGAATTACAATTGGATAAAACAAGTGTAATTCGTTTTAACGACCAGGAAATGACTGTTTTCCCTATTCCAAGCGCTGAAGGTATTATGGTGGTTGTTATGAATTAAAAGATGCATGCTTGTGAGTTAGAAATATTGAAAGATAAACTGGGCTGCATCCATGCACCAAAACTAATTCATAGACTTGCAGGAGGGGATATTAATGACGTTTTTCTGCTCGAAAGTGACCTAGGGAAACTAGTAGTGAAAAGAAACCTCCAAGAGGTTTTCCCTGAAATGCTTGCAAAGGAAATGCGGGCACTGCAATTCTTTAGAGCGCACGTAAAGTTAAATTATGCCCAACCTATTGTTTCTTGTTCAGAGGGGAATTTCCAGTACCTTGTTTTAGCATATGCGGAAAAGGGTAGCAATTCTGTTGCTGCTCAAAGGGATTTGGGGCGTTTTTTAGCACAGCAACACCAAGTGAGCAACAAATATTTTGGCTGGGATGAAGACAATTACATTGGCTCGCTAAATCAAATAAATGATTGGCATTCAGACTGGTCTATATTTTATGCAGAAAATAGGATTATACCATTAGCAATTTTAGCTTACGACAACAATAAAATGCCTCGGTTCGTTTTGAAAAGAATTGAGCTGTTGTGTCAACGTTTCAAGGAAATCTTTCCAGTTGAAGCACCAGCACTCCTACACGGTGATTTGTGGGGAGGAAATTATTTTATTCAATCCAATGGCACGCCACTTTTGTATGACCCCGCGGTTTATTTCGGGCATAGAGAAATGGACATTGCTATGACACAGCTTTTTGGCGGTTTTTCTGATGATTTTTTGGCAGCTTATCATGCTTTTTATCCCTTAGAAAAGAGTTGGCGCGAAAGAATTAAAATCTGTCAGCTTTACCCTTTATTGGTGCATTTGAATCTGTTTGGTTCTAGCTATTTAAATGGTGTTGTGGAGATTTTGCATAAGTATTAATGAAAACTCCCCACTCTTTATAGCGCGGGGAGCAATCAATATTATGTTTTTAAACACTGCTAGCCAGCAGCAACGTTTTTGAGTAATTCAGTGTTTTGATTTTCGATACCGAGCATTTCAATTACTTTTTTAACAATACTATTCGTATCGTATCCAGCATCTTTGTAAAGCTCCTTTTGCGTTCCATGATGAATATATTCGTCTGGAATTCCTAATCGTACGATGTGCGCTTGATATTGATGGTCGGCCATGAATTCCAATACAGCAGAGCCCATACCTCCCATTATACAACCATCCTCCACAGTTATTACCTTTTCAAACTTACCAAAAACTTCATGCAACATTTGCTCATCTAGTGGTTTCACAAATCGCATGTCGTAATGCGCAACAGATGCTCCAGAATCTTTTAATAGCTCTATGGCTTCTTGTACATAATTTCCGTGGTGACCAATTGAAAGGATCGCGATATCTTCCCCAGCAGTAACTTTTCTTCCTGTTCCAACTTTAACAGCTTTCATTGGTGTTTTCCAATCTGGCATCACACCTTGACCTCTAGGGTAGCGGATGCAGAATGGCCCCATGTTTTCTTGTTGTGCCGTGTACATCAAATTACGCAACTCACTTTCATTCATTGGTGCTGCAACAATCATGTTAGGAACACAACGCATGTAGGCAATGTCATAAGCCCCGTGGTGAGTTGCACCGTCAGCGCCAGCAAAACCTGCTCTATCTAGACAAAAAACCACATTAAGATTCTGCAACGCAACGTCATGAATTACTTGGTCATAGGCGCGTTGCATGAAAGAAGAGTAGATATTACAAAACGGCACCATCCCTTGTGTGGCTAATCCAGCAGAGAAAGTCACTGCATGTTGTTCTGCTATACCAACGTCAAACGAGCGATCAGGCATGGCTTTCATCATGATATTGAGTGAGCTACCTGAAGGCATTGCAGGCGTAATACCCATTATTTTATCATTCTTTTCAGCTAACTCCACAATTGTATGTCCAAAAACGTCTTGGTACTTTGGAGGCTGAGGTGAAGTAGGAATCACTTTAACAATTTCCCCAGTTTCCTTATTAAATACACCCGGCGCATGCCATTGTGTTGGGTTTCCTTGTTCACTAAATTTGTACCCCTTTCCTTTTTTTGTGATGCAATGTAAAATTTTAGGTCCAGGTATTTGTTTCAAATCCTCCATCACTTTTGCCATTCCTATCACATCATGACCATCAATTGGTCCAAAGTAGCGGAAGTTAAATGATTCAAATAAATTACTTTGTTTTAACAAACTACCTTTCAAAGCATGGGATACTTTACTCACAACTGTTCTTGCATCTGGCCCAAATTTCGAAAGCTTACCCAATAAATTCCACACCTCATCTTTCATCTTATTGTAAGTATGAGAAGTGGTAATATCAGTTAAATAATCTTTTAAAGCACCAACGTTTGGGTCAATTGACATGCAATTGTCATTCAATATAACAAGTAAGTTTGCATCTTTCTCAAACCCTGCATGGTTTAGCCCTTCAAAAGCTAGCCCAGCCGTCATTGCTCCATCACCAATTACAGCAATGTGCTGTGTGTCTTTTTTCCCTTTATAATTATTTGCGATAGCCATCCCTAAAGCAGCGGAAATAGATGTAGAAGAGTGGCCAACGCCAAAAGTATCATAGTTACTCTCGCTACGCTTGGGGAAGCCGCTTATCCCACCTCGTAAACGATTGGTATGAAAAACATCTCTTCGACCAGTTAATATTTTGTGCCCATAAGCCTGATGACCCACATCCCAAACCAATTGGTCTTCGGGTGTATTAAAAACATAGTGGAGCGCAACAGTCATTTCAACCACGCCAAGAGAGGCACCAAAATGTGAATTACCAATTTCAGAGATTACGTCAATGATATACTCTCTTAATTCATCAGCAACCTGCGGTAAATCTTCTTGTTTCAGTTTCCTTAAATCAGAAGGAACTTGAATGTTGCTTAGTAGTGGACCTGCTTTATAATTTGACATCAGCTATGGATTAGAACAACAAAATTAATCTTTCAATATGGACTTTACAAACAATGCAATAATATATTTTGTTCAACTTCGGATATTATGTAAGAACCTAAAGGTCATCAATTTTAAAATCCGACCTTAATATTATGTGTTTTCAGAAAGAGCTTTTCCTCTTTGTTCTGCTAGAGTAACGGCTTGAACAACAATGTTTTCTAGGTCATTTTTAGCAAAATAATCAAGTGCTGTCTGAGTAGTGCCGCCTGGGGAGGCTACATTTTTAATGGCGGTATCAAAATCAAAATCATCTTGTATCATTAGTGCATGGCTGCCTTTTAAGGTTTGTTTCACCAACAAAGTGGCCGCTTCTTTGGTTAAACCGAGTTCCATTCCTGCCCTAATGAGGTGCTTAACAAAAAGATAGAAATAGGCTGGACCACTGCCACTAAGAGCGGTTACTGTATCCATTAATTCTTCTCTTTCGATCGAGACCACTTTCCCAGTGGTGCTTAAAAGTTTAACAATTAATTCTTTCTTTGATTCAGTAATCTTTTCAGACGCAATGTATGCTGTAATTCCTTCACCTATTAATACAGGTGCATTAGGCATGGCGCGAACCACTAAATCGTGTTGGGTTAACTCTTGAATTTGTGCTATTTTTTTACCAGCCATGATAGATAAAATAATGGTTTCTGGTTGGAAACGATGCGCCAATTCAACTCCTAGCAAGTTAAAATCTTGGGGCTTTATGCACAAAAACGCAAAAGTCAATTGGTCAAAAATTTCAGGTGTCAAAGCTTCCAAAACAACACCTAAGTTGGCTGTTTTCAATTCAGCTACTTTTTCTGGGACTGTTTCGACCAAATACAAGTTTTCAGCTTTTACCAGTTTATTTTGAAGCAATGCAGTTGCGTATGTTTTTCCCATAACGCCTCCTCCAAATATTGCAATTTTCATTTGTACTAATTTTTTTAGGGCTTTATACTCGCTAAATCTTCGTAAAATGTTGGGTATGACTTATTAACAGCCAAACTGTTTTGTATGGTCACAGGTGAATTGGCAACGGACGCTAATACAGCCGTCGCCATTGCGATTCTGTGGTCGTTTCTCGAAGCAACTTCGCCACCTGAGACAGCAGCTTTTTCAATTAACATGTTATTACCTTCTAGTGTAACTTGGATATTTAACTTTTTAAATTCTTCTTGAATTGTTAAAGCCCTATTACTTTCTTTGTGTGTCAATCTTTCTATTCCATGGATAATAGATGTCCCCTCACAGCAAGCGGCCAAAGCGGCAAGCGGAGGAAATAAATCTGGGCAGTTGGTTGCGTCAAAATGAAAGGCTTTGAGGTCGCCTTTTTGGATAGTTATTTTATCTTCATGGATGGCTGTTTTTGCTCCTGATAAAGCGAGGGCTTGTAAAATCGCGCTATCTGCTTGCGTAGATTTGATGTTCAATCCTGTTATTTCAACTTTACCCGATATCGCAGCTGCAACCATTGGGAATGAAGCTCCACTCCAGTCCCCTTCAACGAAGTAATTGGACAAGCTAGGTTTTTGCCCCCCTTTTATTTGAAATTCCTCAAAATTTTTATGTGTCACCGCTACACCAAAATCATGCAAAATGTCTAACGTCATTTGAATATAGGGCGTACTTTTCAAATTTAAGACTTTTATGGTGCTATCGCCTTTAAGTTTTGGAAGAGCGATGAGTAAACCTGTAAGCAACTGAGAACTCTCCGAACCATCAATGGTTATTTGACCTGAACGAATAGGCCCTTGAATATGAAGTGGTAGATAATGTTTATTGGAAGTTACGTTTGCGCCTAGCTGTTGCAGGGCTTCTTCTATCATGTGCATGGGCCTTTTCAAAATTGAGCCTTCGCCTGTTATTATAGTTTCTCTTGGGAAAATTGCTGCAATTGGAGAAAACATGCGTGTACTCAGCCCTGCCTCTCCGCAATTTAATAACACCTTTTCGCTATTCACCTTTCCTGGCACTAAGTGCAATGACCTGTCCTCTAAGTTAATTTTAGCACCTAAGTTTTTCGCAATATTGATAGCTGCAAGGGCATCGCTGCTATGATAAAAGTTTGCTATGGTGCAAGGCCGTTCTCCCAAACACGCAATAGCAATAGCCCTTTGAAGATAACTTTTGGATGCGGGTGCGGTCAGAAGACCATTCGTAGGACGATTAGGAATTGTTATAATCAAAGAGTCATCATATTGTTGCATGGGTTTATTTTAAATTCAAAACCACAAAATTAGATAATATAACGCTGCTAAACTTTATATAATGAAGCCCTAAGCGCTTTTAACGTTTCTTCATCTCTGCTGTACACGTCATTGCGATAATGAGTGTGTTTGCCATCAGACCAAGCGGTCATGTAATAAATATAAACTTGTACAGGTTGTTTCAAGGTTACTGCACGCTCGTTTTTTAAACGCATCGCTGCAAGAATGTTTTCTCGACTCCATTGTATAGAGTCGTTAAGCAGCAATTCTGCGAGCTCAATAGGTTTTTCAATACGCACACAACCAGAGCTAAATAGTCTTTCATCTTGTTCAAATAATCTTTTAGAGGGCGTATCGTGCAAATATACATTGTATTTATTCGGAAACATAAATTTTACCCTACCTAGCGCATTGTCGTCACCTGGCATTTGACGAACAGTATAAGGGAAGGCTCCTTTACGTGCTTTTTGCCAATCGATTTGAGCAGGGTCAACTCGCTGTCCGCTTCTATCAAGGACGACCATATTTTTACTATTCAAGTAATTCAAATTCCTTGCAACTGCTGGTATGATATCATTTCTTAATATCCCTGGAGGCACAGTCCATGTTGGACTGAATACGAGATAAGTCATTTTAGCATCGAATACAGGTGTTTGTCTTAAATCACGACCCACTTGCGTTTTCATAGATATAAGTGTGTCGTCAAGGTGAATATAATGCATCTGATAATCTGCAATATTGACATGAATTCTATGGGACTCCTGTTTATAAGGCATCCATCGAATTCTCTCAAGGTTTACAAAAACTTTGTTTAGACGTTGTTCAAATGTAGTGTTTAAATGTTCTAAAGTTCTTCTTCCAATTACACCGTCTTGATTCAATCCTAAGGTAAACTGATAAGTTTTAAGCGCGTCCAAAATTGAAGAGTTTAAAGTGTCTAATTGACTTAAAAAGCCAAGTTGTGTTAATCGCTGTGCAATAGCTTTTTGAAACATGGTGTCTTCTTCTAACTTTATTGGCAGTGCTTGAAAAGGTACATTTAACAGCGTATCTTGACCAATTCTTTTGGTTAATTGTTTGGCCGTTCGAACCATAGCTCTATAGCCGTGCTTATTGGGATAAAACTGTTGCATAAAAACCTCCAGGTTTTCGTAGTTCCTTAGGTTCAACAATTTTTCATCTAGTTTCAGGTAGGGCTTGTCTCGTTGAATTCCCCACTGTGCTCTAAGTGTATTGGGGTCAACTTTACCGTTATATAAATGAGATGCGGCAATTAGATAAGCATCTGTCAATAAAATGTCAATTTCTGCAAGAGAAAAACCATCCATTATTTTTTGGGAAAGTTTATCCTCCGCTCCTATTAGCTCATTGAGTACGTCAAAGTGATAGTCTTTAGACTGTAAACCATGATAAGTTAAGTCTGTAATAAATCTTAACATGGATAGAGCCCAAGAAGTATCGCTTGCATGATTAATCCATACCGGATTGAAATTTGTGTGAACGTAAATATTTGGCAATAATTCAGAGGAATAGAGTTGTTGACCATGCACAACATACCTAGTTTCTGGATTATAATTTTCAAGTTTTGTTCTTATCCAGTGGGAAGCTGTGTCCAATACAGTATTAAAAAATGCTTCTATGGTATCTTGATGATTGTCAATCTCCTCTTGCGTTAAATCGGAGTTGGTATTGTTTATGACATTTCCTTGCCTTTGGGAGCAAGCAATAATCAATAAAAAAAGCAAAGCATAGCCGAAATACTTCATTTTAATTTTTTTTATGCGGCACAATCATCACCGTTAAACGCCCCGTGCAAACTAAATTGCCTGTTGCCATATCTGTGCAATCTACATTCCAAACGTGCGTTCTTTTTCCAGCATGGATAATTTTTCCAACAGCTTTGACTTTTCCCGAGCGCATACTTTTGATATGGTTGGCATTAATTTCTAGTCCAACGGGCGCCTCTTTGTTCAAGTCAACCAACAAGGAAGACCCCATAGAGCCAACACTTTCAATCAGTGCGGCTGTTGCTCCTCCGTGCAATAAACCAAGCGGTTGGTGTGTTTTTTCATTAACAGGCATCGTACAAACAACATAATCATCCCCTATTTCTACACATTCCATCCCAAGGTGAGACATCATCGTGTTTTGACCCATCTGATTGATTAGGTTTAAATCCACTTTTCTTAACATTGTGCTCTTGTAAATATTTTATATAACTTTTTACTAATTTAAGCATTTCTTTTAAATGATTTGAGCGTTTGAGAGAATATTCTCGCACTACTTTCTTCTAGTTTTAAAAAATGACTTGATCAATTGCGCGCATTCTTCCTCCAGGATACCTCCAGTAACTTCAATGGACGGACTTTGTTTTTTCAGTAGCTCTATTCCTCCTCTTTTATCATCTTTAGCACCGTACACCACTCGTTTTATTTGTGACCAAGCAAGCGCTCCAGTACACATGATGCAGGGCTCTAGGGTAATGTAAATGGTACAATCTTTTAAATATTTACTGCCTAAGTAATTAGCTGCGGAGGAAATGGCTAACATTTCTGCGTGTGCCGTAACATCTTGCAATTGTTCTGTTTGGTTGTGCGACTTTCCAACAATGGTTTTATTTACAACTACTATTGCACCGACCGGCACCTCCTCCTTTTCACGCGCCTCTCTTGCTAATTTGAGGGCTTGCTGCATAAAATATTCATCTGTTCCGAAATTCAAAAGCGTGTAATTTTGTTAAAAAGTTTATTCCTTCTCAAAATTAATTTTGTTTTTGTAAAATTGCAGTATAATTTACTTTAAATATGAGCGTTTTAAAATATATTTCGTTAAGTCTACTCTTCTTTTTCGTTATTGCATGCAAAAAAGAGGATAAAAATCCAAACCCCGAAGACGGACCAAGGGTGAAGTTTATCGTTAAAATAGATGGGGAGCAACAAAGATTAGATAATTTGGGTCAGCCAAGCCAAATTCCAGCAGGTTATGCAGCACAAACCCCATCATTTAATGGCATCGCTGCTCATTATATTGAACTAACACAGACTGCATTTACGCAGGTGGGTAATGGTGCCGTTATTTATCATGCGCCAGAAGTAGAAGAAGGAGGACCAATAGCTGTTGATTTTGATCAAACAAAAGTAGTTAAAGATGGAGATGTAATTTTTGAAATGCCTTTGCATCAATTCCCTGCGGGAAAATATGAATTTGCAAGGGTTTCAATTGTGTATCAAAATTATGATGTTGCTTTCACTGCAATGGGTATGAACATGCAATCCACCATAGCATCATTCGTTGGGTTTAATACATTTATTCGTTCTCACAAAGTTAGACAGCTTACAGATGTTGTAAATGGTAATAGAATGCAGGGTTATTGGGCTTGGGAAACACATCCAAATGGTGTCTTAACGGAACCACAATTACAAACTGGTCAATCTGCTGGAACTACCGTGCCGAACCCTATTGCTGGCACTTCTCCAATACCTCCAGGAAGCTGCTTAGTTACGGGTGCTTTTACAGAAAGATTAGAAATCTCTGGTAATGAAACCGAGGATGTTATTATCGAACTTTCTTTTAGTGTAAATAACAGCTTCGAGTGGAAAGACGATAACGGCAATGGTCTTTTTGAACCACTTGAAAATGAGCAGGTTGTGGACATGGGGTTAAGAGGTCTTATAGCTAAGCGTGTGCAATAGAGGTGATACCTTTGTCATTATTGCTAAAAGTTAGCGCAATTCAAATAAACAGAAAATCTTGTACAGATTTTTAGAATATCTTCCTCATCCGATTGTTGATTTTTACTATGTTTATGCGCTGATTTTAAAAATTTAAATGATGTTGTTGTCAAAGATGAGTTAGATTATTCACAACACAAAATGTCTTTTGAAGCGGTAGTAATTAATTACCAAAGTCGTTTCGATAGATTTAAATAAATTATGCATGTTTAAAAATATTTATTTCCTGTTTTTAATATTTCTATCATCTTGGGGTTTTTCACAATCCATTTCAGGTAATCTTTCTTTATTGACTAATCAAACTGTTAAACTTGAAGGTTTTAACGGTCTCAAAACCTATCCGATTGCTTCCACCACGATTGACGAAAAAGGAAATTTCAAACTCAAATATTCCCAAGCGGATTATGGTGTAGGTTATTTATTGTCTGTCGATGAAAAACCGCTATTTGTTATCCTGAGCGGAGAAGATATTGAAATAGTTGGTGAAGCGTTGAGTTATACCGAAACAATTAAAATCACCAAAGGTCAAGAAAACCAATGGTTTGAGCAATATGCGCAGCAACACCCTCGCAGAGAACAAGCGCTAAGTGCATGGATTTATTTGGAAAAAATATATACCAAAGATTCTCTATTTGCCAAACAAGAAAAACCCAATAAGGCAATTCAAAAAGAAAAACAGCGCATCAAAAATGAAGATGCCTATTTTTTAAATGCGTTACCAAAAGACAGTTATGTGAGTTGGTTTTTACCTACGCGTAAACTGGTAAGCTCGGTTTCTACTGTTGCGCAATACCGCTCAGAAGATATTCCCGCGACAATTGCTGCCTTTCGTGTGTTAGACTATACTGATGCTCGTTTATATAAAAGTGGATTGTTTCGAGATGCCATTGAAGCACATTTTTGGTTGTTGGAAAATAGTGGTAAATCTTTGGATTCCGTATTTATCGAAATGCAATACTCCATTGATGTTATGCTGGAAAATTTGGTCTTTGATGAAGCTAAACTCAATGAAGTAGCCGATTATTTATTTGAATTATTAGAACGCCACAGTTTGCATCAGGCATCGGAGTATTTAGCACTAAAGATACTTAACGAAGTAAGCTGCACTATAAATAGTGATTTAGCCAAACAATTGGAGACCTATCGTGCTATGAAGAAAGGAAATATCGCACCTGATATTGTTCTCAAAGGTGATGTAATTGCTCCGCTTTATAATCCAAACAATTTCCCGAAAAAATTATCGGCTATTCCAGCGAAATATACTGTAGTTGTTTTTGCCGCAAGTTGGTGTCCAAAATGCAAGGAAGAAATGCCAGAAATCGCCAAACATCATCCAAAATGGAAGGAAAACGGAGTTGAAGTAATCTTAGTTTCTTTAGATGATAACAAGGAAGCTTACCGGAATTTTGTAAAAGATTTACCTTTCATTTCCATCTGTGATTTCAAAAAATGGGACAGTCCAATTGTAAATGATTATTACGTTTTTGGTACGCCGACGATGTTTTTATTGGATAATCAACGAAAAATTTTGTTGCGTCCGAATTCCGTTAATCAAATGGATGCCTGGGTGGATTGGTTTTTGGTGCAGGGGAATCCAATGCCAAAGTGATGAAACCCTTTCTCACCCAATAAACGCTCAATTATTATCTATAACTTTAACCTGAACTTGGGCGTCCTAGAAGATTAATTATTGAAACATTATCTTCTTCCAGCAATAAGACGAATCATTTTATGCGTTCCTCATTTAAAAACATTCTTTCACAGCAATTTATGCAGTAAGACAAAACTTTTTTTACGTCTGCATGTTTTTTGTTTATCCATTTTAGATTACTTACCTTTGCAAATATTTTCAAAGTAAAATTAAATAAATGAGTAACACACAAGAAAGATTGGCTTATAAGGTTAAAGATATAAGTTTAGCGG
>JAFIEX010000080.1 GCA_020832365.1 Crocinitomicaceae bacterium
AGGCGTCTCCCAAGTAGCTGTTCCATTTGCATCAGAAGTCAACACCTTGCCTGCGCCCGGCGCACCGCCACGGATACGAATTTGACCATCAATATCTAGTTTTGCCGTTGGGTCTGGTGTTCCGACCCCTACATTACCCGGAGCTGTTAACCAAATTGCTTTGTTGTCCCATGTAGTATTATCTACTTCAAACTTTAACCCAATTGATGTCGTTGTCCAGTCTGCTCCAGTGGTCTGTCGTCTTGCTTCCACCCCTAAAGAAACACTATTTCCTGTTGTAAAACCTAATGTAGCTAGCTTCATTCTATCATTAGCGTTACCTCCTAGCGCACCAGAATTAGTGTTCAACGTACTGCTTACAACACTGCCTGCTAATGCAGCACCAGTTCTAGAAATAGTTAATCTCGAATTTGGGTTATTGGTACCTATTCCTACATCGCCATTACCTAAAATAGTTACTCTTTCTAAGCTATTGGTAAAAAAACGCATAGGCCTATTTTGAAAATTAGCAATTCTTAAATCAAGGTTATTCCTTGACCACACACCTGCTATTTCTGTCCCGTTATTCGCATGAAAAGAAAGTCTGGGGTCAGAGTTGTCATTTTTGAGGGCTAACTCTCCTGCATTAACAAATGCAGAACTAATTGAAGCACCACGCACACGAATTTCTCCTGTAACATCAACAGCACTGCCAGGATTAAAATTGTTAATCCCCATTACATTTCCTGGATTTACAGAAATACGCGAAAAACAACCACTTGATGTATTTGCCACATCCAAACAGTTTTCTCTCAACCAAAAACTACTTCCATGGACTCCAGTAAACCACTCTTTAGCTACATCTTTTTGGTGGTAACGAATAAAGGGTGCATTCGCCTGAATGGCCGCAGATGCCCATTCATCATCAATGTCTAAAAAAGCATCTGGTGTGTTTGTGCCAATACCTAACCAACCGTCTGTCGTTAATCGCATTTGCTCGGTGTTATCTGTTCTAAAAACCAAATCTTGTGCATCCGTTGTTCCTAAAAAGTTGCTAGATGGATTCGTGCCCGCATTACCAGTTGTTTCCCAAGCGTCAGCCGGAGCAGCAGATGAAGACCCAACCATTAAGCGCACCCAATTGGCACCATCCCAATAATGAAACCCTTCCCCAGTTGTGGTATTGGTATTGTACACCAACATACTTTCTGTTGGCGTTCCTCCTATTGGTGCGTAAGTTGTCAAGTCAGCAATGTTAACCCTAGGAATGAGTAATCCCTTATCTTCAAACTGTATGTCCAATGCTGCCCCTGCATTTCCTGGTGCACCACTCGTGTTAATACCAATGTTTTGCGTAAACAAAAAGCCGTATGAAAAGAAAACCATTATTAAAACTAAGTGCAATTTAACACTGAATAATTTTCTAAAAGCGCAAAAACTCATATCTCCTATTTAATTAACGCAAAATTAACGCATTACAACTCGGAGAAAAAGAGGACTAGCCCCTCAAAGAAGAACATTTAACCCTAAAAATCAATGGGCTTATTCAAGCTTTATAAAGAATAGAAATTAAAAATCATATCAATTTTTTATATTTCCGGATAATTTCTTGATGTGCCAAGGCCCAAGTAAGTAAACTATTGTTTTTTGCATCTAATTCCAATTTTTTACAGACGCGGGATCGATAATTCTCAACAGATTTTGTGGAGACAAATAACATTTCACCAATTTCCTTGCTTGTTTTATTTTGCGCCACTAAATTTAAAGTGTTCCATTCCGAAGTTGTTAAGCTATTAAGCTTTTCCAGCAGCTCAAAATCTTCCAGATGTTTAGTCTCCTTATTTTGTGTTTCTTGATGTCCAACAAAAACAAAACCTTTTCCATCTAAAACAGCATGAATAACTTTTGTAAGCTCTGCACCACTGTGTTCCTTTAAAACATAAGCGGCAGCACCATTACGCTTTGCTTGCGCAACCATCCCATCCAAATCATACATCGTTAAGATGATCATCTTTGTTAGGTGTCCAAACGGCACCTTTTCACAAACCTGAATCCCTCCCAGCCCTGGCATTTCTAAATCTAAAATAGCTAATGCTGGATTCAAGGTAAGTATGCACTCTAGTGCAGCAAGGCCATCATCTACCTCTATGATTTTATGATCAGGCATATCGTTTTGCAATAAGGCCTTTAAACCACTTCTAAATATAGGATGGTCATCTGCTATAACAATTATTTTATCCATAAAACTTTTTTACTCAATACCACTTAATCATTGGTTATAACACTGAATTTTACCTCTAATACATTTCCGCCTTGAACGCCCTCAAGTATTTCTAAGTTACCATCAATAGATTTAGCCCTTTGATTGATCGTTTTTAAACCTATTCCAAAAGATTTATTCTTTGCACTTTGTTTAATTAAATTGGAGCCATTATCCATCAACTTCCAATGCCAACTCATGCGATTCTTGTCCCTATTTAAAACCACTTTCAAAGAACTAGCATTCGCATGTTTTAAAGCGTTATTAATCGCTTCTTGGGTAATCCTGTATAACTGAAACTGAACCTCTTTGGGTAATTGCTCCGCTTTCAGGCTAATGTCGTGCGAAGTGAATATGCCTGTGTTTTTTTCCGCCTCTGACAACAAATGAATCAAAGATGCTCTCAGCCCTAATTTTTCCAGGTGAGTAGGGAATAAATTATGTGATATTTCCCGCATTTTTTGAATCATATTATCTAAATCTCTATTGAGTTCTTCTTGCTCATTTGCAGCCCAATTAATATTTTGCGCACGATTTTTTAAGTTAATCTTCGATTTAATAAACGACAAGGACTGTCCGAGGTCATCATGTAAATCTTTGGCAATTCTAGACCTTTCTGAATCAATATTTTGTAAAAGCTGAAGATTGAATAGCTGTTGGCTGCGCTTAAACCTTTTCTGTTGTCGATTTCGAATAATGAGCACAATCGTAAGAAAAACCGCTACCAAGCTAGCTATAAAAATATTTATCCGCGATTTTCTTTCTTGTTGCGCAATTTCTAATAATGTCAATTTGTTACGCTCGTTTAACAACTCAATTTTAATTTGGTCATTTTCGTATGCAATAGCCAATGCATTGATTTTTTTATCCAACTCTATATTAAACACGCTGTCTTTGATCTGCATATAGTGTTCATAAGTTTTCAAAGCCTTTTCAAGTTGATTAGTTTGACGATAAATCGAGGAGAGTTGTAGTTTAGCATCCATCACGTCATCGTACAAGTCACTTTCTAAAAAATACAATTCCAATGCTATTTGAAGCCCATTTTCATAGGCAGCTATTGCATGCTGATATGCTTCCTTTTGTTTGAAATAAAAACCTCGCAATAAATGCGTTTTTGCCTCAACACTTTGGGAAGGAATACTTTGTGCTAATTCGGCAAGTTTAGTCAGGTAAAAATCTGCATCATCTAAGGCTTTATTTTCGAGTAACGCCCATGTTAAATTAATATAAGCCAGCGCTTTATAATGGTCCGAACCGTTTTCTCTATTGATCCAATTAATGGCTTCTTCATACACTGCTATGGCATTTTCAATTTCTCCCTTTTTCAGGTGAATTAAACCGATATTATTCAAGAAATTAAACGACATCCACTCGTCCTCTGCTGCATTTACAATTTTTAAACCCTCCTCAAAATCATGCATTGCTCCAGACAAATCTCCTTTAGAATACCGCACTAATCCAAGGTTATTCCTCATTTTTGCCATGTGGGAAAATAAACCTTGCTGTTCTGCTAGCATTAACGCTTTATGGTACTTTTCAAACGCTTCTGTGAGTTGCTGCCTATCTTCAGAAATAATAGCCAAGCCATTGAGTGCTTCAATCATTGCTGGGGCATAATTAATATTTTCTGCGCTTTCCAATAAATCATTAAAATCTTGTTCAGCGACGCTTAGGTTATCAGCGTATTTTATAAATGTTATTCGAATTTCATTGACAATCAAATCATGCACTCTATTAAAAAACGTTGCAAACTCACTGGATTTATTATAATAATGAAGGGCCTTTGAAAAATCTCCTTTATGATAGTAAAAACTGCCTAAATATCGATAAAGCGTAATTTGTTTTTGTGGAACATTGAAATAGGCTATGGCTTTGCGTGAATATAATGTCCAGCGCTGCATTTTTTGCTCATCAGCGATTGTTCCTTCTTTAATTTCATGGTTTAGTGCTTCAAACCAATCAAAGGTCATCCATTCAGTAATACTACTTATATACTGTTTGTGCTGGGCTTGAACCTGATGGGAAAAGCACATAAAGAAAAATAGATAAAAGCAGTATTTAAATTTCATGGTCAATATTGGATACCAATTTACTATTTTTTTAATGGATTCGATAAGAATGATAGAAAATTCTAAATCAAAAGGCTTCGCCGAGTGTGAGGTAAACTCCTGATGTTTCGCGAGAAAAACCAACATCTAGACGAATATTCACATTACGTCTTTTATCCGCTAAAAACCTGAGACCCATGCCTGCCGTTGTGCGCACATCCCTCCAAAGAAAATTATCTACGCGAGGAGCAACAACGGCATTACCCCCAAAAGCCACCATACTCAATCGCCACCAAACAGGAGAACGATACTCCATCTGCCACCCTAACATCTGTTTGTCTCTATGAAAGCCTTCATAATATCCCCTCATTTTGGTAGGACTTCCAATGTTAGAAAGGTGAAAAAACGGTGCGTCTCCATGCATCAATCTAGCATAAGCATTGGAAGCAAGTATACCGTAGTCACCAAGTTTTTGAAAATGACTCACAAAGCCCCAAACTAAGCCATAGTTAAAATCACTTCCAATGAATTTTGAGAAATATTCATAGCTCAATGTCCCTCGAATTCCAGCTGTTGGATAAATTACATTGTCTCGGCTATCCCACTGCATACTTGGTCCCATTCCTGAGATGCTGCCTCCTTCGCTGCCAATGTATTTTTTTTGATCTAGTCTTCCGCCAGGAGTAACTGATGTGATATTAAAATGATCAAAAGTGTATTTCCAACCCAAATACATACTTCTATCGTTGCCTTCTGATTCGCTATTAATGTGCTGGTAAGCTTCTAAGCGGACACGGGGGAAAGTCACAGTAAAAGATTCTCTGATTCTTTCTTCTCTTCCCACTCCCCAGAAATAATAGAAAAAATCATAGTAACCCAACTCTCCCCTTACATAGAATTTATTTTGCTTCCACCACGTGTCAAAATCCATATAGGATAAAATTTGATTCTCTTGGGTGTAAGCTCCACCTACTCGGATCATGGAAGGGCGCAAATTAGTATCTGAAACGTTCGTTTTAAAAGATAAAAAACCACCAGCGCCAACTGCAAGACGGGTTTCGGGTGTATAATAAACCACCGGAACAGCTACCACTCTAGTTTGGTATTTTGTGCTATCATTTTTTTCCTGACCATACACACTGTATACAACTAAAAAAAAGCCAACTAAAAAAAACCGCAAAAGAAAGTTCAGAGAACTATTTTCCTTTTCTGTGGTTGTATCAGTCATTTATTTCTAATAATACTGGACAGTGGTCTGACCCGTGAACATCGTTTAAAATATCAGCATTTTTGACACTTGGCAATAGGCTTTCACTCACTAAAAAATAATCGATTCTCCAGCCCACATTTCGCTCCCTTGCTCCACCGCGGTAACTCCACCAAGAATATTTTTCAGTTGTGGGATGCATGGTCCTAAAAGTATCTACTAGGCCATTCGCTGTATAAGCATCCATACCATCAATTTCCTCTTGCATAAATCCAGCCGCCTTATTGTAATTCTCTTTTGGCCTCGCTAAATCAATGTCTTTATGCGCTACATTCAAATCGCCACAAACAACTACAGGTTTTTTCTTTTCTAATTGCTTCAAATAAGCAAGAAATGCTGCGTCCCAAGTTTGGCGATAATCCAATCTTTTTAGCTCACTACCTGAGTTTGGGACATAAACAGTAACTAAATAGAAATCTTTGAACTCAGCGCAAATCACCCTTCCTTCTTGGTCATGCGCCTCTTCTCCGATATCATAACTCACTGACAAAGGCTCAGTTTTAGTAAGTATCGCTGTTCCTGAATAGCCTTTTTTTACAGCAGCATTCGAATAAAGGTTATAATCTTGCCAATCCATCAAAGTTTCTCTGACTTGGTCAACTTGCGCTTTGGTTTCCTGCAAACAAATAACATCAGGGGCTAGCTGCTGCATATCTTTCGTGAAATTTTTTTTAATTATGGCACGAATACCATTCACATTAAAGCTGATAATCTTCATTTTATCTTGTTGATTTTTATTGTTTTTCTGATAGCGCCTCAGGCAAATGTTCTTCAAGGTAACGGCGCATCTTCATCACTTCTCTATCTTTTTCCCTCCACCAATTGGTTGACCAAATGCGGTAAACCTTTAAGCCATGGCGCTCTAAAATATTCTGACGATGGATGTCATAACGGTAAGCTACTTTGCTACTGTGGTAAGTTTTACCGTCACACTCAATCACTATTTTTGGAAAGCCTTCCAAGTCTTTGATCACGATGTCCAGTCGGAATCCACCCATTTGAAATTGCGTTGCAATATGTGCCGCAGGGACAAATGACAATAATGCATGGATGACCTCCTCTTCAAATGGAGACTCCGTGAGGAAGTTATCTGCACTGGTTGTATTTGGTGGCGCCTCGGCGGTTTGGTCCTCCATTAGAAAAGATAGTAGCTCCAAACGCGCATCTTCGTTTCCTTCTGCGCAAAACTTAGCATAATTCAGATATGCATAAAAGATACCTTTACCCGTTTTTCCCCTGGTAACTATATCGCTTCTAAAGTTGCTATAAAACTCATTGGGAATTGAGGTAATCAAATAAATTTGTTGCTTGGCCCTGGTTACAATCACGTTGAGCAATTTGTAACCTTTTTCTTGATTTAATGGTCCAAAGTTTTGAATGAATCGACCATCTGGCCTCACACCAAATGTGGTGGAAATAATAATTATATCGCGCTGGTCTCCTTGGATGTTTTCCAAATTCTTAATGAAAAATCCGGCTGCCTCTAACTGGGCTAAACGTGTTCTTGCTGTTTCATCCTGATCGGCAAATTGCCAAATTCTTTCCCACAAATAACGCTGTTGAGTCATATTGAGCGTAGCCACACCAATGGAAGGAAATTCTCCTTTTTCATTGGGTTGAATTTCCTCAAAAAGAATTTTAATAATCTCATTCGCTTCACCGTCATTTTTATTGTCTTCATAAATTCCGCCAACTTCGCGCATAACAATTGGCTGACCATGGTAAGACGCTGGCATGGGGACTAGTCGCTTGCCATAAAATGCAGCGTTAGAAAAGTCAATGAGGTGAGGGTGTTGTGAGCGATAGTGAAAATCCAAGTAGTTAAATTCAAAATCTGCATTTTGAGCATAAGTAAGGAGGGATTCTTCTTCCGAAAAAACCACGTCATCTTCTAAATCCTCTAGTGGACCTAAGTTAGCACTCGACTGCCCACTAAAATGATTAGCGGGAGGCATTTGATGAATATCACCAGAGATAACTTGAAACCTACCACGCAGCAGTGCCGGGAAAGTGTCTTCCAGCCGCAATTGACTAGCTTCATCAAAAATCACTAAGTCAAAAAGTCCTTTTTTAAGTGGAAAAACAGAAGAACATACGGATGGGTTAACCAAAACAACTGGGAAAAAAGCTGTAATTAAATCAAACTCTTCATGCATCAAGTAGCGCAAAGAATTTCTTTTTTTAAATGTTTTATTGCCGCGGAGATTGAAAGTCAGACGGACACTTTGTAAAGTTCTGCTTTCCATTTGTTTCCTTTGATGGAAATACCAGATTTCTCGAATAGAATTGCACTGTTGACGGTCAATCGTGCCATCTAATTGTTTCAAGTTCAACAACCCTTGATCATCTGTTGGAAAACTGCCTAATTCCAACTCTTTCTCCATCAAGATCTGATTAAAAAACCACTGTCGGAATAACGCCTCCCAGTTTTCTGTTGGCCATTGATCCAAAGCGGCTATAACTGTTTGCGCAAAAGGTTCTTCTAGTTTTACAACAAAATGCCTAAAAGCGTAATATCTCCTAAATTGCTGCTTGTTTTTGAGAATCCCATCAACGGCTTCGTTGAATTGAATTATCGCTTCACTAATGGCTTCTATAGGCGCTGTTGCGCTTACATTTTTTTGAAAGAAACCAAGTGTATTAGATAAAAAGTCGCTACTTTTTTGGACTAATTCCTTCGTTGATTGCTGCTCTTTCTTTAAATTACTACTAAAAATGGCCTTTAACTTTTGACCAAAAGATGGTTGCATGAGTTCTTTAATTTCCGCCATGCTATAGCGACTTGATAAGTCCATCCAACTTTTAGCCAAGGGAGCAACTTGCTCAAAATTATTTTGAATTTTTTCCTCCAACTCCTGTAAGTAAGTCATGCTCAAAACAGGCTGGAATAAAGCGTCATTTAATTCATCATAATAAACTTTCTCTTTTCCAATGTCTTGTCGCAAATAGCTGGATTCTTTTACCGCGTTTATTACACTAAAAAACAAGGGTTCATTCAAGTTAGGATGAGATTTCACTTGGATGTCTCCAATATCTTTGGTTTTTCTTTTTGCTGCCAAGAAATTCCCGATGGCCTCTTTCCAAGTAATATTCCCAAGCACTTTCGCTAATAAATTCCCATACTTTTCGTGCAATCTTTCATAAAAAGTTTGAAACTGGTCTTTTGAGTTTTGGTATTCTGAATAACCTTGTGTACCGGCATCTTGGTATTTTCTATCATCAAATCGGTCTCTTAAAGCCTTCACCATTTTTTGACGGTCAGAGGAAACATTATCCAGCACCATACAAAACTCCTCAAGCCCTTTTTCGGCTAAGTTTTCAAGAATTACTTCCAATGCTGTTCTTTTTTCACAGACCACTAAAACTTTCGCCGAGTTTTCTAGCGCATTTAAAATAATACCTGTCAAGGAGTTGCTTTTTCCAGTTCCCGGAGGACCTTGAATAATCACTTTTTTATGGTCTGAAATATTTCGCAAAATACTTTCTTGACTTGGGTCGAGTTGCACTGCTGAAAAATAGTCCTTTTGGTAAGGTTGGTAAATATTCGGATCATCAAAGAGCAAATCATCTCTTCCTTGAATCATTTTTTCGTAGTCTGAGGCGATACTTTCTCTATTCGACTTAAACAGCGAAAAAATACCCGATTGAAAAATAAGTGGTTGCTCATCCACCATTCTTTCGTAGTATTTTAAATCCTGAATAGCCACAACACCTTCATCAGGACTCACCTCTTTAGCATTAAGCAGTTGCGCTATTTCTTTAATAAGTAGGGCAATTTCTTCTTCAGTTAGACAGGCGTTATCAAAATATTCTTCAGGGATTTTTTCGAGTGTGTAACCGTAATCCTCCTGCAAAAATGCCGCCAACTGAGGATTTAATTGAATCGGATGATCCTCTGAACGAGTAATTTGAAATGCGTTGTGGTTGTTGGGGAGTGGCGCAATATCCAAACTCCAAACAAAAAGTGGAGCCAATAAAGTCCTGTTTTTATCTTGTCTACTTTTTAATGCTATCAGCGGGAAGCCAAATCCAAAACTCCTCGTGCCGTGCTCTAGAAAATCTTCCTCTTGATCAAAGTGTATGTTTTTCAAACGAGTAATCAGCACGTCCATCTTGAAACGCTCTTCTTCTGTTTTTTCTGCGGCAGACTCACTTGTAATGCGCAAAGTAAGATCTACTTCCCCTCTTTTTTCGCCATCCAAAAGCTGGTCAGAAAAGGACTTAACCAGGTCCAGCTCCGCAGTGTTTAAAAGCGCTAAATCTTTATAATCTAGCCTATTTCTGCTCCTACCTATCACTGCTCTTAGGTAAGGGGAACGTATATTGGCGGAACGCAACTTATTTTCTAAGCTCTTCAATAAATCAACACTTGGCGCATTCATAGTTTCCATTTAAGTTAAAAAGAAGAAGCTATAAAAGTAAAAAAAAATAAAAGTGTAGATTGATAAAGATTGTGAAAAACACGAGACGGTAACGACAGTAAGCCCTCTATTCCAATAAGGCTATTTAGAATCTGCTGAAAAACTCAAACAAATTAGTGTTTTCAAGTCTTTCAGCACATTTGACGAAATAAAGCGAAGCCAATAAGCTGCAATGGATTCGCTTCTAAGGAGCTAGATAACTTCGTTTTTCATCATCTATTCTTTTATGAATTTCAATGCCTGTTGCATTGTATTGTCCGTAACTCGATACAAATACATTCCCGAAGAAAGCCCAGAAATATCTACTTCAATCTCCATGCCTTCTGAAATTATTCCTTGATAAACAGGTTGAATTAAACGGCCTTGGATATCATATAGATCTATTCGTGTTTTTGTGCTAGCTGGGTTTTTAAAAACGAGTGTGTTGGTGTGTTGAGATGGGTTGGGGAAAAGTAATATCTCGTTATTCGAAAGACCTTCTTCTAAGGTGTTTAAAAAACCTTGGGAGTATTTGGCGATGAAGCTGTGGTGGTTAATACTAGGGCTGAAATCTGTAGAGATAATTATTGGAGTCTCCCCATAAGCAGAAACGTCAGGAGAGCCTCGGTATTCTCCTACGATTACTACTCCATCATTTAACGCCACTATTCCTTTGCCTTCTGTAAACGTGCCTCCGGGCATGCCAAATGCCCATTTGAATTCACCTTCTTGGGTGTATTTGGCGAGGAAAGTCTCTTGGTGGTGTGAGTTTTGGGTTACATTGAATTCTTCATCTGATAAAGGGTTGAAATCTATGTAACCAGTAAATCTGAATTGCCCTGATAAATAAATATTATTGTAATTATCAAAACTAAGTAAATAAGTTCCACCGTGGATAGATTCATAAGCTTTTTTCTCAATTATTGTTGTAAACTCTCCTGAATTACTGTGAAACTGAGAAACGAAAAAAAGCCCACTTAAACTGTCTTCTTTCTCAATTATTGTTGAATCTAAATCTGCATTATAATAAAAAGTAATATCACTTCCTGAACCACCTGTTAAATAAACATAGCCATTATTATAAGCGATATTAACAACTTGAAATGCTTCACCTCGAACCGTATTGTGCCACTGATAAACACCATTTTTATCGTGTTTTACTAAAAAAGATTCTCTTTCACCATATAAAGGGTGTACCCAAGCACTCTCAACAACAGGATCTAACTGCAATGAATCCATAAAAAGCCCAGAAAGGAAAACATTCCCTTCTTCATCGGAGGCTACTCTGTAGTAATCATGGACAGTGCCTAAAGTTGATCTACTGTTGTCAAAAGTATTGACCCAGTTCAATTCGCCTTCTAGGGAGTAATTTGCTAGGAAAATGTGTGTTTGTAACATCCCTTGCGTATTTTTAATTACTGGATTTGATGTATTAGAACTAAAGTTAATGGAATTAGAAAAATGACCTGTTACTGATATAGTTTGCGTAGCTTCATTAACAGCGATGTCTTTTATTTTTAGGAATGAGTTCGTGGTCATTTTTTCTAGTTTAAACACCCATCTAAAGTTGCCGTCTGTATCATAACTGGCTACGAAGTACTCTGACCCTGTTGCTCCGAGTAAGTGACTACTAGCTGGATCCAAATCAAAGTCAACCGTATCCTGCATTACACCAGCTATATAAATGTTGTCTTGGTGATCCGTTTTAACAAAATGTATTCCAACTCTGCCTTGAGTAACTATTTTTATCCATTCTAATTCACCTTGTTCTGAGTATTTAGAAAAGTAACCTCTTGCAGTTTCAGGATCTTCAACATCAGAAGTAAAAAGCACTTCCTGAAAAAGCGGATTAAAGTTTACCGTATGAGAAAATAGACCAACAGTGATGATGTCATTTGTACTTGTTTTTGTAACATCAAATATCCTATGTCCCAGCATATCTCCACTTCCTTCGGTTTGTATCACCCAATCTAAGAACGCTCCTTTTTGTTGGGAGAAGAGAACACTACTGCATAAAATACAACTGGCAACTAGTGCACCTATTTTGATATTTATTACATTTTTCATCTTCCTATTCTTTTATAAATTTCAATGCGCGTTGCATTGCATTGTCCGTTATGCGATACAAATACATCCCCGAAGAAAGCGCTGAAACATCTACTTCAATCTCCATGCCTTCTGAAATTATTCCTTGATATACAGGTTGAATTAAACGGCCTTGGATATCATACAAGTCTATTCGTGTTTTTGTGCTAGCTGGGTTTTTAAAAACGAGTGTGT
>JAFIEX010000081.1 GCA_020832365.1 Crocinitomicaceae bacterium
GGGGTTCGAATCCCTCTTTCTCCGCCAAAGGTCTTGTTTACGCAAGACCTTTTTTCATTAGGGAAAATTTAGTTTTTGGAATTATCTGGGATCAAGACCAAAAGTTGGGGACTAAGCATAAATTGGATCAAGACCAAAAGTTGGGGACTAAGCATAAATTTTAGTTAATCTAAACAAAAAATATTCAACATTTCTGACACCTCTAAACTGAGGCTAGAACGTCTCTTCTTAATTTAATGCCCATCCACCCATTCCGCATAACGGACATCTGAAATATAAGGAAGCTTTTGCATGGATTTTACTGTGATACTGTAAAAATCAAATTCTTCAGCGACTGTTCCCGTGAGTGTATAGATGCCCATCCCTTGGAATGGATATTGTTGGATACTTATTGGAAAGTGAACGGTGTCGAATAAGGTACCATGACAGTCAAAAAAGTGGCCAAAATACATGGAGTCGCCTTTGTTGGTCGTCGTTCTTTTGATGCTGATGAGATAGCCGTAGCAAGTCACAATTTTGCTATTATGCTTGGGTAAATCCGCTGCTGTTACTTCTTGCTGAACAGGCGTTGCAAGTAAATCAAAAGGATTACGTATAGTAAATCCCAATAGTTCGATTTCTTCAAATGCGCTATGCAGGGTGTGTTGTTCTAAATTCGGTAAGGTATAGTTTTTTACAGGTGAAAGAAACAAAGAAGGGGTAGCCTTGGATTGTTTTTCTTGTTTGAAATATAAATGCGTTCGCCACAAGAGTTGGGGTTGGTTGTTGGCTACTTTTCTAAATGCTTGTAAACGCACTAATATCAAGCACTGCTCAAAATTAATCGGTACACTTCGTAGAAAATGCTCAAAGGACTGAAAGCCAGCTTCTTTATATCTGATCTCCTCCAGCTTTAGTATGCTTTCTTTTTGGAGTTCTTTGACTAAATGAAAACCGAGATATATCGTTTTGTCTTGAATGGTGGTTTCCCATTTGCTGTTTAAAATACAGGGCGTTTCAATGATTCCTCCTAACCTTTGTGCTTCTCGAATGTAAATTTCAGGTCGATAATAGCCTCCACCATTATTGATAGTTGCAACCATGTATTCTAAGGGATAGTAAACTTTTAAGTACAAACTTTGAAAACTCTCAACGGCAAAAGAGGCTGAATGGCCCTTTGCGAATGCATATCCGGCAAAACTTTCGATTTGTCGCCAAACATCCTCGCTGAGCTGTTGGCTGTAACCTTTGGCTTTGCAATTCGCGAAGTATTTCGAGCGAATCGCATCGAATTCTGATTTCGAGCGATATTTTCCAGACATGCCTCTTCTGAGAATATCCGCTTCATCCAGTGTCAAGCCTGCAAAATGGTGCGCAACTTTAATGACATCTTCTTGGTAAACCATTACCCCATAAGTTTCTGGCATAATAGATAATAGGGTAGGGTGCGCTTGCCTTCTTCTTTCTGGATTTTTGTGCCGCAACAAGTACTCTTTCATCATGCCCGAGGAAGAAACACCAGGTCGTATGATTGAACTCGCTGCCACTAACTCCAAATAGCTTTGCACCCCGATTTTTTTCATTAACATCCGCATCGCTGGCGACTCGATGTAAAAGCAACCCATGGCATCGCCATTTTTAAGGTACTTTAAAATATCCTTGTCCGTGGTAAAGTAGTCAATGTCGTGGATGTCTATCGGTGGGTTTTCTGGTTGGTTGTAAGCAATAACGGCAAGCGCATCGTGGATTTTACTCAAGCCCCGTTGACTGAGGATGTCGTATTTGTACAGACCAATTTCCTCAGCTTCTACCATGGAGAACTGTGTAGTTGGAAAACCTTTTGGGGGTAGAAAGGTAGCGGTGTACCAAGTGATGGGCTGTTCGCTTAGGATGATTCCGCCTGCATGAATGCTTAGGTGCGATGGCAAACCGACAATGTATTGGCTGTATTTTGTAATCAACTGACCTATTTCATCTGTTTCAGTACGTAGTTTCTTCCCTTCGATGAGTTGGTCAATTTCTTCTTTTGGTAAACCAAATACTTTTCCTAATTCCCTCACAGCAGCTTTTAATTGAAAGGTATTGTAAGTCCCTAAAAGTGCAGCATTCGGGAAACGCTGAAAGATATAGTGCATTACTTTGTCCCTGTCTTTCCAAGAGAAATCTATATCGAAATCGGGTGGGTTTTTACGGTAAAGATTGATGAAACGTTCAAAGTACAAATCTAGCGCAAGTGGGTCAACATTGGTGATGTGTAATAAGTAAGCGACGATGCTGTTGGCACCAGAGCCTCTTCCAACATGAAAGAAGCCATTTTTCTTTGCAAAATGCACAATGTCCCAAGTAATTAAGAAATATGACAGGTACCCCTTTTGTTCGATGATGTCTATTTCTCTTTCAATGCGCTCACGGATGGTACTGGTCATTGCTTTGTACCTTGTTTTAACACCATCGAAACTTAGCTGTCGCAACAATGCTTTGTCGGAAGCTTTACTGCCTGTATAATGGGCGATATTGCGTGTTTCAGCATCTTCTCCAAAACTAAAATGTACATGGCACTTTTGTAACAGTTTGGTGGTGTTGCGAATGACTTCTGGAAGGTGTTCGTAATGTTTGTAAAGTGCATTTCGAGATAGAAAGCGGTCGGTGTTTTTGCCTTGTTGTTTGGGGTCGAGTTTTGCGAGTAAGGTGTTTTGGTCGATGGCCCTCAGTAAGCGATGTGTGTTGAATGCTCGTTTATTTTGAAATGTCATGCTGTGTAACATCACCATTTTGTTTTTTTGAAGTGGATGTTGTTGAACTTGGAGCAATTTTGCTTCCGCTATATTTATGCCTATCCATTCGTTTTCTAAAAGCTGTTTAGGGGCGTGCTCAAAAGGAAAAATGATAAAGCAATTAGGTAGATAGCCTGGCCTATTCGGGAATGGCAGATTTTCATGTAAATGATAGGTTAAAAAACTATACATCTCGTGCAGTCCTCTATTGTTTTGCGCCAATAAGACATAGCAGCATGTTCCCTCATTGCGAATATCTATACCAACCACGGGATTAAAATCCTTGTCTTGCGCATATTGAATGAACCGCATGTGTCCAGAGGTGTTGTTGATATCGGTTAATGCTAAGCGGGTATAGCCATTATCAATCGCCCAATCGACGATGTTCTCTGGATTTTCAAGGCCATATTTCAAGCTGTATTTAGAATGTATATTAAGCATATTAAATTCTTCTGTTGGCCAGTAATAGTGGTGGTTCACCATTGAAAGGATTACTTCTGCTGATCGTTTTTGCTTGCATTCCCATTGCACGCATGACGCTCCTGTCTCCGTAGCGCTCTCGAATGAAGTCCATGGCAGTGTATAATTTGTTGAGGTGTTCATTGTCTTCAAACAACTGCAATTGCTGACTTCCACTTACTAAATCGCTAAACCTTACGCCAATTAAGCGAATAAGTACCCGTCGGTCGTATAGTTTTTCAAATAACTCCAATGCGACGGGGAGTATTTCATGGTCGGAACAACTGTAGGGTATTTTTCTTTGTAGGCTCTTTGTTTGAAAGTCTGAGTAGCGGATTTTTACTGTGATGCATCCGCAGATTTTACCAGCTCTTCGCAACTGATAAGTTAGGTTTTCAGCCATAGCAAAAAGGATGGACTTGAGCTTTGAAATGTCTGTTGTATCTCTGTCAAAAGTGCGTTCTGTTGAAATGGATTTTCTTTCGCTGTAAGGAATAACAGGGCTGTTGTCTATACCGTTGGCTTTCAACCAAATTACCCGACCAAGTTTGCCAAAAGTGTCTTCCATTAATGCTACGGGCATTTCTTGTAAAGTGCCTATCTGTCTTACGCCAAGGCCACATAGTTGTTGAAAAGTTTTCATCCCCACTAAGGGTATTTTTTTTACAGAGAGTGGTGCAAGAAAAGACCTTTCAATGCCCTTGTTGACTTGTAAAGCATTGTTGGGTTTGGCCTCTCCTGTAGCGATTTTTGAAACTGTTTTATTGTTGGATAAACCAAACGAGATGGGCAGTCCTATTTCTTGAAGAATTTTTTTTCTTATTTCCTGGGCGTATTGCATACAGCCATAAAAACGATCCATCCCTGATAAATCAACGTAAAACTCATCAATGGAAGTCTTTTCAAACAAGGGAGCATTTGCTGCAACGACTTCTGTAACCAATTTAGAATATTTACTGTAAGTAGCTGAATTACCTTTGATGATAATGGCTTCTGGACACCTTTCTTTTGCCATTCGCATTGGCATGGCGGAGTGGATGCCAAATTTTCGCGCTTCATAGCTACAAGATGCGACTACTCCCCTGGCGCTAGTACCGCCTATTAAAATCGGCTTACCATTTAGTCTGCTATCTAATAACCTTTCACAGGAGACGAAAAAAGTGTCTAAATCCATGTGTACAATTGCACGATTATGCTCCATATTATTCTGTTTTTATTGGTGAAATACCCTATTCAGATAAGGCTTCCCTATTGTTTTTTGTTGCTTTTTAATACATTGCTTTTTGGCGCAAAGTATTGACTGTTTATTTGCATATCGTGACGCGACAAAAATACAAAAAAGACGAAATAATAGTCATTATAATAATTAAAAAATAATCAAAAATAAAAAATGAGTGACAAGAACTGTAGCTGAAAACCGCTTTTTTTAAAGGTTTAGTCCTGTAGGAAGAGGTTGTAGCAACGCTGACCTGACGCTATGAGAAGCAGGTAAAAGCTTTTATTGTTTAGCTATTATTTTTCTTTTGAGAATACACCGATTTTTTAAAGAATTCCTTTTGACTTTACCTCTAAATATTGGTTGATGACTTTCACGGATAGTTGGTCTGGCTCGGTGAGGATGGTTCGGATGCCAAGCTTATTCATTTTTTTCGCCATTACTCTTTTTTCTAACATGCGATCTTGTGCTACTTGACTCAGATAAACATCTTGGATGTTTCTTGGTTTTTGGATGCTTAATTGTTGTAAATCGGTTTGTTCGAAAAATACCACGACCAATAAATGATGCCGATTGATGCGCAACAAGGCAGGCAACACGCGCTCTAATGCTGCTTGTGTATCGAAATTAGTGAAAAGGAGTAACATTGAACGCTGCTTAATTTTTTGCCGAATGGTGTAATAGACCAGGTCAAAGTTGGTTTCTTTGAAATTCGTTTTTTGCTGGTAAAGTAGTTCCAATAACCCTTGACGGTGGGCTTTACCTGTATCGGCAAGCAGTAAACTACCCATTTTATTAGCAAAAGTAAATACACCAAATTTATCTTGTTTTTGTAGGGCAATATTTCCCAATACAAGGGTACTATTTATTGCGTAATCCAGTAATTGCATTCCTTCGTAGGCATGCTTCATGCTTCTAGATTTATCCACCAAGGCGTAAATGTGCTGGGAACGCTCTATTTGGTACTGGTTGACCATCAATTCATTTCTTCTTGAACTAGCCTTCCAATTAATGGTCTTCAATTCATCCCCTTGCGTGTAGTTTTTGATATGTTCAAACTCATTGTTGTGCCCCAACTGCCTTATTTTCTTTATACCTCTTTCTTGTGAGGCGTGTGCCACGGCAAACTCAAAAGCTTTCATTTGACGGATAGAAGGGTAAACTGCCGTAGCTTGTTTAGTTTGGAAAATTAGGTTACGTTCCAACAGTCCTAATAAACCACCAAAGCGCACATAACACATTTCGAATTGCAGTAAGCCTCGTCTTTTTGGGTGTAGTTCATAACTGACTAACGCGTGAGACTTTGGCGCAATTTGAAAAGGTAGGTCTCTGACTTCGCCCAGCCCGTCTTTTTCCAAAATCACGCCACGAATAGGGAAGGGGTAATTGCTAATAAGTTCCAAATGAACAGCCTCTTTGTCCCCCAAGTTCATGCGCAGAGGGATGTTTCTTTGAAATTGAATGGGGGATTTTTGTTTATAGAAGAGCAGAAAAAAATCCGTAGAGGTGAGCACCAATAAACTGAAGAAAACAATCTGTCCAAGGAGTAAAAGCCAATCCCATTTTATCCCAAGTATGAATGCACCAATTGCCAAAAGCATTAAGGCAATCCACCGTTTCGATATGAAAAGTTGTCTGAGCATTTATCTCGGAACTTCAATAGTGCGCAAAATTTCCAACACGATATCTTCGGTTTGTGTATTTTCCATTTCTGCTTCAGGTGTTAGAATTAGCCTATGGTTTAACACAGGTGCCACAACGAACTGTACATCGTCAGGAGTAACAAAATCTCTCCCCATTATCGCTGCATTGGCCTTTGCACTTCTCATAATAGCCAATGACGCACGAGGTGATGCCCCTAAAAAGATTTGACCATGATTTCGAGTGGCATCTACAATCTCTGCAATGTAATGAATGATTTTTTCTTCGATGGTAATCCCCGAAATAATCTTGTGAATACGTGCAATATCCGATGGGGTCAAAATTTTTGAGATATTGGACAGATCTGGTGTTTGAATATCTCCTTGAAAACGCTGTAGAATGGCAATTTCTTCAGATTTACTTGGGTGTCCAATTTTTATTTTGAATAAAAAGCGATCGAGCTGTGCTTCGGGCAAACTGTAAGTCCCTTCTTGTTCAACTGGATTTTGCGTAGCAACAACAAAAAATGGAAACTCCATAGGATAGCAAGTACCATCGTATGAAATTTGTCTTTCCTCCATCACTTCGAAGAGTGCGGCCTGCGTTTTGGCTGGTGAGCGATTAATTTCATCAATCAAAACAATGTTAGAAAAAATTGGGCCTTTCTGAAACTCGAACTTACTCGCATTGCGATTGAAAATTGATGTCCCGATGATATCAGATGGCATCAAGTCTGGCGTGAACTGGATACGAGAAAAATCAATGTCTAAAACCTTGGCGAGTGTTTTGGCAGCTAAAGTTTTAGCAACTCCTGGCACACCCTCTAAAAGGACATGACCCGCACTGAAAACACCTAACATCATTAAATCAACCGCTTCTTTCTGACCTATAATGACCTGCCCAATTTGTGCCCGAATGGCATCGACTTTTTGAGCAATCCAAATTACATCTTCATTACTCCCAAAAGGAGCTCCAAATTCATCGGTTGATGGCGTGTTACGCATCTCCTCATGGTGTTTATTTGTTTCGTTATCCATTTTTCAAATTTTGATTTGGTTTGTATAATAATTGAATGAGCTGTTCTCTTTCTTTAATAGATAAGGCTGGCAAAGGGATCTTATGCGTACTTGATTTAGTTTGAATGCGCAGACTGTTCTGATCCATTACAGCAGCTATTATAGCTGATTTATCGATAACAATCACTTTTTTAAATAAGCGATATAACTTGATCTTTTGCGCTGTATAACTCACATCTGGTACCGCAAATTTGTATAATCCAAACAGGAGGAGCAAAAAGCCAATCAATATTTGAATCGCGCCAAAGTCATTCGCACTAACGCGCATGGAGAATAAGAGAATTAAGCCACCTAAAATCCCAACTACACCAAACGCGAACGTGATTACTTTTCGCAGCGGTGTTTTGTATATGAAAAATACTAGAAACACACTGTAAGCTAATGAAACTATGCCTGCGCCAACTTGAAAGTTTCCGAAATACCCATTATTTTCGAATGCTGGGAACAACCCTGCTAGCATTGATAATAAACCGATGAGAATAGCTAACCATGTTATCGGTTTTTGCAGGTAGTAGGTTTGCCATTGTTGTGCTTCTAAAGCTTTTTTATGTTCATTCCATATTCCTGAAGTCCAATAAAAATCTCGGATTTTATCATTCAATTTTTCTAGGAAAGGGTAGTCGATAAGACTGGTTCTATTTGCAAGCTGAAGCAACTCCTTGAGGTCTTTCAATGGATAATTACTTTTGGCAGAAAGCTGTTTTATAGCAGTTTCGTCCAAATCTTTTGAAATGTCTATGTAAAAGAAGTGGGAGATGTTCGAGGCAAGGTTTTTCTTCATCAACAGCAACATATAATAGGGCTGGTCATTTTTATAATAAAACCCAGCGATTGTTGTGGCAAACGAAGCTCCTTTTTCAGGTATTTTTTCCATGGTGGCAATGGGAGATCGCCTTTTTGTGTGTAGCAGTAAGTAGCTGATGACCAATAGGGTTAAAAGAGAAAAAGCCCATCGGAAGCCCTCAAAGGCAAGTATAATAGCGAGGTAACTTTCTTGCTCGGAGTTGTCTTCATCGGGATAATAATCATCTGGTTCGTCAGCAAAAGCTAACCATTGAATTTTATTGCCTTTAAAAGTGTCTGCTAATTTCATCAAGTAGGCTAATCCATCTTTTTGTTTGAGCTGATAATTTAAGTAACTTTTTGTATTTAAATCCATGTACACAGCACCTTCGCCATAGGGGAATCGTAAAAGGGTGGCTTTATTGTTGAGTTGCACTAAGATTTCAGCATCATTGATTAATGAAGGATGTAATACTGCCCATTTCGCGGGTAAGGTATCAAGGTTGTCGATAAAATTCAAATTAAAGGTGTCTTTGTCCCAAACCATTTGAGCATCTCTTTGGAAATGATAGGTGATTCTGGGATAGTTGGCCAATAAATCTAACAAATAAGCAGCTGTTTGATGGGTGGATACGAACCATTCATTGCCTTTTTCTACACTAAAGAGTAAACGATGGATTTCTTCATCTGTAAGCTGCATGGATTCACCGATGTAGTAAAACACACTTCCATTGACGGCTTCAATACTGTCCAAATATTTAGCATCATGAATAAGATTAAACTCTTCAAATTTAGGATGCTCCAACATCAGTTGTTCCAGCCAGTATAATCCAAATGGCCCCCTGTTTTTTAAATTAAGGTTCCTTTCCCATTTGTTTGTGGTGTATTTTGGTTCTTTGAGGGTGTTAGAAATTTTGTCGACATCACCTTTAGAATAACGCAAGCCGATAATGACTAAGGTGATAATTACAATAGCCATCAGTACAAATCTTATGATTATTCTAGGCTGCATTTTTTGTAACTGATTTTTTTAGTTGCGCAAATAAGTTTGCAATTTCGACATAGTGACTTTCATTAAGATGCTTTTTTCCATACCATACTTGTTCGAAGTAATAAACACACTTTCTAAAATCATATCGAAATGAAGCATCATTTAATTCTGCAATATAATGTTGATTGGTTTTTTCCGATTTCCAATTGATCCAACCATGTTCATGCATTTGTTTTAGCAGTAATAAATAATGTAAGCGAATGGCGAGTCTATAATTCCCATCAGAAATCGCTGCTTGTAATGCCGTATCTATTTGTTGCTTCGGAATTTCATGCAGTTGTAAATTGTTTGCAGCTAAATTAGCAGTTGCATACACTTTATTTTCATGCTGGATATTTTTGAAGAATAAATGGTAGAATAGCACGCCTAAAATTATTGCGGCAATAGTAATTAAAACATAAGACCAACCCGACCAAGGTTCGGAATTAAGATTGGTATCGCGTTGTCTTGATGAACTGCGCTCAAAATCTGGGTCTAATTCTTGAATATTTCTACTATTTTGCGCTGTTTTTCTTTTTACCAGTCCATTTTCATCTCCACCTTGCTGAATTAAACGCTGCTCTCTGGCTGCAATTAACTCGTCTTCTTCCCATTCGTCATCATACCAATTAACGTAAGGGGGGACAATAAAAGGGTCTTCTTCCCCCATTTCAGGGATGGACAATGAATGTTTTTTTTGCCGATCTAAACTTTTATTTTTTCGGTATTCTGTGCGTTCATTCATAACTTCCCATCGCTCCTCTACTTGTTGGGGAATAGCTTGACTATTGGCAAAAAAGACCAGTGCTATCAAAAACAAAAATAACAGCGCCTTAATCATGGTAATCGTATTTGGTTTCACGAATATTACTGCGCTTTCCAAAAAACTGAATACTTTTTTTGAGACCGAAATAAAATTGTTTCTCTTGAGCGGATAAAAAGATAAATCCTGCGGCAATAAAAAATACAGGAAAAATAAGTAACAAGGCTGTTGCATAAATTACCATGCGTACAAGGTTAGCAATTAATAATGCGGTATCTCCAGAGAAATAAAATTGAAGTTGGAGTAATAGAAAATCTGAAACGATATCGAGTAAATCTCGCATTATTGGCTGACCATTAGCTTCTTCAATAGATAAAACGAAAGCAATAGGCTGGGACAAGCAAAACACGACAAACGACAAAAATACAACCACTCCAAGGGTTAGGAAAAAATTGTCTTTTACCAATTGCCAAAAGTGCTTTTTGACTTTTTCTTCTTGCTGTAATAATTTGGAACTCAACTGCATGAAAAAAATCGGGAAGAGCAAGGGTAAGAAAAACATTGCGTAATAGGGGAGAAGGTAAAATAATGGGTAAGTTAGCAAAATTCCGCCTATCCATATTTTCCAATACTTTCTTAAAAAAGCAGTAAATTTAATGTCTTGATAGTTACCTTGAGATTGTCCAATAGCGTAAAAAGTACTTGCATAAATAATGCATAGTATTGGTATCCAAGTTAAAGTGGCAATAAAATCACCTATACCTGTAAATGTGGAACTATTGTAATTTCCAAACAAAATACTGAGATGAGCAGCCCAATCGAAATTGTATTGCACATATAATAATTCCGGAGAACGTGCAATTTGATAGCCAATAATCAGCAAAATAATAGGGAAACATAAGTTGAAAATTGGTCGAAGTACCTTTCTGAAGTTGCTTAAGTAAAACTGGAAGATGGTTTGAATAAGTTCACCAAAAGAGAAGGCTTGTTTCACTTTGAAATCGTCAGTTTTTGGTTTGCCAATGGGTTGTTTAATCTCCACTAATGCTGGATTTTTGTGTGCTACATACATAGGGAAAAAGACATAATAGAAGAGCATGATGGCAAAGGATATAATGATGATTGTCCATTTTGTGGCATCGCCTAAAACCTGATAGTTTCGCGTAACGTAGCTTTCTAAAAAACCAGCAATAACGAATACTGGGATTAGAGAAAGCATGATTCGGATACCTCTTTTCGCCGCAAATTGAAAAGATGCTAAACGCGCATGTTTGCCAGGAAATAGCAATGCATTGCCAATGGTTAGTCCAGCACCTGAAGCAACTATGATTGCAGAAATCTCGAACGCTCCATGTATCCATATCCCTAAAAACGAGACATACAATAAGCCTTGCGTTTGGAAAAAATACTGGAAGACGCCAACCATAACAGCGTTTTTAAAGAGGATGATATGTGTGAAAATACCAAAAAAGATTCCACCTAAAAAACAGAGTAGGGCCACCGTAATGTTATTGAGTGTTATTCCCCAAAACATCATTGCTTGTCCAGAATCACCATAAATTCCTAAAGGGTTACCTTCTGCTATGTTTTTTTCTGTTAGATCTACATAGCCACTTCCGAGTACTGTTTTTGCAAAGTCCGGATAAACGTGGGTAGACAAAGCCCCAATAAGCGCATAGAACAAAAACAGCGTGAAAGCCAAAAGGAAATTTTTACGAGCCCTATAGATTTCTAATGGTAGGGTGATAGCAAAATAATTCAGTATATTTCGGGCAGGCTCTTTATGACTATGGTTGATTTTGAGAATTACTTTTTGCGCCAAATGATTTAAATAAGCTCGAACTGTTCGCCGTTCATAAAAAGTTTTTGCATAACTTAAGTCATCGTTAATACTAGCGTACAACTTGCTAAGTTCTTCTGGTTGATAAGCCCCGGTCTTTTCTAAGGCTTCAAATCTTTCCCATTTTTCCTTGTTGCTCTGGATAAATTTTGTTTCTCTCACGCAGTATCATCGTCAATGTTTCGGAAAAATAATAAAAATTTTAC